>CASWVG010000038.1 GCA_949472775.1 uncultured Lachnospiraceae bacterium
GGCGTTTTCCCTCTTTCTCCGCCTTCGCCATGACATCCGGGCGTTTTCCCTCTTTCTCCGCCTTCGCCATGACATCCGGGCGTTTTCCCTCTTTTTCCGCCTTTGCGATGCCATCCAGCGTCCCCTCATCCGCTTCTCCGGCCATTTCCACCACAAGCCTATGCGGCAGACAGATCATGCTCTCCCCGACGCCCGTAAGAGGGATATGATGTACGCAAATCTGATCCCTGCAGTCGGCAGCCTCCATAAAAACGCCGGCTGCTGAAACAGCCAGCAGATTGTAGCTGCTTCCATCAGGAACTGCCGAATCCAGATCGGGCCTTGTATCATACCACTCGCAGGAGACGCTCTCGTCCGGGAAGCAAATCAGAAAGTAACGGACAGCCCCGTCCCCCTCTCCAGTCGTTTTTTGCGGCCGTATCTGTGACAACGGCACATTCATAACCGTCTGGCCGTCATAGGAGATCTGCAGCCTCTGCCCTTCTTTCCGATTCAAGACAGACCAGCCAAAGATTCCCAATGCTAAAATTAAGAAGAATGCAATCAGGCATATGTCTGCCCTGCAGATCCGAACGCTGTCTTTTCTGTTGGTTTCCTTAGCATTTTCAAACATACTGATATCTTACCACAGGCGAACATATGTTTCAAGCCCTTCCTGCACATGAAAAAAGCCATCGGTTTTCCGATGACTCTGTTTCCATATAATGGCTGGACCATCTCTCTTCCTACAGGAGCCGCTCCAACCGGCTGATAAACGCCTGATAAAACTTTCTTTCCTGTATGCGGCAGTTCTGTACTTCGATACTATTTGTATGACCTTCGGCAAGGGGATGATTCAGATCATAAAGCGCCTGCTGTGCCGCATGAAGCGCAGACTGCACGCTGTTTCCCAGTATGTCGTTCGGATCACCGCCGTTCCATCCTCTCTCGATACGCTCCACCATCATCTGGGAAATGTGCGTCATCATGCCATTTTTCCCGATTCCAAGTCCATTTACCCCGATCTCCTCAGCCGCCGACATCCACGCATGTTTCACTTCTTCTGGCGCGTTCGCCCCCACGCTTAAAAAGGCTTCTTCGTCATAATTCCTCTCATTTTGCGGCATCTGTTCCGATACCGCTTCAAAAAATTTCCCCTTGGGCACATTCTTTTCCGTTTTCCCTGCCGTATATACTGCTGTCTGGTAGCCCGCTCCTATTCCGCCAAGATTCATGTCCGCCTTCCTCCTGTCTTATCATTTTTTACATAGCGCAAAACGCTGCCTCTTACCTTCTAATCCTATCAATAATACGAATCAGCCATGAAAAAGGTTTCAATTTTTAAAGCAATCTTTTTTCCATAGGCACCAAATCACCCCACCCACATAAGATAAACCATAACTAACATTTGGAGGGCACTAACATGAGTGATCTTACAGCAACACACTGCGGATGCAGCACCCCTGCACCTGTCAACAATGGATGCGGTTCCTGGATTTGGATTCTGATCCTGTTATCCTGCTGCTGCAACAACGGCGATAGCTGCGGCTGTGGCGGTGGCTTTTTCGGCGGCAACGGCCTCTTTGGCGGCAGCGACAATAACTGCTGTTCCTGGATCTGGATTCTGATCCTCTTATCCTGCTGCTGCAACAACTAAGCGGCACAATTAACTATCATCAAGCGTGACAGCCCGTCCTGCGGGGCGGGCTGCTGACGCCGGTCACGTCTTTTACACACATCCGGGAAATAGGCTCCGGTCATCCACGTCAGAGTCGGAGCCTATTTTTCTCTAATGTGTCATATACTGTAGAGAGAAAAGGCATCAGAAAGGCATAGCTTATGGCAGAAAAAAATGAAAATGCTTCAAATGTTATGGCATTCGATGCCTTATATACAAACAACCAGATCCAGAAGCTCAAGGTTCTTCTCCCCTACATAGAGCCTTCCATGCAAAAACATCTGGCTGTCTACATCAAATATATGGAATTGCAATATACGATGACCCTCACAAAAAAGAACACTGCCGCGCTTTGCGGATGCGGGCTTTCCCAGCCAGAAACGCCCGATCTGAAAAAGCTCTGCAAGGAACTGTGTCTCTATTCCACTCCGGAAGAAATCCGGCAGTTGGAACAGATACAGAATATCCTGCAGACCATGGAAACCGTACAGGAAATGACCCAGACCATGAGCGCCATGCAGGAAATTTTCCCCGACATGGGTATGGATTCCCTGTTTGAAAATCCACTGTCCGGGGCATCTGCGTCCGAAAGTGCCGCAACTGATTCCGAAAGCACCGGAGGCTCCCCCAGCGGATTTGCCGCTTCCGGTTCTCCTATGCTTTCCATGCTGATGAATATGCTCACACCGGAACAAAAAGAAATGTACGAACTGTTTCAACAGCAATCGTTATCGAACGATAATGACTAAGCCAATGGAGGTAACCATGAATAATGAATGGATGAATGACCCGACGCTTGCCGGAATTGACAAGGCGAAACTGGAATTTTTGCAGGCGCTCGTCTTTGAGAGCCGAAGTCTGAAAAAGGAACAGATGCTGCCTTTTCTGATGGCAGTCGCCAAGAGGGGACAGGCGGATCACATTACTTTTACAAATGAAGAAATCGAGACAATCGTCGCCGTCATCAAAAAGGAATCCTCGCCGGAGGAAGCCGCAACCATAGATAAAATGATGCGGATGAGGAAAAAATAGAACACAGAATATCAGAAAGCCGAAGCCATATTCCTACAGTGACTCCGGCTTTTCTTATGGTTAAATCATAGTTCATGGAAAAACGGCTGCATTTTTTCATACGTGCAAAAATGCTGAAAACCAATCTCTTTTAACAGCTTTTTCGACTCCTCCATATACGTTCCGAGATGCGCCGGCGCGTGACTGTCGCTGCCGAGCGTCAGGATTTCTCCTCCCATGTCATGATACATCTTGAGGATTTCCCGCGAGGGGGTGGAATCGGTAAGCCCATATCGGTGGGAAGAGGTATTGATCTCAATGCCCTTTCCATTCTTTATAACCTCCGCAAGAATTTCCTCCACATAATGTTTCACATAGCGGAAAGGATAAATGCCCAGCTTATCATATCTCAAAACCAAGTCAAGATGCCCCAGCACACTGTAATTCTGGTAATGCTTTACCAGATACAGAAGCTCCTCATAATATCGCTCATTGTATTCTTTCTGGGTCCGTCCCTGCTGAAATTCCTGCGACCAGAAACCTTTATCCTCGATCTGATGAACCGACAAAATAATAAAGTCAAAAGGGTATCTTTGGTACAAGACTTCAAACTGTGGGATCGTGTGTTTCTGCATCCCAAACTCCAGACCCATTTTAACGGAAAGCCGGTCTGCGTACTGGCCGCGCAGACGCCGGATCTCCTCCACATAAGCCGGATAATCCACGTTCACCATGGCAAGACCATTGCAATAGGGAATCTCTGATCCGCTGTCCCAGTCCACCTTCGCCCCATAGTCCACGTGATCCGTAAAACAGATTTCGTCCATTCCAAGCCGGATGGCATCTTTCACCACATCCTCCATGGGATAATCGGAATCGTCGCTGTAATCTGTATGTACATGATAATCAACAAACATAGTAAACTCCGCCTATTCTGAAACGAACCGCGCCGCCCTACATCGCAGCATAGTATCACACATCCGTCACTGCCAGCTCATTACCTCTTTCTGAATATCCCTGTAAATGCCATACCCCACAGACTCGTCTTCATAATCATTTTCCTGCCAGAACTCCCAGCCCCATACAAGCCCGTCCTCAAAAACAGAACTCATCTCCCCGAGGTCTTTTATCTTCTGTTCATATGCTTCCTTTGTGAGCGGTATCTCTTCCGCCTCCTTGTCGCTGTGCGGGAACGGGTCAGCCGCTGTCCCTGCGCAAAAATACTTGCAGCTCAAAACCGTTCCGTCCCAGTCATATTCGTCCGGCTCGCTCCACAGATCCTCCTCCAGACAATACCCGTCCTCTGTCCACTCATAAATCCTATAGTTGTAATTTCCGTCTGTCCCCGTGGTATGGGGCCACGTATACAGCACCAGATGCCCGTCCGCCGTGTGATACAGATCACTCGACCACGTCCACGGTTCCATGTCCTCCACCGTACGCATCTTCCCGTCCAGCTCGTAGCACACCAGATAATACCAGCCGCCGCCTGCTGTCAGATAAACCTCCGGCTTACCGTCCCCGTTGTAATCTTCCACCTTACCCCTGTCGAGATACATATTGCAGATGTCATCCTGCGGAAGCATGACAGCCAACTGCACCAGTTCGCTCTGCACAGGGACACCGTTATATGCCGCTGTCATCACATGGGAAGAAACCGTGAGCGCCGTCAACAGTATAGCTAACACAGTCATGTTGTCCCTCCCTTGTGATGCATCTCATACCTGAAACCTCAGACTGAAGTTCAAATCCGTCCTTGTGTTTCTCACTTCTGCACGATATTCACCAGTCTGCCGGGCACATAAATCTCCTTCACAATCGTTCCCGTCAGCTTATCTGCGATTGCCTCTTTCGCCTTCGCGATCACCTCATCCTTCGGATCGTCCTTGCCGATATTCAGGGTTGCCCGGTTCTTACCGTTGATCTGCACCATGATCTCCACCGTGGACTCAACGGTTTTGGATTCCTCATAGGAAGGCCATGCGGTCTGGTAAACCCTGCCCTCAAAGCCAACTGCCTGCCACAGCTCCTCGGTAATGTGGGGTGCCACAGGATTTAACAGCGCAAGCAGCGTCTTAAACTCGCCCTTCGTCACCGCATTCTTCTTATAGAATTCATTTACAAGAGTCATCATCGCCGCAATCGCCGTATTGTATTTCAGATTTTCAAAATCGCTGCTGACCTTCTTGATGGTCTGGTGCATCTTAATCTCCATATCCTTGGAGTAATCCATATCATCCGTCAGGATATCCTGCAGTTTCCACACTCTCTCGAGGAACCTGCGGCAGCCCTTCACGCCGTCCTCGCTCCAGCCGGCGCTCAATTCAAACGCACCGATAAACATTTCGTATGTCCGCAGGGTATCCGCGCCGTAGTCTGTCACAATATCGTCGGGATTCACCACATTGCCGAGAGACTTGGACATCTTTACCACCGGGTGCTCCGCCATCTCGCCGTATTTTTCCTTGAGCGCCTGCCTCGCCGCCTTCTCACTGCCGTGTTCTTTTAAAAGCGCCTCCTGTTCCTCCGCCGGAAGATTGGAGAAACAGTGGGGATTCAAGCCCAGAATCATGCCGTGTGACGTCCGCTTCGCGTAAGGCTCCGGACAGGGCACCACTTTCTGGTCATAGAGGAACTTGTGCCAGAACCGGGAATACAGCAGATGCAGCGTGGTATGCTCCATACCGCCATTGTACCAGTCCACAGGCATCCAGTAGTCAAGCGCTTCTTTACTTGCCAGCGCGTTTTCATTCTTCGGATCTGTATAGCGCAGGAAGTACCATGACGATCCCGCCCACTGGGGCATCGTGTCCGTCTCCCGCTTCGCCGGCCCGCCGCAGCACGGACAGGTGGTATTGACCCAGTCAGTCATAGCTGCCAGCGGCGACTCGCCGTTATCTGTCGGCATATAGCTCTCCACCTCGGGAAGCTCTAACGGCAGTTCGCTCTCGTCAAGGGGCACAAAACCGCATTTCTCACACTGTACGATCGGAATCGGCTCCCCCCAGTAACGCTGTCTGGAGAATACCCAGTCGCGCAGCTTAAAGTTGGTCTTGGCACAGCCTACGCCCTGCTCTTCCAGAAAAGCGATCATTTTCTCCTTGGCATCCGCCACGCTCAAACCGTTCAGGAAGTCAGAGTTTACAAGCGTGCCTTCCGCCACGTCCGTGTAAACTTCCTCCTGCACGTCCTTTCCGCCCGCAACCACCTCGACGATGGGCAGCCCGAATTTCTTCGCGAACTCCCAGTCTCTCTCATCATGTGCTGGCACCGCCATAATCGCACCTGTGCCGTAACTCATCAGCACATAGTCGGAAATGTAAATTGGGATCTCCTTGCCGTTTACAGGGTTCACCGCAGACATGCCGTCTATGCGCACGCCGGTTTTCTCTTTCGCAAGTTCCGCGCGCTCGAAATCAGATTTTCTCGCCGCCTGCTCTCTGTAAGCGCAGATATCGTCCCAGTTTTTCAGCTCCTCTTTATATTTATCAATGATCGGATGCTCCGGAGACACCACCATGTAGGTTGCGCCGAACAGCGTATCGCAGCGGGTCGTGTAGACGCGCAGCTTATCCTCTTTGTCCTTGATGGAAAAGTCCACTTCCGCGCCCATGGACTTACCGATCCAGTTCTTCTGTGAAACCTTGACGCGCTCCACATAGTCTACCGTTTCAAGTCCCTCGATCAGCTTGTCCGCGTACTCCGTGATCTTTAACATCCACTGGCTCTTCACCTTGCGGACCACCTCCGCGCCGCACCGCTCGCAGACACCGTTCACCACTTCCTCGTTGGCAAGACCCACCTTACAGGAGGTACACCAGTTGATCGGCATCTCGGACTTGTAGGCAAGCCCCGCCTTAAACAGTTTCAGGAAAATCCACTGTGTCCACTTATAATAATTGGGATCTGTGGTATTGACCTCCCTCTCCCAGTCAAAAGAATAACCAAGAGAATGAAGCTGGCTCTTGAAACGCGCCACGTTGTTCTGTGTCACGATCTTCGGGTGAATATGGTTCTTGATCGCATAATTCTCCGTGGGAAGCCCGAACGCGTCCCACCCCATGGGATAAAGCACGTTGTAGCCCTGCATCCTTCTCTTTCTCGCCACAATGTCAAGCGCCGTGTAAGGACGTGGATGTCCCACATGAAGCCCCTGTCCCGAGGGGTAAGGGAACTCCACCAGCGCATAGTATTTCGGTTTCGAGTAATCCTCTGATGTCTGGAAAGCCTTTTCGTCGTCCCAGATTTTCTGCCATTTTGTCTCCACTTCTCTGTGATTGTACACTTCTGCCATGTTACTGCCCAATCCTTTCCCGCCGCATACGGCTTTTCTTATCGCAATCTGCGGCAGAAAACGTCTTTTCAGCCACAGTTTTCCGTAGTTTGCTCATACTCTACTTATTTTATTATACCGACGGGATTTGTCAACAGTTTTCTTGCGATATCATGCGCTGAAACAGAGGCTTTTTCCGTTTACAGTTTTCTTCCCTTCAACCCCTGATAGCATCGAAAGAGACAGAGCCACTGAATATAAAGCGTGACGCCATCCTCATAAGCGTGATACAGTCCCGCCCGCTTTAACGCCGCCGACGCCTGTCTCTGGGTCAGCAGTCCCCCTTTCCCTGTGACACCGTATTTCATCCCCTGCTCGATAAACTTCTGAAATGCCCGGTATTCCCTTCCATTCAGATCGGCAATCGCCTTCTTTGAGAAATGTACCAGAACAGAATCCACGGACGGCTTCGGATGAAAATCTTCCCTGCGGAAGTGGTACACAATTTTCATCTCCCATCGCACCTTAAGCTCCAGAGACTTCTTCGTCTCCCGCGGCAGTCCCAAAAACCGTTTTGCCGCCCCCTTCTCCAGCACAAGCCACATGTCAGACGGCGGATTAAGCCCACTTGTCAGTTTCTCAACAATCTGTGTCGTCAGGAAAAACGGGATGTTTGCGAATACCTTGTAATCCCCTTTTTCCGGCAGACGGTATTTCATAAAATCCCCGGAAACCAGCTCAACATTGTCAAATTTCATCAGCCGTTTTTGGGCGCTCTCCATCAACTTTTTGTCGATTTCCACCGAGCGTACCTTTCCTGCTCTTTTGCAAAGGGCTTCCGTCAGATGCCCTTTCCCGGTGCCGATCTCCAGCACCGTATCTTCCTTCTGTATATCCGCCAGACGGATAATCCTTTGTATCAGTTTCCATTCCGTCAGAAAATTCTGGGAATCCGATACCTGTTTTATATAGTCATAGCCTGCCTGTCTTCTGTTCTTCTGCATAGCGCGCCTCCTTTTTATCCTGTACACCGCGATTCACCTGCCGGCAAATCCATTTCCCCGATAAAAAGGCAGTAAAAAAGCAGGACAGACCCTGCAAACAGAATCTTCCCGCTAAACTATACGGCTGCTTTTATTCGCACACAAAAAAGACCCCATCTACATGAGACGATACCATCTGCTTTTTACTGCCCCTGATAACGGGTACGTGCACACTGAATAAAAACTCCCACGCTAAAGCCGCCTTTCTGACCATATGCTATGTTATATTTTGAACATACCTAATATAACACAAACACAGAAATGCTGTCAATGTAGCAAAATATCTGACAGAAAGATATTCCATGTCACTTTTTCGCCGCATTTGTGTTATAATGACACAAGTTGTGTCCATTTATTAAAATAAATACACAAAATTATGCAACCGTCATTTCAGACGTGCAAAAAAGGATACAGGAGGAACAGATGATGCGAAACAGAAACAGATGGCTTGCGGCAGTGCTAATCCTGTCGCTTGCACTTGGCAACTGTGGCGGCATAACGGCGCTGGCAACGGAAACTATCGTTAACTCGGAAGATTCTCTTTCAGAAAACACCATAATTTCCGATGAAGCACCAGAAGATGACGTCGAAGGAACCGAGAACAGCGGTGATTTTTCAGAAACTTCTGCCGGACATACCGGTTTGGAAGATCAAGATACCCCACCAGATGCGGATGCCATATCCGAGACAGAAAAAACAGCCCCGGAAACGGAATTACCTGCCATACATATCGGACAGATTCCCGAAGATGGCACGCTTCCCGCCGCGGATGACGATACCTTCTCCTATGATCTCCCCGTCTCTTTCGCGTCAGTGGAAGCTCTGATTCTGTTTGTCAATTATGATATAGAAAAAACGCCCACATACAAAGAGTCGGGCACACTGGAATGGAGCATTCTCCGCGGTGAAAGCGGAGCAGAGCCCGGAAGCCCAAACCTTCTTGGCGCAGAGGACAACTGGAACGACTTTGAGACAGTACTCTCTTCGCCTTACTTTACCATGGAAGAAATAACCGACACAGAGAGCGAATATTATGAAATGATAACGCTTGTCCCTGAAGCGCTCTTCTCTGTCATGACAGATAACCATAGCGATACATCCAAAAAAGCGGCTGCGGATTACGACTACTACATCCGGGCGGCATATTACCCGGAAACGGAAGGTGTAAAAGCGGAAACCTTTTATTCTGCCGCTACCATACCTTTTCTGCCTCAAAATGACACTATCACAGACACTGACCAGACTGCAGAAGACTTTGCCGCCGCGGAAGAATCCATAACAGATGCCGTACAAAGTGGTTCATCCGTTTCGGAAAATTCTTCTGTCTCAGAAAATACTTCTGTCTCGGAAAACAACTCCAATACCGCTGACGATGCACTTCCCGGGGACGATCTGACTGGAGACAACGCTCCGGCTGTGTATAAAAACGGCAGCGAAGAGGCGGCGGACGATACAGATTCGGAAAATGCCGGGACAGTCCAGACGACAGAAACGCTTTCCACAGTTTCCGAAAACAGCAATGCATCTGATGATTCCACGCTCGCTGAGGGTAATGAACCGCCACTTGAGGCAGAAATGAAAGGCACATTAGTTCTGTATAGAGACGCCGGCACAGATGCGGAAACTATCCTCACCAAAGGCCAGCGGATACCGATGTCATTCGGAGACACCCAGCAGATCACTGCGAAAGCTTCACCCGAGACATTGCAGGCGGATATGATCTGGGACAGCAGCGATGAGACCGTCGCCACTGTAAAAGCGGACGGAAACGGATCTGCCACGGTCACGGCTGCCGCGGAAGGGTATGCCCGGATCACGGTATCCTGCCGCAATATAACATCCTCTTTTGTGGTTGATGTTGTCCCCGATAAGAATAATCCCGACAGCGAAAAACTCCTTGATCTTTCCGGCGATATCCGGATTGCCGGTTTTGTAAAGGAAAGCGATTATCTCGTATATAACGGCCAGAAAATCACACAAAACTTTCGTGTATACCATGAAAACACGCTGCTGAAAGAAAAAACGGACTATACACTAAGCTACAAAAATAACGTCAACGCCGCTGCCTGGAATGCCTCCAAAGCGCCCAGTGTGACAGTCAACTTAAAAGGACAGTATCAAGGCAGCGTGACCTTATACTATACGATCAAACCACTGGATATCAACGATATTGATATTTACAATACGCCCAAGGTTTCACCTGGTTACGAACAGACCATCAGTTACAGCAAAACGCTTAAGATTCCCGCTCCCGATCTGACCTACGGCAAGAAAAAACTGGCCGCAAAGAAAGATTTTATCTGTGACTACACAAAACCGGGTGAGAACATGACGGCTTTGCCTGCAGATTATACAAACGGTGATCTCTATGCCGCAGACAAAATCTACTCGTACACGGTGAACGGAACAGGAAATTTTACAGGCTCTTTTCCCATGCAGCTTGTCGTTCTGAAAGATAAAACACGAAACTTCGGTTCCGCATCGGTGAAATTCGATCAAAAACAGTACGAATATCACGGCACACCTCTTGCAAAGTCGGATGTTCGTATTACAGAAGTAAAAATAGGCGGAAATGTTCTCGCCGAAACACAGTATGACTACGCTGTTTTCGCATCCGGAACGGTGGGTGCCTATGTTATGGTCTCTCCCAGTGAAGCCGGAAGAACAAGCGGTTACAGCGGCTGCAAAAAAATAGCACTGAAGCTTGTAGGCGACAGGAAGCTCAAGGACGCCGTCCCCGGTGAGGACTGGAAGGAAACCATCTCCTTCTCCCAGAAGACAGTCGATAAAAATGGAGGTATGTTCCAGACCGGTTCCGCTTTACTCTCTTTTCATAACGGAGACAAAAAAGAAACCCTCAAAGAAGGAACCGATTATACCATAAAATATGGCAATGCGAAAAAAGCGGGAAATGTCACAGTTACCTTCACTGGAAAAGGCAGATATAAGGGCACTCTCCGGCTGACTTACACCGTCACATCAAATAACGATATCAAAATTGTCATGGGAAAAAATGTGGCAGTGAAAAACGGGATTTATGAAGTTCCCTATCAAAAAGGCGGCGCTGTGCCCGAGCTCATTTTAAAAGATCAGGACTATACAGTCCTAAAAAACAAAACCGATTACACCATTAAGTATAAAGACAACAAGACGCCGGGAACACCCATGACCTGCGAGATTAAGGGTAAAGGCAGCTATGCTGGATATGAAAAAACAGTGACACTCATGGTGACGAAAGCGGATATCGGCAACTGCATTATCACCATACCCGATAAGCCGTACAGTGATAAGCCAGACAAATGGAAATCAACCGTCACGATCAAAGATGCGAACGGCAAAAAACTGTCAGCTAAGACCGATTATGACGCGGACTTCACCTTCAGCCATACGCAGGATTCGTCACCACAGGCAAACACTGTCGTTTCTGTTACCGTAACAGGCGTGGGCTGCTATGAGAAAACCATTACCGGGACATATCGGATCTTTGCCAAAAATATCAGTACCTTAAAAGTTGTCATCGATCCACAGGAATATACCGGGAAGGAAATCAAATTAGCAAAGAGCGATATTCATATTTATGCCACCACTGCCGATCAGAAAAATAAGAAAGAACTGCCCCAGAAGGATTCCTGTTTTGAAATCCTTGAAGCGGAATATAAAAACAATACGAAAGCAGGCACCGCAAAAGTAACTTTGCGCGGCATGGGAGAATACGGCGGAACAAAGACCTATTCCTTTAAAATTGAAAAGAAAAAATACCAGATCAATCATGTGAAAGGGATTGCGCTTAACAAAACCAGTCTTTCTTTCCCACTGGCGGAACAGGATGAGAAAAAAAGAACGCTCACCGCTACACTCACATCGGAGGGCAACGGTATCGTTGCAAATCCGACCGTAATCTGGTCCAGCTCTGACAACGGCATCGTTGCCATAGAAGAAAAGCCGGACAACGTTGTCACCGGCTCTGCTGGCGGTAAAAAGACTGTCTCCATTTCCGTCGTACTCACACTGAAAAAGGAAGGAAGCGTAACCATCACGGCAACCTCACAGGACGGCAACAAAAAGGCGCAGTGTAATGTTACGGTGATTGACGCCCCTATTTTCCTGGAAGCAGATCAGACGATCCAGGAAAACATTGGAAACACATACCAGCTTCACATGGAGTTTGCACCCACACAGGATAAAAGCAGGCTCAAATGGGAAAGCAACAATCCCGAGGTCATATCCGTTGATCAAACCGGTCTGCTCACTATGAAAAAAGCAGGCGCTGCCCTTATCGAGGCAGTGTATACTTCCGGCAGCAGCAAATTTACCCAACAGTGCTATGCGGTCGCTATCGATGAAAATGAGATGCCTCCGAAACCGGAAACAGGCGCATTTCTCACTTATAAACAGCAGACTGGCGTCACCGACGACACACCATATATTAACAAAATGCTGCGGGATTTTGAGTGGGGTGACGAAACTCACGTGCGTGAGGTGACACTGTATCTCCCTGCGGGTGTGTACCATATTGACGCCACAGCCGGCGGCAATGATTTGTTTGGCAAGTATAAGTTCGGAGGCATCGTCCTGACTACCAACCAAAAGCTTGTCATGTCGCCCAGCGCACTGCTGATCGCTCTTCCCAACAGCGAGCGTAACTCTCAGGTCATCAATATCAGTGGCCGCGCTGGTGTCAGCGTTTCTGGCGGGCAGATCATCGGCGAGCGCAGGGAGCACAAAGGAAGCGGCGGCGAGTGGGGACACGGCATCGCTGTGTTTGGCTCCACAAACATCACCATCAGCGATGTTGACATCTCCCAGTGCTGGGGAGACGGTATTTATCTTGGCAAGTATGATAACGCTTCGCTCGGCAACCCATCCAGCGACGGCGTAACGATTAAAAACTGTAACCTGCATCACAACCGCAGGAACAATCTCTCCATTACAGATGTGTCCAATGTTACGGTCGAAAACTGCGAGTTCAATTATGCAAACGGCACTGCCCCGGAGTACGGCATTGATATTGAACCAAACAAAAACAGAACCTGCAGTAATGTAACAATATCCAATTGCTCGTTCCGCGGAAATTCCGGCGGAACCATCCAGATTCTCGGCCAGTTGGACGCCCATGTAAAAGGCGTCACGATAGAAAACTGTACTGGTGACAAAGCGCCCGTCAAATGGGCCGGATTCGGCGGCAGCGTGAGCGGCGTGACAGAGAAAGGCAACAAGTGGGGGTAATCCCTATAACAACAGGAGCAGACCAACCAGTCTGCTCCTGCTCTTTATAAGCACATAGGAAGTTCCCTGCACGATTCGCTACGTCCAGCCTTCCACCCACCAGTCTGCCACGCGGCATACACCGTCCGTGTCCCAGACAAGAATAAATACCGCCTCACCCACGCCGTGCGCGTTTCCGCCTTCTCCACTCAGATACTCCCTGCACTTAATGGCATTCTTCCCCTTATAGGTCACACGCTCGAAGCCAAAGAATCCCCTGACATTCGCACCGCCCACGCGTCCATACTCGTGCTCCCCGATTTCCCTGATGTTTTGTCCGTCAAATTCCATGCGTTCATCCACATAAGGGCAATATGCCTCGTATCGGTTCACGCCGGTGCATGTTACATCTATATGCAGCTCGATCTCGTCTCCACACCATTCTCCACAGTCATTGGGAAGTTCCTCCAGACATTCCACCCATTTGTTCCCCACGCGCCGGAACAGACAGGTGTTCCTTCCTCCCGGTCCACCGTTACCGCCGTTTCCCGCCGCGAACAGCAGCTCCAGACTGCCATCGTTATCTAAATCTGCCATAAAGGGTTCTTCCCAAAAAGAGGAGCCGAAGCAGAATTGCTCTTCATAATATGCACTTTCATCCTTCAGAACATAAGCCGGTTCCCCATTGAGATAGAGCCGGATTTCACCGGGTACAAACACGCGCCCCGCCCCTGCCATCACAATCATGTCATCCTGTCCGTTTCCGTCCAGATCACCGATCACCCAGTCGTTTATCTGCCGTTCTCTCTCATCACATACCGCGCTATTCCAAATGTCATCCGCAAGCAGTCTGCCAAAAAAGCGCCTTAACCGCGCCTCATCCAGACCACGCTTTTTTCCCTCCTCCAGAAATGCCTGTTCCTGTTCCCAGATATCCCCCTTCGACGCATAGTCTGCCTGTGACGTATTCACTGTGATTTCCAGATCTGTCCCTGCCGTGAGCAGGCTCGGATCTTTGCCGATATGCGCTTGATTTTCCTCATAAATCTGCGTCCAGAAACGTCCGTTCCCATACACCTTATCCGCGATCTTCCACAGACTGTCCCCCTCCTGCACCGTGGCGGTGACTGTATAACCGAACCGGCTCTCTTTCTCCCATGAAAGATTGGGATATGCATCGTCTGCTACGCAGAACCATACACCCTGCCCTGCGTCTTCCACCCCTGCCATAAATTCTTGAAAGTCCGTTATGTCTTCCCCGCCTGTCAGGCAGTTTTGTATTCCGCTCCGGCAAGACGCACCTTCCGGCAGGGACACCCCATCCAACGAAAATTCCTGGGGACGGCCGAGCAGTTCTCCCGTGTAGTTGTCTCCCGTCACATCCGCTCTCGCATAACATCCTGTCGGATCATTTCCCCTGCCTGTTATGCCTCCGATATTGTCAGTCCCTGTCACAGCGCCGACCATATAGCTGTCCCGCACACAGACGACAACTCCGCCAATACCGCCCGCGTCGCCACCCGACTTGTCAAAGCCGCCCTCCACCTTGGCATGTGCCACGCATCCACGGACATCATAGGCGATTCCCACGATACCGCCCACCGCACTGTAAGCTTCCACAGTACCCGTAAAACTGCAGTTTTCCACGACAGAAGCCGCGCCTGTGATACCGCCTGCCGAGTCAAATCCTGTAATCTTCCCAGTAACATGGCAGTTTTCTATCAATAAATCTCCACCACTTTGCAAACCGCTCGTTATCTCCATACCGCCCATGATGCCGCCCACATACCGGCTGCCCGTAATGTCACAGTCCCTGATATAGAGATTTTTGATTACCGTTTTCCCACTGACAGGATATTCCGCACTTTCAGCACTGTCATACAGATCAGTTCTTGTTCCGAACAAGCCAAGCCTGTCCGCGCCCGGACAATTAATATAGAGTCCCGTCACCACATGGTTTGCGCCGTCAAAGGTGCCGTTAAATCCCCTCACAAGCACTTCGTCTTCTCCCTCCTCACACCCGCACCCGACAGGCTCCCATCCATCCCCTGTACAGTAAGCAGAGAGATCGATATCCCGCGTCAGTCGATAGGACGAACTGTTCGCAGACACACCAGGCTCCACATCTTTTCCCGTGTTCACAAGCAAAGCCAGCGTCCGCATATCCTGTGCGGACTGTATCAGGTAAATCTGCCCATCCTTCTCAAAGACCGATTCTTCCGCGTGAACGCAAAAACCCTGTCCGAGAAACAGAACAAGAAAAAGGACAACCGTTTTCACCAATACTTTCATCCCCTTTTCTTCTTTCTATAGCATAAAAAGCGGATATCCTTTTACCTGAACAAAAGAATATCCGCCATCATATCTTAACTATCTGTTATGCTTCTGCATTTGCCTCCGCAACAGCCTTCGCTCTCGCTGCCACTTCCTTCTCCTGCACATCGTTTGGCGCCTGCTCGTATCTCGCGAACTCATACTTGTAGGTACCGCGTCCGCCGGTCATAGAGCGGAGGTCGGTGCAGTAACCGCTTAAGCATGCCACAGGGATATCCGCCTCAACCACGGTCTTGCCATCCCCTGCAGGATTCATGCCGAGCACCCTGCCTCTTCTCTTATTCAGATCGCCCATCACATCGCCCGTGTAAGATTCGGGTACAGTCACCTGCAGATTCGCTATCGGCTCAAGAAGTACAGGTCCTGCTTCCATGAATCCCTTCTTGAATGCCTGAATCGTCGCCATCTTGAACGCCATCTCGGAGGAATCCACCGGGTGATACGATCCGTCGTAAAGAACCGCTTTCACACCCACAACAGGGTAAGCTGCCAGAGGTCCTGCCTGAACGGAATCCTGCAATCCTTTCTCCACTGCCGGGAAATAATTCTTCGGCACCGCGCCGCCCACTACTTCCTGTGCAAATTCAAAAGGTGTCTCCAGATCTCCCGACGATTCAAAGCGCATCTTTACATGACCGTACTGGCCGTGTCCGCCGGACTGCTTTTTATACTTGTGCTCCACATCGGATTTCTTGCGGATCGTCTCCCTGTAAGCAATCTTTGGCTCGGCAAGTTCAATCTCCACCTTGTACTCGTTGAGAAGGCGGCTGACTACCACATCCAGATGCAGATCGCCCATACCGTAGAGCAGGGACTGTTTGTTCTCCGCATCATTGACTACCTGAAGCGTCTGGTCCTCATGGCGCATCTTCTGCAGCGCCTGTGAAACCTTATCCACATCTCCCTTATTCTTCGCCTTATACCGTTTGTATGTATAAGGTGTGGAGATTTCTGCCTTTCCGTAACGGATAATGCGTGCCTTCGTGGAAAGGGTATTGCCCGTCCGCGCCGCCGTCAGCTTTGCAATCGCTCCGATATCACCCGCATGAAGCTCCTTGACTTCGATGGGCTTGCTGCCCTGCATTACATAGAGCTTGCTGATCTTCTCCTCCACTTCCTTCTCGTCGTTGTAAATCATATCGTCGCTCTTAAACACGCCAGAGCATACCTTGATCAGCGAATACTTACCGATAAAGGGATCAACAATCGTCTTAAAAATATATGCGGACTTCGGCTTGGAAAAGTCGAAATTCGCCTGAAAGATCTCGTTGGTCTTTAAATCAACGCCCGCCATCTCGCGATTCTCCGGACTGGGCATATATTTCACGATATCGTCAAGCAGGGTAAACACGCCCTGACAGAGTACATTGGAGCCCATGGACATAGGCACCACGCTGCCGTCCATCACGTTGGTACGCATAGCCGAACGAATCTCCGCCTCCGAGAAGGTATCGCCGTTAAAGTAGCGCTCCATGAAATCTTCACTCGTCTCAGCAACTGCCTCCATCAGCGTGTCGCGGCACAGTTGCAGGTTTTCCTTGCTGTACTCGGGCATCTCGCACTCTACGACTTCCTTGCCTTCCCAACGGTACGCCTGCTCAGTGATCACATTGATATAGCCAACAAACTTTTCATTTTCACGGATCGGCAGATGGAAAGGAGCGATTTTCTTCCCGTACTTTTCGGTCATATCTTCCACAACCTGTCTGAATGACGCATTGTCAATATCCATATCCGTCACGAACACAAAACGGGGCAGCTTATATTTCTCGCAGATCTCCCACGCTTTCTCCGTGCCGACTTCCACGCCAGCCTTACCGGAAACTACGATAATCGCTGCGTCTGCCGCGCTGACTGCCTCTTCCACTTCCCCTACGAAATCAAAAAAGCCGGGAGAATCCAGCACATTGATTTTCGTGCCTTCCCACTCGATCGGAACAACAGACGTAGCGATGGAAATATGGCGCTTCTGCTCCTCCTTACCGAAATCACTCACCGTGTTTCCGTCATCTATCTTGCCCATCCTGGATGTGATGCCGGAAAGGTAAGCCATCGCTTCCACCAGACTGGTCTTGCCGCATCCCCCATGCCCAAGCAAAACCACATTACGAATCTTATCCGTCGTGTAAACATTCATGCTTTGTAACCCTCCAATTCTGTTGTTCTTTTTTTCCACCCAAAGCCATAACCGAGCAGGGAAGATTCATCTTCCCCTACTCACGCGCCGGGCATCCGTCAGCCTGCTGACATATTTCATTTGGACGCCCGTGTGCATAAAATCATGGCAATACAGCCGTTCTATGGAAGGCCGCCCTGTCTGTATTGTCATGTCCCGCGCATGGAATCAAGTTGTAAATACATTTTACTAAATTTTCAGAACAATTTCAACAACTATTTATACATTCTGCACAGACTCTTATTTCTTCACCTGTTTTCCTTTGACACATTTCCCTCTGCGGGCAGCCCGCCTTGCTTTTCCGCCTGCCAAATGATATATTTATTACGGTTAGTTATGAAAAGATTGAGAAAGGTAATGACTCCCATGAACACACTCACCTGCGGTTTTATCGGGCTCGGGCTGATCGGCGGCTCCATCGCCAAAGCGATCCGTCAACATCTGCCAGACGCCCGCCTTATCGCCTATGATATCCATACAGAATCCCTTCATCTTGCGGTCAGAGAACAGATTGTCGACCAGATCTGTCCTGCCATTGATGATTCTTTCGGGAACTGTGATTATATCTTTTTATGCGCGCCGGTCTCCCACAATATGGAAAATCTGCTTGCCCTGAAACCATTTCTCTCACCCGACACCATTCTGACGGATGTGGGGAGCGTCAAGACAGGCATCCATAGACAGATTGAAGAACTGCATCTGCAAAAGCAGTTTATCGGCGGACATCCGATGGCCGGTTCCGAGCGTTTCGGCTATCAGAATGCCAAGGCTTCCCTGTTGGAGAACGCCTACTATATTCTGACTCCCTCTGAGGAAGTTCCCACCGAAAAAGTGGACGCTTACCGAACGCTGGTGGAAACCATCGGCGCGATTTCTCTGACTTTGTCATACGTGGAGCACGACTATGTGACTGCGGCGATCTCCCATCTGCCCCACGTCATCGCTGCCTCTCTCGTTAACGTGGTCAAGAGCTGTGACTCCAAGGACGGTGTTATGAAAATGATCGCCGCCGGAGGATTTAAGGATATCACAAGAATCGCCTCCTCCTCCCCGGAAATGTGGCAGCAAATCTGTCTGACCAATGCGGATAACATTGCAAAGCTGCTGCGGATATACATACAATACCTGGAAGCCATTGCAAACGACATTGACGATCATAAAAAGGAGACGCTCTATCACTTTTTTGACACGGCGAGAACTTACCGGGAATCCTTTATCAGCACGCCCAGCGGCCCCATCAAAGCGGAGTACGTGTTTACCGTGGACATTGCGGACAAGACCGGCGCCATTGCCGCCATCGCCTCCCTCCTCGCCATGCACGACGTGAGTATCAAAAACATCGGCATCAACCACAACAGAGAGCTTGCGGAGGGCGCGCTGCGCATCGAGTTTTACAGCCAGGACGCGCTGTCCAAGGCAGTGGAGGTTATGACGGCGCACGGCTACAAGATCCATACACGCTGACTGCTCTTTGGCTGACATATGCTGCCCGAATAATGAAAGGGCATATTTTTCAAAGTACCTTTTAACACCCTAACCGCCATGATTCCGCTCTGTGGAATCTCAAATCAATACGGAGAATGCCTGTGTTTTAGTCATTCTCCTGTGTGAGACTTAGTACTTCTTAACGAAGCAGCCTTTGCTGCGAAGTTTATGAAGTACTTCTCACACTAACTAATAAATATCAAATATCGGAAAAGCAAAGGACAGAAGCGTCTTAAGTTCCGCTGAGAACGCTTCAGAATGGAGTAAAAAATGATATTTCAGAAGGCACACACATTGAGAGGGGAAGTGACGATCCCCGGCGATAAATCCATTTCCCACCGGGCGGTGATGTTCGGCTCTCTCGCCGAAGGCAGGACGGAAGTCACCAACTTTTTACAGGGGGCGGACTGCCTCTCCACCATAGACGCCTTTCGGAAGATGGGCATCGAGATCGAGAATACCCCAGAGAAGATTCTGATTCACGGCAGAGGGCTGCACGGGCTGCAGGCGCCCTCCTCTGTTCTGGATATGGGAAACAGCGGCACCACCACCAGACTGATCAGCGGCATTCTTGCCGGACAGACTTTTGAGAGCACTCTCACCGGCGACGCTTCCATCCGGAAACGTCCTATGCGGCGCATTATGGAACCGCTATCCATGATGGGTGGGAAAGTCGAAAGCATAAACAGCAACGACTGTGCGCCCCTTCGCATCACAGGCGCGCCTCTGCATGGCATCCACTATCACTCCAAGGTTGCCTCCGCACAGGTGAAGTCCGCCGTCCTGCTTGCGGGACTCTACGCTGACGGCGAAACCCTTGTGACCGAGCCGACCTTAAGCCGCAACCACACGGAAATCATGCTGCGCTATTTTGGCGCAGATTTACAGTCGGAAGGAAAAACGGCGCGCATCCTCCCAGAGCCCCATCTGGAGGGCAGAAAAATTGATGTGCCCGGCGACATTTCCTCCGCCGCCTACTTTATCGCCGCAGGACTTATCGTCCCCGGCTCTGAAATCCTCATAAGAAATGTGGGGATCAATCCTACCAGAGACGGCATTTTAAGAGTTGCACAGGAAATGGGTGGGAATATTACGCTTTTAGATGAGAATTACAACGGAGAACCGACCGCCGATCTGCTTGTAAAACACAGCCAGCTCCACGGCGTCACCATTGAAGGGGATATCATTCCCACGCTGATCGATGAACTTCCCATCATCAATATTATGGCCGCCTGCGCAAATGGCACTACCGTAATCCGGGATGCCGCCGAATTAAAGGTCAAGGAATCAAACCGCATTGATGTGATGGTGCGGTATTTAAGCGCCATGGGCTGCGATATCACGGGTACCGACGACGGCATGGTTATTCACGGCGGACAGCCTCTCCACGGAACAGAGGTGGACTCCCATATGGATCACCGCATTGCCATGAGTTTCGCCGTTGCCTCGCTTGTTGCAGAGGGCGAGACAACAATTAAGGGCAGCGATGTTGTCAGCATCAGCTACCCCGGGTTTTATAAGGATCTGGCACGGCTGTGCGGGTTTTAACGTGCCCCGTGCGTCTCCTGCCCTTCATTCCGGAAGGACGCCTGCTTACCGGGTCTGTTCTTCCGGTTTTCTATATCCGACATTTCTTCCGGAACCAACAGTCTAAGAAAGTTTCACCAGAAGCCTGTTCAAGAAGTAGGAAGCTACCATGCAGGCAATCCCCATCACACTTCCATACCAGTTGAGCGCCGCGTCAGACTGCTGAAAATGCCTGCCCTCCACAAACTGCTTGTAATACTCCGTGTAATAGGCAAGCACATAGCAGGCCGCCCCCGCTCCGATCACACCGAGTATTCTGTAATATCTTCTAAAAACCACCATACTCACGAAAGTGGTCACAAATCCTACCACAAAGAACAGACCAAGATGCGCGCCAAAACGTATCATCAATGCCGTCGTCTCAATCTGATCCCCTGTTGGCTGTTCAAATATCCTCCTGGCAATCTGCTCCGCCAGCCGCATCGTCAAATCGGTAGAAACCGCCCCATTTTGGAAAGATACAACCATCACAAAATACAAAAGCAGCAAGAGTGCCGCAAAGGATATGGCGATCACGCCCAGTTCCAGAAGGATATGGTTCTTCTTGTTTTTGTTCATGTCTTCTTTTCTTTCTAAAATTCTATCGTCTCGATCGTGCTGTAGGTCTCGATTCTGCCTGCCTCAATCTCAGACATTCAGATAAAAATAGAGCCATAGTAAATTGGTTCTTCCCCTTATAGTATCTTGATTAGTGCTATTTATAAAACAATTCCGAGTGAGTACCGGCACGGCATTTCTTTATTAACTAAGTTTTCCAAAACGATCGCCTCACTATCGGAATTATGATATGCTTACATAACTTTCAATGCCCTTTTTCCACAGTTTTCTGTTAAGGAATAACAAAAAAATTGCAACCATACAGCACTTTTTTTATTTGATCGGGAAATATGCTGACAGGCTTTCTTGCCACATTGGCAATGCAGATAAGTACATTCCTTATGTAATCAATTTTTACCGTTTTGAAAACCGGAATAGCAGCAATAATTAAGATTGAAGCAAATATCACTATGCCGGATAAGACAAAAACTAAATATCCACACAGAGAAAATATTGTTATTTTCAAATCCATTTCGATGCCTGCATAAATGACAAGAAAAATTCCCACCAGAGCAGCCGCTATTACCCCCATATTAAAAAATAGGTTTATGTATAAAATTGATTATCCATTGGCTTTAGCAAAATATGGTCAAAAAACCCCGTTCTGATATGCTCTGATAAATTCTGTAAACCAGACAATATAATACAGCTTACGATACTGTCAATAGTAAAATATGTGCCCGGCAAAAATATAAATTCATTCTTTTTCCAGCCCATAATAATATCCGTATAATTATATAAAATATAAATAACTATTACTTCTTTGACCGTCCATAATAAATGAACAGGAATACTCAGCAAAAAATTTGCACGAAACGGCATCTGTTGCTTTAAATTATAAGAAATTTTGTAGAACAGCCAATATCAGACAAACTTTTGTTTATTATAAGCAAATCGCTTTATATCGTCAATATAACATGTGCATATCAAACGAATTTTACCGAATGAACATGGCATCCCCGAAGCTGAAAAACCGATACCGCTCCTCCACCGCTTCCTGATATGCCGCGAGAACCTGTTCCCTGCCTGCAAGCGCAGAAACAAGCATTACCAGCGTGGATTCCGGCAGATGGAAATTGGTAATCAGGCAGTCCAACACTTTAAAACGATATCCCGGATAAATGAAAATCTCCGTGTCGCCGCATCCCGGCTGCACTCTCCCGTTCTCGTCCGCCGCGCTCTCCACGGTCCGACAGCTTGTGGTGCCCACACAGATCACCCTTCCGCCGCTTTCTTTTGTGCGGTTGATCAGCTCCGCCGTCTCCGGCGTCACCTGATAATGTTCGGAATGCATATGGTGCTCTGAGAGGTTGTCCGCTTTCACAGGACGGAAGGTGCCAAGTCCCACATGAAGGGTCACATAAGCGATTTTCACACCCATTTCCTCTATCTGCGCAAGCAATTCTTCGGTAAAGTGCAGACCCGCCGTCGGCGCCGCCGCAGAACCTTCATATTTTGCGTACACGGTCTGATAACGGTTCTTATCCTGCAGTTTATGGGTAATATAAGGCGGCAGCGGCATCTCTCCAAGGCAGTCAAGCACCTCCTCAAAAATCCCCTCATAGTCGAAGCGGATCAATCGGTTTCCCTCCTCCACTACGTCCAGCACTTCCGCCCTGAGACACCCGTCCCCAAAGACAATCTTTGCACCGGGCCTCGCCTTTTTACCGGGCTTCACAAGGGTTTCCCAGACGTCGTTGTCCCGTCGCTTCAATAGAAGCACCTCAATGGCGGCACCAGTATCCGCCTTCGTCCCTAAAAGCCTTGCCGGAATGACCTTCGTGTTATTTAAGACCAGACAATCGCCCGGCCTCAAATAATTCGTAATTTCCTTAAACATATGATGCTCTACCGTTCCAGTCTCCCGGTTCAGCACAAGCAGCCTGGACGCAGACCGATCCTCCAAAGGATCCTGCGCAATCAGCTCCTGCGGCAGATCAAAATAAAAATCGGATTTCTTTAGTTCTGTCATTCTTTCCTCTATTCCGAAACGTTTCTGCGGGGAACGCGGGCAGAATTTCAAATTCTGCCCTGCAATCATCCGAATTTGTGACGCTTCAGCACAGATTCAGACTGAACTTGTTTCTTCGATTGAACGAAATTGCTCATCAGAGAATTTATTCAACCTTATCCCCGTGACAATACAGCTTACAAAGTATTTACGATTGGAAAAGAGCGCAAAAGCTCTCACTCTGCCATGCGCTCATATCCTTCCATATTTATTTATCGACTAAATAAGTCAATCTCGTATTCTGTTTCTTCTGCCAGCGCTTTTACAGGCTTGCATTTTCCAAAAACGCCACATATCCGCGTTTCGTCTCGTACACGTCTGCCTTGCTGGTTGCCTCCCAGGGCGCATGCATATTGAGCACCGCCACACCGCTGTCGATCACGTTCATGCCGTAGAGCGCAAGAATGTAAGCGATCGTGCCGCCGCCACCCAGGTCTACCTTGCCAAGCTCCGCCGTCTGGAAGTTCACCTTCTCTTTCTCAAAGATCGCCCGGATATGACCCAGATACTCCGCATTGGCATCGTTGGAGCCGGATTTTCCTCCTCTGCCCGTAAACTTATTAAATACCATACCGCCGCCAAGATAAGCCACGTTCTTCTTGTCAAAGCTGGACGCGTAGGCAGGGTCGTATGCGCTGCTCACATCGGAGGAGAGCATGCAGGAACGGGCAAGGCATCTGCGCAGGCCAAGTTCGCTGTACTCGCCAAGAAGGTTCATCACCTCAGCTACCGCATTCTCAAAGAATTTGGACTGCATGCCGGTTGCGCCCACGCTGCCAACCTCCTCTTTATCCACCAGAATACAGCAGGCAGTCCGCTGCGTCTCCCCGATTTCCAGCATTGCCTTCAGCGAGGAAAATGCACATACACGGTCATCCTGTCCGTAGGAAAGAATCATGCTGCGGTCAAATCCAGCCTCTCTGGCTTTTCCGGCAGGCACCACTTCCAGTTCCGCCGAGATGAAGTCCTCCTCCTCAAAATCGTAATCTCTTTTCAGAATATCAAGGATTCCCTTCTTCACAGCGTCCTTCGGTGTGCTGTTCTCCCCGTCCTTATCCTCTTTGTCCTTCTTATCAATGACAAGCGGCTTATTGCCGATGATGATATCGAGCGCCTCGCCCTCAATCACCTTGTCAGCTTTCTTCTCAAGCTGCTCATGCGCAAGATGGATGAGCAGATCCGACACGAAGAACACAGGATCGTCCTCGTTCTCCCCCACGTTAATTTCTACGGTACTGCCGTCCTTTTTCACCACAACACCGTGAATGGAAAGGGGAATGGTCACCCACTGGTATTTCTTCACACCACCGTAATAGTGGGTATCCAGGTAGGCAAAGCCGCCATCCTCATAGAGGGGATTCTGTTTCACGTCCAGACGGGGAGAGTCGATGTGCGCCCCAAGAATATTAATGCCGTCCTCCATCTTCTCCTTACCAATCTGAAACATCACGATGGATTTGTTCATCCATACGGAGTACACCTTGTCCCCGGCTTTCATCTTTTTGCCATCCTTCACCAGCGCCTCCAGTTCCTGATAGCCCGCCTCATCCAGCGTATTTACGATCTGGTCAATGCACTCCCGCTCGGTCTTTCCTCTGTCCAGAAAGTCCATATACTCTCTGGCAAAAGCATCCACTTCTTTAAGCTGTTTCTCATCATACGTTTCCCATGTGTTTTTCTGCTCCATGGCTGTCACTCCTCTCTTTTTCGCTTTTTGGGTCAGCACCACACTGACCTTTACCGCAATCTGTTCTTATTCTACCACATTACAGCACATTGTACTTCCAAAATCTGTCTTTTCTGCCACTATTTTCTCCGCCGCCTTCTTCCGTCTTTCATATGAAGCAATCAGTCGGCGTCAAAATGTCAGAAGCTAATGATTCGTTGTACTAGTCTCCTGATAAGGGCAAAACCACTTTTCCGGAAAGCAATAAATAGGTTAGCTCCTCAGCTCAATACCCATGCCCTCAAGCCCGTTCAGAATCTTCTTCATGGCGCTGGCCACATCCGCCTCCTCAAGCGTCCTGTCCTTAGCGCGGAAGGTGATGGAATAAGCCATGGACTTAAATCCTTCCTTGATCTGGCTGCCTTCATAGATATCGAAAAGTTGATAATCTTCCAGAATCTTTCCGCCGCGCTGTGCAATGACAGCCTCGATCTGACCAGCCATCACGGTCTTCGGCACAACCATGCTAATGTCGCGCAAAACCGCCGGGTACTTCGCAATTCCCTCATATTTGCGGTCGAAGGTCGCAAACGGCAGGATTGCCGGAATGTCAAGCACCGCCACATAAGCTCTCGTCTTCATGTCATAGTTGTCGCAGACCTCCGGGTGCACCTCTCCCAGATACCCCACAAGCGTCCCCTCGTACTCAATATTCGCCTGTCTGCCGGGATGCAGATAATTCCTGCCCGCATTCGGGTCGTAGACCGCTCTCTTGTGCAGACCGATGCTCTCGAAAAACTCTTCCACCACGCCCTTCATGTCGAAGAAATCGCAGTCCCCGTACATACCAAGGGTAAACTGCATCCGCTCCTCGGGCAGTTCCGTGAGGGGAAGCGCCTTGGGCAGATAAATATTGCCGAGCTCATAGAGCCGCACATCTTTGTTTCGCCTGTTATAGTTCGTGGCAAGACTGGTCAGCATCCCGTGCAAAGGAACTGTCCGCATGATCGAGAAATCTTCTCCCAAAGGATTTGCGATGGTGATCGCCTGTCTTACCGGATCATCCGCGGAAAGCAGCAGCTTATCAAACACCTTCGGGCTTTCAAAGGAATAGCACATCCCCTGTGAAAAGCCGCAGTACTCCGCGATATCTCTTGCCTTCTGCTCAATGCGCAGTTTGAAAGGAAGTTTGCCCGTAGTCGCCTCGCCGTTTGGCAGCGTGGTCGGGATCTTTTCGTAGCCATAAAATCTCGCAACTTCTTCCGCGATATCGCACTGGCGCAGGATATCCTGACGGAAGGTAGGAACGGTAAGCGTTCCCTTCGCCGCGTCATATTCCACTTCAATCATCTTGAAAATATTAAGCATTTCCTGTTCAGAAACGTCCGTGCCGAGCAACTTGTTGTAACGTTCCGGCTCAAAAGGAAGAACTACCTTTTCCTTCATTTCACCGTGCACGTCCACCATGCCGCCAACTACCTCGCCACAGCCGAGCTCCTCGATGAGCTGGCAGGCCCTGTTGATGGCCGCCTCCGCATTGTAGGGATCAAGCCCCTTTTCAAACTTGCCCGACGCGTCCGTGCGCAGTCCGACGCGCTTTGCGGACTTGCGGATGTTCGCGCCGTTGAAGGTCGCCGCCTCAAAGAGCACGGTCTTCACGCTGTCCGTAATCATGGAATTTTCGCCGCCCATGATTCCGGCGATACCTACTTCTTTCTCCGCGTCGCAGATCATCAGCACGTCCGAATCCAGATTCCTGTCCTGCCCATCCAATGTACGGAAAACGTCGCCGTCCTTTGCCCTGCGGACGATAATCTTATGCCCTGCAATGGTGTCGAGGTCAAAGGCGTGCATGGGCTGGCCGTACTCCTCCATCACATAGTTTGTTATGTCAACCAAGTTGTTGATGGGACGAATGCCGCTTGCCGCAAGGCGCCTCTGCATCCACTTCGGCGAGGGCGCAATCTTAATATTTTTGCACACTCTCGCGCAGTATCTGGGACAGAGCTCCGTGTCATGCACCTCAACGGATATATAGTCCTCCACCTTCTCGTCGTTTCCCTTCGCTGTCACTTCCGGCAGCACAAAAGGCTTTCTGAAGGTGGCCGCCGCCTCTCTCGCAATACCGATCACACTGTAACAGTCTACACGGTTTGAGGTCACCTCATACTCGAACACCGTATCCCGGAGCCCCAGTTCCTCCACCGCGTCCGCGCCCACTTTCACATCGTCCTCAAAAATATAAATGCCCATTTCCGGCGCCTCCGGGTAAAAATTCCTGTCGGAGCCAAGCTCCTCGATGGAACACATCATACCGTTTGAGGGTACGCCCCGCAGTTTTCCGGCCTTAATGGAAATGCCGTCCTCCGGCAGCGGACCACCGTCGTGGCCGCCTGCCACCTTGCCGCCGTCCAGAACGACCGGCACCTTATCTCCCTCCTTCACGTTGGGCGCGCCGGTGACGATCTGGATCACCTCATCTCCGATATCCACCTGACAGACGATCAGCTTATCCGCGTCGGGGTGCTTCTCAATCTTCTGAATCTGTCCCACAACTATTTTCTCCAGATTTTTGTCCAGTATGGTGTAACCCTCCACCTTCGTCCCGGAGAGGGTCATCGCGTCCATATACTCCTGATCCGTGCACGTAAGTTCCGGCACATATGCTTTAATCCATGACAATGCTGTATTCATGCTGTAAACCTTTCCCTTTCTTTTCTAAAAGTCTATGCTGATTTCGAAACGCTTCCGCAATTTTTTGTGCGCATCTTTTCTTCTGCTCCTCTGTCCTGCCGGAAAAGCATTTGATCTTTACATGTGGCATATTTTTCTCCATTTCTGCGCTGTTTTTTTGCGCATATCGGGTTTGTGGCAGGCAACGCGCAGACACAAATCTCGCGATTGAAACTTTTAATGTTCAATCTTATTTCCTTTCACAATTCCTTCCGTATCAAAACCGTTTAACAGCCTTTATCCGTTAAAACTGCTTCAGAAAACGGATATCATTCTCATACAATAGTCTCATATCGTCGATTTCATATTTTAACAGCGCGATGCGCTCCAGCCCCACGCCAAATGCAAATCCCGTGTACTGCTCCGGGTCAATGCCGCTCATTTCCAGCACGTGGGGATGTACCATGCCGCAGCCCAAAATTTCAATCCAGCCCTCGCCTTTGCAGAACCGGCAGCCCTTGCCGCCGCACTTAAAACAGGATACATCCATCTCCGCGCTGGGTTCTGTGAAGGGGAAGTGGTGGGGTCTGAACTTCACCTTTGTGTTCTCCCCGAACAGCTCCCTGGCAAATTCGGCAAGCGTCCCCTTCAAATCCGCAAAGGTGATATGCCTATCAATCACCAACCCCTCAATCTGATGAAAGGACGGGGAGTGGGTCGCATCCACCTCGTCGGAACGAAACACCCTGCCCGGCGCGATCATGCGGATCGGAAGTTTTCCTTTCTCCATCTCGTGCACCTGGGTGGAA
>CASWVG010000039.1 GCA_949472775.1 uncultured Lachnospiraceae bacterium
GTAGAGCGTCGCATTGGTAGTGCGGAGGTCACGGGTCCGATTCCCGTCAGCAGCTTACAGAAACCCCGTCGATTTGTAACGGGGTTTTTTCTATATCATAATGTAAAAAATGCGGTGGAGAAACTATGCGCGAAGATTACACCCAGTACAGCGACGAGGAACTTCTGACCCGCCTGAGGGACGGTGAAGAAGGTGTCACAGACTACCTTATGAATAAATATAAAAATCTGGTGCGCTCCAAGGCCCAATCCATGTACATCCTCGGCGCAGACAGCGAGGATCTGATTCAGGAAGGCATGATCGGGCTGTTTAAGGCGATCAGGGACTACGACAGCGGCAGGGACGCCAGTTTCTTCACCTTTGCGGATCTGTGCGTCTCCAGACAGATGTACACGGCGGTACAGGCTTCCAGAAGGCAGAAACATATCCCCTTAAACAATTATATATCGCTCTACGGCAATGCCGTCGAGGGACACAACGGCGAGGAGGAAGCGCTCGTCAACGTGCTTGCCGCCGGCTCCGGATTAAACCCCGAAGAACTCATCATAGATAAGGAAAATGTAGACAGGCTGGAAATGCTGATCGAGCGCGAACTGAGCAGCTTTGAGAAGCAGGTGCTCGACCTGTATCTGACGGGCATGGGTTACCAGCAGATCGCAAAGGTGCTGGGACGGGATGACAAGTCCACAGACAACGCCCTCCAGAGAATCAAGACGAAACTCCGGAAGGCGATGAAGTAGACATGTGGGGACAGCCCCCGCAGGCACCGCAGTTTTTCGTCACGTCCTCGCTGTAAAGCTCCCGCGGACTTGTGAGCAGGCACACCGCCTGGGCAGAAATACCCTCGCCCCTCCCGGTAAAGCCAAGCCCCTCCTCTGTGGTCGCCTTCACATTCACCTGGGACACCTCTATGCCAAGCGCATCTGCAATGTTCTCCCGCATCCGGTCAATATGGGGACGCATCTTAGGCGCCTGTGCGATGATCGTTGCGTCGATGTTTTCCACCAGAAACAGGTTCTCCGAAAGGAGCTTTGCCACATGCTCCAGAAGCTTTATAGAAGAAATCCCCTTGTAAGCGGGATCGCTGTCCGGGAAATGCTTTCCGATATCCCCCAGCGCAGCCGCTCCTAAAAGCGCGTCCATAATGGCGTGCAGCAGCACGTCCGCGTCGGAATGACCGAGAAGCCCCTTCTCATAGGGAATCTCCACCCCACCGATAATACATTTTCTATTTTCCGTCAATCTGTGCACATCATATCCTGTTCCGATTCTCATCATGCATCTCCTGCCTTTCTCTCATTGATATCATTCCAAATTGTCCACGACTGTATACCGTCTGTCCGACATGTTTTCCAGACATCCGGGCTGTCATATCGTCTGCACCCACACGCTTTCTCCCGCCAGATCAGTCCTTCGCCGCAAGGGCTCTCCTGCAGAAAATCCAGGACATCACCGTCGCAATCACCCAGCCCACCGGCCATGACAGCCAGATGCCCGTCTCCTGTAAAAATCCCGAGAACACAAAAGCCAGAATCACACGCAGAATCAGATCCGTAAAGGTGGCAGCCATGAACTGTCTCATCCGCTCCGCACCCCGGAGCATACCGTCCGCCACAAGCTTAACCGCGATCAAAAAGTAGAAAGGCGACACAATCCGAAGAAAAATCATACCCGTCTGCATGGCGCCGCTCCCTGTATCTTCCAGGAAAAGCTGCATCATATTCCTGCCCAGAAAGAAATAGGCCGCAGAGAAAGGCAGCGCCACGAGAACCGCCATCTTAATCCCTACCCTGAGACCATCCCGGATTCTCTCCCGATGGCCCGCCCCGAGGTTCTGCGCCGTGAAGCCGGACACCCCGTTTCCAAGCGTGGTAAATCCGGTAATCACAAAGGTATTGAGCCGGATCGCCGCCGAATATCCGGCGATCACCCCCGAACCGTACGAGTTGACCAGTCCCTGGATAAAAATATTGCCCACGGACACAAAACTCTGCTGCAAAATACTCGGCACCGCAATCAGGCCGATTTTCTTTAAGAGTGGGAAGGAAAAGAGCGGCGGTTTCCCCTCGCATCTGATTCCTCTCAGTCTCTTTGCAAATGTCAGCAAAGCCAGTATGCAGGCGATGCCCTGCGCGATAAAGGTCGCCCATGCCACGCCTGCCACACCCCAGGAAAACCCGGCGACAAATAGAAAATCCAGCGCGATGTTCCCAAGCGAGGAGCCGATCAGAAAATAGAGCGGCGTGGTGGAATCCCCCAGCGAATTAAACATGCCCGTCGTCACATTATACAAAAAAAGAAAGACAAAGCCGCCTATGTATATCTTTAGATAAAGCGCTCCGTCCCCAAAAATATTTTCGGGCGTCCGTATCATGTGCATCATCGCAGGCGTTGCAAAAAGCCCTGCCACCGTCAGTACCGCCGAGAGAACGGTTCCCGTGAGCAGAATCGTGGTCACTGCCGTCCGCACCCTGCTGTAGGCTTTCGCCCCAAAAAGCTGGGAGAGAACGACCGAACAGCCGATATTGCTCCCCACCGCAACCGCCATGAAGATCATGGTGATCGGGTAGGAGGCCCCCACCGCCGCCAGTGCATCCTCCCCCGCAAACTTCCCGGCGATCATACTGTCCGCCATATTATAAAACTGCTGAAACACCACGCTGATAAACATGGGCAGCGTGTACCTGACTAACGTTTTCTGCGGCTCTCCCTCCGTTAAATCCTGAATCATACTGTGCCTCCCTTCGCCGCGGCTGTGCGACGGCGTATATCTTATGTCAACCGCCACCCGTCAACCGCCTCTCGCTGTCGCAATTTTACAGGGTCAAAAGCCGGTCAAGCAGCCGGTCCGCCACTTCCTCTTTGGAAAGAAGCGGCAGTTCCTCCGTCCTGTCCTTCGTGAGCAGCGTCACCACATTGGTGTCCGTACCAAAACCCGCGCCCTCCTGCTTTAAGTTGTTCGCCACAATCATATCAATCTTTTTCTTTTCCAGTTTGGCCCGGGAATTTTCCAAAAGATGCTCCGTCTCCATGGAAAATCCGCATAATATCTGGCCTTCCCTCCTGTGCGCCCCAAGCCACGCCAGTATGTCCTCTGTGCGCTCCAGTTCCACAGATAAGTCTTCATCCTTCTTCTTCAGCTTTTCAACCGCCATCACCCGGGGACGGTAATCCGCCACCGCCGCCGCCTTGATTATGATATCCTGTCCTGCCGCCACATCCTTGACTGCCTGCGCCATATCCGCCGCAGAGACGACAGGCACCACCTGTACGCCCATGGGCGGGGTAAGCTCCACTTTTCCCGACACAAGTGTCACATCTGCGCCGCGCCGCACCGCCGCCGCCGCAACGGCATACCCCATCTTTCCGGTGGAATGATTGCTGATATACCGCACGGGATCAAGCTTTTCCTGCGTGGGCCCCGCCGTGACCAGCACCTTTTTCCCCTCCAGGTCTTTGGGTGTAAGCGCCCGCAAAACCGCCTCAAACAAAACCTCCGGCTCCGGCATCTTGCCTTCCCCGGTATCTCCGCACGCCAGATAGCCGCTCGCCGGGACAACCACCTCCATGCCGTAGTCCCTAAGCGTGTTGATATTATCCTGCACGATCGGATTCTGATACATCCTTGTATTCATCGCCGGCGCGAAAATCTTCGGGCACTGGCAGGCAAGAAACGTGGTCGTCAGCATATCGTCCGCGATTCCGTGGGCCGCCTTGGCAATCACATTGGCGGAAGCCGGCGCCACAAGGAAAACGTCAGCCAGCTTCGCCAGCGCCACATGTTCCACCTGGAACTGGAAATTCCTGTCGAAGGTGTCTACAAGACACTTGTTGCCCGTCAAAGACTCGAAAGTGATGGGATTGATAAAATTGGTGGCGTTCGGCGTCATAATCACCGTCACATCCGCCTGCTTCTTCACAAGCATGCTGGCAAGAGATGCGATCTTGTATGCCGCAATGCTGCCGGTCACACCCAATACGATATGTTTTCCTTTTAGTAACATATGCTGCCCCTCCCCATCCGTCTGTGCATCCTGTTTCCCTCAGAAAGACCACGTTTAATCATTTATCCGCATTATGGTCTATTAAATAACACTAGCCATTATTCTGTGTTCCTGCGATAAATCAGCCCAAGCCCTTTCAGGGTAAGCTCGTTGTCGCAGACAATTTTTCTCTTGCAGTAAGGAACGATGCTCCCCGCAAGCCCGCCCGTTGCCACCACCGGCGCCTCGTAGCCCAGCTCGTCGTAAATCCGCTCGATCATGCCGTCCAGACATGCCGCCTGCCCCATCACGATTCCGCTCTTCATACAGTCGATGGTGTTTCTGCCGATCACTTTCTTCGGCGGTTCCAGACTGATGCGCGGAAGCTGTGAAGTGCGGTTGACGAGAGAGTCCAGAGAAACCTTCACCCCCGGCAGGATCATGCCGCCGATATAGTTCTTCTTTTCGTCCACCACACTGATGGTCGTGGCGGTACCCATGTCGATCATAATGATCGGCGCGCCGTAATAGTACAGCCCTGCCACCGCGTTCACTACCAGATCCGAGCCGAGCTGCGCGGGGTTGTCCATCAGAATGTTTAAGCCTGTCTTAAGTCCCGGTCCCACCACAAGCGGCGTCTGGCGAAACAGCTTTTCCAGACTGGATTTCACGATATTGTTGAGGGGAGGCACGACGGAGGAGATGATGCTTCCGGTGATGTCCTCCACACCGATGCGGTAGAGATCAAATAACGCCCGAAATTCTACCACATACTCCAGTTCCGTACTCGCCTGATTGGTGGAGACACGCTCCACGAAGCAGACCTTCTCCCCGTCCATACAACCGATGACAATGTTTGTGTTACCGATGTCAACTGCTAAAATCATGCCTCAATCCTACCTTTTTGTATTGTACCTTTATTCCATATCAATTTCATATCACTTGCTATTTTATAAAACTGCCGTCAGGCTTTTCTTGCCGCCAGCAGCGCTGCGTCCTCCGCCTCATGTCCCTTATTGGCGTACAGGGGCTTCACCCTGGTCAGCGCCAGACCAACGCCTGTCACGATGATAGCCGCGACCACAGCCTCCACCACGCCGTTGAATGCCACAACGCCTAAGATCACGTCCAGCACCGCATCGCCTGCCACGCCCATGGCATTCGCGTAGTCCTCCTTATACAGAATGAAAATGCCGCTCATCACAAAGAGCGTATTGGTAAAAGCGCCTGCAAGTCCCGCATAGGAGAGCGCAATATTGGCGGATGCCTTCTTCATGCCGCCCGCTGTCAGCACCGCCATGAGCACTGCGCCCACCACCAGACCGATCACTGTGCACACAGCCGCGCTCAGTGTCTCCGGAAGCAGCCGCATCAGAAACGCCCTGACAGAGACGAATAATATAACAGATGCTATTAAATTCACAACAATCTTCCCCGCCTTGTTATCGCCCTTCACGATCCTGCGGATCAGAAGCCATACAAAGTAGGGCGCCACGCCGACTAAAATACGCGGCACAAAACAGATGTACAGGCTCTTAAAGATGCCCGACACCCCTGCAACCCGATAAGCCAGAACCGGCGAAAATACAAACGCCGAAGCTGTAACCGCTTTTACTGTGTTGTTGATAAAGCTGGTGAGTCCAAATACGAATCCTAAAAATGCACCTTTCTTCGGTCCGAGAAATAGCGCTCCAAGGATCACCGGGATGTGAATAATCGTCGCATTGATAACTACAAGCGGGATATATCCCAGCGGTGTGAATGCCATAATCACAATTATGGCGGTGAACAGTGCCGTAAGCACAAGTTCGTAGGTCTTTTCATTTTTCATGGTACAATCCTCCTGTTATTATTCTCATACGAGGTAACCCTTCAGTACCTTCACAATTACGGTACAAAATCCATTTAAACCGTCTCCGACGATGGGATTTTACACATACCGATCCTGTTCTTACGGTCTCAGCGGCAAATGCTTCGACCTGTACTGAAATAGTTACAAACCGAGATACAATACGGTGGTATCATACCACATTGCCCTTTTCATTACAATATTGTTTTAAAAAACATATGTTATGTATCTAAAAAAAGACAGCCCGGCGGACTGTCTTTTTCTTGCCTTTCAACATGCGGTGCATGCCTGTCTTAGTAGTTTTCCGGCTTCACCTGGAAGTAGGACTGGGGATGCTTACATACCGGGCAGAGTTCCGGCGCCTTTTTGCCTACAACAATATGGCCGCAGTTGAGACACTGCCATACGCAGTCGCCGTCCTTGGAGAACACAACGCCGTCCTCAATATTCTGGATCAGCTTGCGGTATCTCTCCTCGTGCTCCTTCTCGATCTTTGCCACGCCCTCAAAGAGCAGGGCAAGCTCCTCAAAGCCTTCCTTTCTTGCATCCTCCGCAAAGCCCGCGTACATATCCGTCCACTCAAAGTTCTCTCCCTCAGCGGCATCCCTCAAGTTCTCACGGGTCTCCGGGATCTGGCCGCCGTGCAGATACTTAAACCAGATCTTGGCATGCTCTTTCTCGTTGGCAGCCGTCTCCTCGAAAATGTTAGCCATCTGCACATAACCGTCCTTCTTTGCCTTGGACGCATAATAAGTATACTTCGTGTAAGCCTGGGACTCCCCCGCAAACGCCGCCAGCAGGTTTTTCTCCGTCTTTGATCCTTTTAAATCCATAGTTTCCTCCTTCTTTCCGCCTGTTATCTGGGAACCATATCCGCCCAAAAACGGCTCTCTTTATAATGTTACCATTTTACGCCAAAACTTTCCAAATGTCTCGCAAAATTTAAAATCCGGTACAAAATCTTCCGTGCCGTCTCACCCTACTTTACCGTCACCTGAAAACGCGCTGCCTCCTCCTTGGAAAGGGTATTTGTCGCCGTCACCTGGTAACTCCCCGGCATCTGTGCGGTCAGCACGGCCTCATAAGTGGACTTGCTGGCCTTGACCTTCAGACCGTTCTTCGGCGAATCCTCCCGAAGCGGCGTCACCGTCCATTTGAGCTTATCTGTCTCCACAGCCCGCATCAGCCTGCTCACCTGTGCGTACAGCGCACAGCTCTCTCCTGTCTTCATCTCCACCCCGGCCATTGGCACCTCCTCCGGCTTCTTCGTCCGGTCGTTCTTTAGCGCCTCCATATCGGCATATCGGACTTTCATCGTCCCGTCCGTTGCCAGCATATCCTTTTTGGTGGCAAATGTTTTCTTTGCGGAAGAGACAGGCGTCCCGGCGTCTCCATACTTTGCCTGCAGAACGACGGAATACTTCTTGTCCGCGCAAAGACCGCTGAGCCGGAACGTATTCAGCCCGCTCCCATCATATCCCACGATTGTGACCACGCCCGCTTCTTTCCCGGAAAGGATCCACTCTGTTCCGCTCACCTCATCCGTGAGCAGCGCTTCGTACAGGATTCCCTCACTTAGTCCCCCTTCCAGCAAATGCGTAAAGTGGATCGTCGCCGTGGTATCTTTCGGCACCACACTCTTGATCGTCGGCGCTGCGGGCGGCATGGAAGCCCTGCCGGCAGCCTCCGGACTGTCCACACGCATGGTATTCACGGATACGCTGTCCTCTGTCGTATTCTCCGACACACTCTCATCCGTCGTGTTCTCCGACACGCTCTCATCCGCCATATTCCCCGGCTCGCTCTCATCCACCGTATTCTCCGACACACTCTCGTCCGTCATATTCCCCGGCTCGCTCTCATCCGTCGTGTTCTCCGACACACTTTCATCCGTCGTGTTCCCCGGCTCGCTCTCATCCGCCGTGTTCTCCGACACACTCTCATCCAGGGCGTCATCCGGCACAACCTCACCGGTTGTATTTTCTGAGACGCTCTCATCGGTCGTGTTTTCCGACACACTGTTGTGTGATACCGTCTCCTGGAAAGACTTCTCTCCCCCCTCTGCGTCCCCTGTCCAGAGCGCATCTGTTTCCTGCATCCCAGACTCCCGCAAAGCGTCCTGTGTCAATGTTTCCCCGGAGCCGGACTCATCCACCGCGTTTTCTGAAACGCTCTTCAAAGTGGCTGAAAGCTCCTGTGCCTTAGTCATATAGCAGCTCTGTACAAACAAAACCGCCGCCAGCACACAGGCAATTCCTTTTTTATGCCGTTTCCAAATCATCGCCATCTTCGTCTTCATCCTAGTTTCCTCCCGCCTGCGCACTGCTGGTATTAGACTGATAAGGCTTCACTTCCACCGTAAAGCTGCACACTACCTTTTTCGACAGTGAGGACACCGCCTGCACCTTGACCGTGCCGCATCTGTCAAGCGCAAGCTTCGCCGTATAACTGTCGGAGGAGGCCTTGATCACAGCCGCTCCCTTCGGATCGGAGACCACGCTCCACTTGATACTGTCCGTGCCCATGATTCTGTCATAGTCATCGATCTGCGCAAACAATACATAGGTTTGTCCGTTCGCCAGCGCCACCGTCTCGTCATGGGTAATTTCCCTGCCCACAGCATTGGCGTCCTCCCATAACTCGGACATGCTCACGAGAGATACCTTCATGCTGTTCTCTGCCGCAATCACAGGCTTTAAGGTCGTAAATTTCTTCACACCGGAATCCTTCTTTGCCGCGAGAGCTGCCTTTGTGCCATCCCCGGCAGGCTCCGCCAGATAATGCGCCGTAACGACCGCTTCATACCCCGTTTCTGACATCAGTCCGCCTATATGACAGCGGTAGAACTTCTGTCCTTTCTTGTCCGGCTCCTCCACATAAGTAAATACGCCTTCCGGCACACTGCCGTCCGGTCCCGCACTGCCTGCGCGGTAGGTCTCCGACTCCCCTGTCGTCTTATTCGTCAGAGTCAGTGTGTAATAATACTGTGCACCGTTGATCTCCTGCACCACAGCGTTTGGCTTGAAAGTGATTTCCACGGCAGTGTCAAGCGCCGCCACTTTGCTGACCGCCGGTGCGGACATATCGTTCACCTTGATTACCGCATTCTTCGTATCGACAAGCTGCCTTCCTTCCCCGGTCTTATCATACAGCTTCACGGATACAGACAGGCCCGCGCCCTTCTTTCGTTCCCCGCTCTTCTCATCCACAGGGTAGGCAAACGGGGTAATCACCGCCTTCTCCTTCTCTCCTGCCGGATACGTCACCGCAAAGCAGTCCTTTCCTTTCAGCTCCAGTTCATCCACCATAGCTGCCAGATCCACTCTGTCTAACTTAAACGCATCCGGGGAACCTTTCACGTCACAGCCCACAAGTTCCTGCACGGAGACAGACTGCCCAAGCGTCAGCGTCGTCGTCTTATCCTTGATCCCCTGAAGCGATTTCACGACCCGGATCTTAATTCTTTCGGACTCCCTGACCGCGCCGCCAGAATCCCTGCCTGTCACATAGATCTCCGCCGTTCCCGCCTGTCCGCCAAGGCTTAGCATCCCTTTGCCGCTTACTTTGACCACCTTAGGGTTTGTACTCTTATAGGAAGGGCTCTTAAAGATATCCTTCTCTTTCTCCCACACACCCGCGGCGGACAGCACATATCTTACTTCCGCCGGAATCATCCCGGCTGCCGGGTCCGTGTAGATGTAGCCGCTATGATCCTGATCGTTGAACGCGACAGCCGCTCCGTTCGCATCATAAGCCGAAAGCTGTATCCCGGTCAGCACCGGCATCTTCGTCCTGATCTTGCCGCTCATCCATCCCGCGCAGTTGATTTCCCCTGCCGCATTCATGGTCATACTCCGCAGATAGAACACATAGTGCGCATTCGCGCGCAGTCCGCTCTCCCATGCCAGTCTGCCGTCGGCTGTCAGCCCCCTCGCCGCCACGACTCTGTCTTCACTGCCCGGGCAGAGCACGTCGGATAAGCGTTTCTCAAGAGTCTGTCTCTCCCCTTCCGTCATATTCTCCGGCATACCGTTGTTCAGCCCGGTCTCCGACAGCGCCGTCTCGACAGCAGCTTTCCACGCCTTGGCATTTGTGCCCAGAGAATCTGTGTAAGGCACGGCATACCCTTCCGCCCACTGGCTGTCCGTATTCTTCTTCCAGGTGGCCGCCGCGCTCACATCAAGCACCTCCGTGATCTTCACCCCGGAAAGCGCAGGCACCTGCTTCACAGTAATCTTTTTGCTGGCCGAGACAACCTTACCGTTCCTGTCAAGCCCCGCCGACCGGACCGTCAGCGTCACCTTACCGGGCTTAAGCGGCCGCATCTCTCCTGTCACCCGGTTCACACTGAGCACATCGATGTCATCCGACATAAAGCTGAGCCGTACCCTGTCCTTCTCGTAAACTTTGGTCACCTTCACATCCGCAATCCGGTTCTGCCCTACGTAGAGTGTGGATGGAAGCCCGTTAAAGGCAAGCTTTTTCGCAGCGTCCATACCAGTCCCGTCGGTTTCCATATAACAGCCCGGCGCCGCCTTGACGGTGATGGTCTGGTTCTGTGTTTCCCTGCCTGCCCAGACGACCGTGAATTTCTGCTCCGTATTCCCGTCCATCTTGCCGAAGTAGTCCAGATAAGACCGGTCCGCCGCCCATCTGAGCAGACAGTCCGCCTCCCCTTTCACCTCCACGGACTCTTTCAGGCTCTTTGTCCCACGCATCGCCTCCGGCGCCTTAAGACGCAGCGCCACATAATTTCCTTTTCCTTCTGTTATACCCTCTACCGTGACGGCAGAAGACCATGCGACAGCCTCGTAGAGAGCCGTCACCGCTCTGTCCCCCGTGTATTGGATGAGGGGCGCGGAAGACTCGACGCCTCCCGACGCAGTGCCTGCAAGTTCTGACAGGACACCGCTTTCACGCACGGACTCTCTCGGCATTCTGGAAAGATCCATCACATAGGTCTGCGCCTCGTACTGCGATTTTTCTTCCTCACTGCTGTCATTGTCCACAGTGATGGCAACGGCACCGTCTCCCTGCGCCAGTGGAATCAGGATATCCACATAACCGTCTTTCAGTGTGGAATTTTCCTTCGTATAAATGTCCGGCGCAGCACTGCCTGCCACGACAGAAACCGAACCGTCATCGCCAAACTTCTGCGCATCTGTCCGCAGCCGGAAAGCCAGCATATACGCGGACGCATCCTTCTTTTCATCATAGACGGGCTTAAGCGTCCCATTCTTTTCTTTGGGCGTCACCTTGATGCTTGTCCCATTTATGGTATATTTCGCAGTGGTCTTATAGGCAATCTGCTCATAATCCGGGTTCAGCGCACGGATCTGTTCATCCGTCAGCGCGATAACCTCGGCGACGCCGCTCATCGCAGAAGGCGCATCGGGCTGATAATCGGTCACCGATATCTTGTCCATATAGCTTATCTTAAAAGCGGTGGACAGATAACGATCCTGCAGGATCTCGTGCGAAAAGGTACTAGAACCTTTCAAAAACCCTTTTTTCGGATCACGCAACGTACAGTCCAGGAAATAAAATTTCCCCTGGATTTTGACCAGATTATAAGCATGGGCTGCCGCATCCATCCCCATAATCACTTTACTTTCCAACCCAAGCTCCGCTGCCAGCCGTTGAAAAGACAGGGCAGAACCCATACAGCTGGCCTTCCCTTTACACAGACCGCCGTACGCATAATAATACACAAGATCGCTGTTGTTCCATTGTATGGAAGTGGAAACAAAATCGTAAAGTGCTTTCACCCTGACATACTCGCTCTTGTCTTTCAGGCCCGCGAACCTGCCGTTCAGAAGCTCCGCAACCTTCGCATCCACCGCCGCCTCCTGCTGTACTGTGGTGCCGTACTTAGTCGCATCCATTATCAACTTATAATATTCTTCCCCGTAAATTTTTACCGGGTATTCTAAGTCCGCATTGATACCACCCGCCAATATCGCATAGTAAGCATAATCTCCCTCCCAAGGCTTCATTCCTGCCCGTGCCTTGTTGACATCATATAACTCCGCATCCGCCCAGCTCGGGATAAGGCCCCCCGAAGGACTACCCGACGGATTGTCAGACTCATCCTGCGAATGCAGCTCGTTGTATGCCGCAATCGAAGGATCGCAGGCCGATTTTTTGATATAGACTTCTCCGTAACTCTCACGGTTCCGCACAGCATCCCTAAGAACCTGCAGGCCTGTCTGCAGATCGTCCGTCACATTGCCTTCCTTATCGTCGTAAGACGGGTAAGTGACGCCCGGCTCCGCAGGCTCTACAGTGACCGGAATTGCCATCAGAAATTCCGGCTGCCCTGCCACATAGAGATAAAGCTGCTGTCCCTCCGTGATTTTTAACCCTTTCAGTCTGGTACAACGCGAATCGGTGAGATATCCTATCGGAAATTTAGCATATTCGTGAGGCGCCATATCTTCACTCGCATCACCCACCGGATATCTGGCCGGATAAGGCAGTCCAAGTCCCCACGCAACGGAAGCACTCCCCGCAATATCCTTCAAGGCATCCTGCCAGAGAATGGTCGTGCCGTCCTTCTTCACAAGCGCAGGAAAAATCTCTTCACTGGTCTCCCCCTCATGAATCGTCAGCGATGAAATCTCCTGCCCTTCCACATTCAGAAGCTTCACTCCCACATAAGCTCCACCAGTCTGTTCAATCAGACCAGCGCTGTAGATCATACCGTTGCAGGATACCTCATTGCTTCTGACAGGGTTTTCCATGCCGTCCGTTTCATAAACCGCTTCTATGTAATAGCGGTATGCCGGCTTTTTCAGAACATCCCCCTGTTTAATCATATCTGCATAAGCATCACTGCCAACCGGCATGTCCACCAGCTTTACAAATCCTGCACCTGCCGTACTCTCGCGATAAATACGATATCCCTTTAAATTCTCATCCATCCGCAGTTCCCAGGAGAGCTTCACCCAATACTCGGACTCATTGCAAAGAGTAAGGACAGGCACCGTCGGTGTATCCAGCCACTTTGCCGTCAGGGTAGTATCCTGATTCAGCGCCGTTGTCTCAAACGCAAAGGGATCGTTTCCCAGATACCAGCCACCGAAATACTTTCCCTCCAGAGCGGGCGCGATGTCGGGCACGGGAACAGAAACCGCGCCTATACTCACCTCCCGCACAGCCGTCTTCCTGTCTGCGCTGACCGTGTAGCGCGATGACTGCGCGGTCTGCGGGAACGCGCCTTCCCCCGCATCCAGTGTAACCGTATAGCCTGTCTTCCCGTAATCCGTACCGTCCCACTCTTCATAGGTATAGCCGTTCGCCTTAGCGTAAGCTTCCGCCTTCGAGCCTCTGGGGGCGTGGATGGTTTTCAGCGTACACTCAAAAAGGACATCCGGCTCCTTGCCAAAATCCAGCGTTTTGCTGGCCACAAACAGATCCTTCATCTCACAGAAAGAAAAAGCCTCCTCGCCCACTTCCCTGACATTGGGCCCGATATAAATGGCTCCAAGTCTGGCATTTGTAAACGACAGCCTGCCAATCGACGTCAGACTCTGTGGCAGCACAAGCGTACCGTCCGCCTCCCCTGTTGTACCTGCCTGGTTCGGATCAAACAACACGATACCTCCGAACGCCCCGTCGCCAATGGTTGTGATCCTGTCGTCCAGCCTGATCCCGTACAACTCCGCAATCTGCCACGGCGGCTCAGCCTCCCAGTGCCATGTTCCGCCCTCCTCATAGACAATCCTTTTCAGATACTCGTTGGTCATCGCGCCGCTTCCGGTTAATATAAGCGTAGATTCCGTACGCCCTTCCACCGTGACCGACCCGTACTCCCACGTAATATCCTCCCCGCATTTTCCCGAATCCTCATCCTCCGACGCTTTCGCGGGCATACCAATCCCCAACAGCAGCAAAAGCGCCATCATCATAAAAAATGTGTTCTTTTTCATCTCTCTCCCTCACATTGATTTTATCATTGAATCGTATATTGCATTTCACTCTGACATCAACATTGTACCACATCCATTACCGGCGGAAAATAAGAAATTTTGCTCCCGGCTGTTTACATTTCCCTGATGTCCGCGTAAATTTATGTTGTCAACCCACCCCAATTCTTGTTATGATATACGCGAAGACAATGAGCAGTGCGCATACACAGGAGCGTACACTGCGAAGGAAACAGTGCAAAAGAAAGGAATGCCATGAAACCGATCAAAGAAGGAAAAGTACGTGAAATTTATGACAACGGCGAAAGCCTGATCATGGTCGCAACCGACCGCATCAGCTGCTTCGACGTCATTTTAAAAAACCAGGTAACCAAAAAGGGAACGGTTCTGACCCAGATGTCGAAGTTCTGGTTTGACATGACAAGCGACATTCTTCCCAACCACATGATTTCCGTGGATGTCAACGATATGCCCGCCTTTTTCAGACAAGAGCAGTTTGACGGCAACAGTATGCTCTGCCGGAAGCTCAACATGCTCCCCGTCGAGTGTATCGTCCGGGGCTACATCACAGGCAGCGGCTGGGCAAGCTACCAGAAAGACGGTACGGTATGCGGGATCACGCTTCCCGAGGGATTGAAAGAGTCGGACAAACTGCCCGAGCCCATCTACACCCCCTCCACCAAGGCGGAAATTGGCGACCATGACGAAAACATCTCCTTTGAGCAGAGCGTGGATTATCTGGAGAAACGTTTCCCCGGCAAAGGAGAAGAATACGCCGGGAAACTTAGGGATTACACCATCGCCCTCTACAAAAAATGCGCCGAATACGCTCTCACCCGCGGCATCATCATCGCGGACACGAAATTCGAGTTCGGACTGGACGAGGACGGCAATATCGTTCTCGGCGATGAAATGCTGACACCCGACAGCTCCCGTTTCTGGCCGGCGGAAGGCTATGAACCCGGACACAGCCAGCCCTCCTTCGACAAGCAGTTTGCCAGAGACTGGCTGAAAGCCAACGAGGGACATGACTGGACCCTCCCCGAAGAGATCGTGCAGAAGACCATCGACAAATATCTGCAGGGATATGAACTGTTGACCGGAAAGCGCCTTTAAAAAATCGGGCGCCGACACGCTCGACTCAGAGAATGCTTCGCATTCTCCCCGAATGGTTTACACTGTCGCAATTTCCTGATAAAAACGAGCCGCTGCTCCGACAGCTCTGTGTCTGTCCCTGCAGCGGCTCATTATTTGTTACATTATTTCTTTATTATCGCAAAATCGTCAGTTGAACTGTAGGAGATTTTGCAATATGTCATACAGTTTACTTTTCTCCTCCGGTGTCCACCATACGACGTTCCTGGGCACGATCTTGAAGCTTACCGTCTTTGTGCCGCCGTAATCCCCGACACCCTTGAGGGTCATTTTCGCGGTTCCCTTTTTGATATTATTCGTATAGTCGATAATCTCGTAATCGCCCTCTTCCAGATAATCCCTGCCGACTTTGATCTTTGTAATCTGGTCTTTCCCAGGCTTCACCTCATACCCGGTGTAAACCTGTGGCTTCACCGTCACAGACGCCCCGGTAATGCTTTTCGCCGTAATGCGGTAGGTCCCTGTCAGCGTGCCTGTATAATTTCCTTCCTTCGCCGTCACCGTCACCTGTACCTTTGTACCAACCGGCAGAATATCCGTACTTTCAACCGGTTTATACTCTTTAGTCGGCGTGCCGTCCGCAAGGGTCACATCCTCCGCATACGCATAGGAGAAGGTCTTTTCATAGTCCGTTCCCTTCGCCAATGCTTTCCCATTTAGGTCAATCACCTTGGGAACCGACTGGTATCTGCCCGGCTTATTCTGGTAAACTTTGTCGGCAACCTGTATTTCCAGCTTTCCGATATCCTGCGGTACGATCTTGTAGGTCGCCGTCTTCGCTCCCTTATAATTGCCCTTTCCTTTCACGGTCACAGTCGGCCATTTGTTCTGATCCGAACCTTCCCCGCAGTCATTCAGCTTCGCATTGTTCTTGTAGGAGAGCGTGTAGTCTACGCCTTCCTTAAGAGTCACCCGGTCGCCGCCAATCTTATAAGTCACAACAGGCTTCGGTTTACTTCCTCCCTTGGCATAGGGAACCTCTCCCATGTCTTCAATCAGCAGGCTTTCGGATACGTCCGTCCCGATATCATAGGCGCTGATCTTGAAGGTCTTTTTAAGTGTACCGGTGAATGCTCCTTTTCCCGTAAAGAGGATCGTGGCCGTTCCGACCTTCGTGTTGTCCATATACTTCACCGTATAATCTTTGTCCGGCACCAAAGGTTTTGAAACGGTTGCTCCGTCTTCTTTTACGCTCGCAGTAAGTTTGGGAGCCGGCTTGATCTCCCTGCCTGTGTAGACATAAGACTTTTCAAGCCCTTCCGTCACCTGTGCCTTGCCGATGTTCTCGCCGACAATCTGGAAGGTGACGCGCTTCTCCCCGACATAGCTGAATCCGGGGTCTGTTTCCGTGGCCGCCTTAGTCATGCCTTTGATAATGACAGTAGCCGTTCCGATTTCGGTATTATTCTCATAAACTACCTTATAATGCCCATCTCCACTCTCATCCTCATACTCAGTCAACAGCGTTCTGCCATCCTTTACCTCAATCTCCGGCATCAGAGGCGTTCCCGTATAGGTCTGGTTCGGGATCTTCCTGACGCTCAGCTTTTCGGTCAGCCTGGCGTCCTTGTCTGCGATGGTCAGTGTGATCTCCTTCGTCCCCGCAAAGTTTCCTGTGCCGGTTACGACGATGCGCCAGTCGCCAGAATCCGAATATTCCTTCTTTTGCCCGGATTCCTCTTCCTTGCTGCCGGGATATTCCACCGTAAAGTCTTTCCTGTTCGCCAGCTTTTTGCCATTCCATTTCACAACAGGAACCGGCTTCTGCACCTTATTATTCTTGTAGGCAACTGCGATATCGAACAGAGAGATATCCTCGTTTCTGATATCTTTGGGCTGTATCTTAAAGCATACAGTGTCTTTGCCTGTGTAGTTGCCTTTTCCCGTCACTGTGATGGTCGGCGCTGTCTTCGCATCCGATGCGTCACTTGCTTTCACATTGTTCTTGTAGGCAATGGTGTAATCCGTCTTAAGCGTCAGCCTTGTCTTGTGGTTATATACGCGTACTTCCGGCTTGATCGCCTTTCCGGTATAGGTATAGCCCTGTTCCTCCACGCCTGCAATCCACAGGCCATTCGGAACCGCTTCCACGCTGGCGGGCCTGTCTTCCGGAAGAATGTCTCCCCATTCCTCTTTTTCGGGATCATCCGGCCCGGTGCCAGACTTCCAGCACGCATACAGCGTCATCTGCGCCGCTGCCGTTCCGTTTTCAAAATCCCAGTATTCTGTGCCATCCTTAACCTGACTCCACCCCTGGAACGTATAGCCTTCCCTGACCGGATCTGTCGGTCTTGGAATCTTTTCACCCTGTTTCACCGTCACGGACGCTGCCCCGGAAAGTACGCCTCCATTGGGATCAAAGGTGATCGTATAAGTAGTTTCCGTTCCGGTATCGGACTTCCAGCACGCATACAGCGTCATCTGTGCCGCTGCCGTTCCGTTTTCAAAATCCCAGTATTCTGTGCCATCCTTAACCTGACTCCACCCCTGGAACGTATAGCCTTCCCTGACCGGATCTGTCGGTCTCGGAATCTTTTCACCCTGTTTCACCGTCACAGACGCTGCCCCTAAGAGCGCGCCTCCATTGGGATCAAAGGTGATCGTATAAGTAGTTTCCGTTCCGGCACCGGACTTCCAGCACGCATACAGTGTCATATCTTCCGAAACCGTATCCGTCTCAAAATCCCAGTACGCTGTTCCGTTCTTTTCCCGGCTCCAGCCAAGGAAAGTATATCCTCTTCTCGTGGGATCCGCCGGTCTGGGAACTTTCTCCCCTTCATCCACCTCCACGAATGATGCGCCTGCAAGCACACCTCTATCAGGATTAAAAGTAACCGTATAGGTAGGCACATACGGCCCCGGATCCGGCATGGGCACCTTACCTTCATAGATGGCTGTGACTTCCTCCTGGGTCAGCGCACGGTTGTAGATTGTCACATCGTCCATATATCCGTTAAAGTACTCGCCGCCGCCCCAGTTTCCTTTTCCAAGCTGCAGGATACTGCTGTCGCCAAGCAGATCAGGCAGCGCTGACAGCTTTCTCTTTGACACGGTCGTTTTCAGAGTCCCGTCAATATAAATCCTTATTCCTTTAGGCGTGTAGGACACCACCACATGACGCCATGTATTTTCCAAAGAAGAGGCAAGGGTCGATGCCGATGTGGCGCTTCCTCTGGTGCCATGGTATCTCTCCGCCTTGACTTCACCCACGTGATCCAGGATGCCCAGATAGTTCTCCCTCTCGTTGTACTCGGGCGCTCTGTCATCCGGCGCGGCAAAGAAAGCCCATCCGGCGCCGTCCTTATTGGGATCCTCCGCCTTACTGTAGTAAGAAATGCTCATGCTCTCCACGCCGGTCAGAAGACTGTGTCCGCCTTTGGTCTTCACATCCAGCCAGCTTCCGCTGCCAAATTTCGCACTCTTCCCGGAAGCGCCTTCCCTGACTTCCTCAGAGAGCACGGGTTCGCCTTTCTTCTCAGCCATCGCGCCGCTGCCCCTAAAACCGCTCTCCTCATCGTCGAAGGTAAAGGACGCAATGCGCGCTTCCTCCAGTGTTGTCGTCGGTGTCTCTTCCTCCTCCACAAACGGTCCCCATTTCTTTTCAATGGCCGCATATTCTTCCGCCGTAATGTTCAGCACCGAACCATGGCGGAGAATCCCTTCGGTCGGGAAGGAATACTCTGAGGCACCCAGCTTCGTAAAGTTCCCGGAAGCCAGATCCGTCGTGGTCGCCGGATAGTAACCGCCGCCGCCGAAATTGTCCAGAAGCAGGCACCAGGTATCCGTCTCCACATCCTCGTCGTTAAACTTAAAGCTGGTGGCGCCCTCCCTGAACTGATTGGAGGCATCCAGCAGATACGAGGAAGGCACATACTCCCAGGTGCCGTCCAGTGAACTGCTCTTTTCCATGTAGACAAATTTGGTGCCAATCGAATCGCCGTTGGTCATCACCGCATTGCCGCTGTCCTCATTCTTGTTGAAGCGGTAGTACGTATCCCCGACCTTAATCACGGTCGTATCTATGACACTAATGTCATTTCCCGATTCATTCTTCAGAGTGATCCATATTTCCGGTTCACTGTAGGTATAAAAATCCCTTGTATGACATTTCCAGATATGGTGCGGCCCGTAATTATCCCGGCTGGTCTTGGACGCCCAGAACACGGCGTAATCCTGTGTCTCCTCATCCCAGAACGCCTCCGGTGCCCAGGTACACCCGGCATCGTCTACCGCCACCTTGCACATCCGCTGGTCGGACCAGTTCACCAGATCCGTGGACTCCCAGACCATGATGCTCTTGCTTCCCTTTGTCTGGGAATCACCCCAGCTCGTGCCCCCGGCTATCCAGAGATCTGTCGCGATCAGATAGAACTTATCCCCCTCATGGGAGCGCATGATAAACGGGTCACGCAGCCCTTTCTCACCCATATCGGAGGTGATGACCGGCTCACCGTCATTCAGCGCTGTCCAGTGCAGGCCGTCCCGGCTGTCCGCAAAGTACATCTGCTCACCGGTCTTCGTCCCCTCGCCGATAAAGTAGGCAAACATATAATCCGTCAGCTCACCGACCTGGGCTTTCTTTTTCACCTTAGCGGTAAATTCCTTCGTTTTCTCCTGCCGCTCGTCTCCTTCTCCCACACTGAGTACAGCCGTCAGCTTCACATCCGTATCCGCTGCGGGTCTGGTCACCAGACCCGGTGCGATCCCGTTCTTCTCTACATCAGAGATAATATCGGTATGGTCTGACTTCCATGAAATCTGAACCTCCGGATATCTCTCGTCGGACATCGGAAGATACAGGCTGCCCCGCACATCGTCCAGATTCCGGATCGACAGCTTCTTATACACTTCTTCCAGCCAGAAGGCATAGGTATCGACAACTGTTACCGGGAAAGTAACCGTCTGCGCATAACTGCCGTCCAAAGCCGTCCTGATCGTGGCTGTAAGCGTTACTTTTCTCTCCACCTTGGAGGGCGTCACCGTGCCGTTCTCGTCCATGACGGAGGCATCGCTTGTCTGCCAGGTATAGGTCACGCCTGGATGCCCTGTCTTCGGGAGAGGCAGGGATACCCCTGTACGGATGGCATGAGTGGTCAGATCCGCTCCCAGCATAAGCGCAAGGTTATCCACCAGATATTCTTTATCATATTCTGCGAGCAGGTCCGCAGGCAGCGCCTTGTCATAAATCTTCACGTTGCGGATGCCGCCGTACATGTCGTGGTAGTTCCCCGCGCTCACACCGCCGCCGATATAAAACTGCTTAAGTTCTCCCAGATCCTTGAGGGATGCAGGCGAATTGACCGTACAGAGCAGTTCATCGTTCATATAGTAGCGCACTGTCGTCTGCGACTTGCCGCCCGAAGACCGGTCCGTCATCGTAATGGCAACAGGATACCAGTCTCCCACCACGGATTTCTGCATCCCCGGCGTGTTATACTGGATACGGGTCTTTCCCTCACTATCCCCGATCTCCTTGCCGTCAACATAAAACGAGGCCCTTGCCGCACCCCAGTTTCCTGTGCTGAATGCAAAGAAATTGTTCTCGTCACGGCCAATGGAAAATACCGTAGGACGATTGTTGTTGTTCGGCAGATCGTTTTCATCTTTACTCTGGTTATCGTTTCTTACCCATGCGGTGATCGTCAGGCTTTTTGCCGTCTCAAGACCTGCCAGCAAATCGGTATTGTCGCTGATATCCAGATAGTTTGTCAGATTCGCCTTCTCCTTGCCGGAGATAACCAGTCCCCCGTCAAAGGCAGCGTCACTTCCGTGCAGTGTGCCCTCGTGCGTATTCGAGACAGCATCCTTCGCATCCGTCACCAGCCCGTAGGATGCCACCGGCTCCGCCTCTGTCATGCTCTCCACAGTCAGTGTATATTTCAGACTGCTGGTGTCCAGCCCTGCCAGCTCCTTATCCGCCGTGCTGTTAAAGACCGGCGTACCGTCCGCAGCGTATCTCACATATGCCAGCATCGCATTCCGGCACGGATCGTACAGCGGATCTCCGCCAGAATATCCGCACGTATTGTTATGGCATTCCTCATCCCTTGCATGGTATACCAGAACCGCCTTCCCGTCCTCATCCACCGTAAAGGAATTGTGCCCGGGACCGTACTGCCCCTGTAAATCCTTGCTCTGCAGCGCCGGCGTAGGGGACTTCGTCCAGTTGGTAATATCCATCAGGTCTGCATTCTCATCGGCGCTCATCATACCCATACAGTACATATCCCCGGTAGCCGCCGCCGAGAACGCCACATAGATCCGTCCGTTTGCTTTTAATACAGCCGGACCCTCATCCACGTTCTGATTGCCGTCGCATTCCCACGCATACTCGGGGTAAGTCAGCACCATCGGCTCACCGATCAGCTTCGTCGGATCGTCTCCGCTCACTTCGCCCATCAAAAGCTCGGAACCGATCGGCTTATATGCCCATATGACATAGTGCTTTCCCTTGTTCTCAAAGTGGGTCATATCCAGAGAGAACAGATCGGAAACGCCGCCGTCCTCCCCATCCTTGTTCAGGAAGCGGTCATGCTCCGTCCAGTTGGCCGCATCCGTGATATCCTTACTGTCCTCACACACCAGGACGCGCGGGCGGATATCCCAGTCTCCGCTCAGGGTACCCGCAAAATAGCAGTACCACTTCGAGCCGATATGATGTAATTCCGGCGCCCAGATATGATATCTGCCTGTGTATTTATCCCCGGGTGCCGTCCAGATGATATGTTCCTCAGCATCCGCCAGTCCCACAAGACTGTCCGCCTTTCGGATGACTATCTTGTCATAGCCTTTCTCTTTGGATCCGTATGCCGGCCAGGATGACGTAAAATAGTATTTCCCGCTCGGTTCATCATAATAAACCTGCGGGTCGGCGCGCTCCTCAATAAAAGGCGCCGGGAAGTAATTTTCCACTTTTCCCGTCAGATTGTAAGTGCCCGGCTCTAACGCGGAAGTGTCAGACACCTTCTCACCCTTATCATCATACCAGGTGACATAGGCCGCATTGGTACTTCCGTCAGACAGCGTGACACTCGTTTTTGCCGGTAATTCATAAGAATCCCCGTAATAGATGCTGGCGCTGCTGCCCTCACTCAAGAAATCCGTCGACACACTTGTGGCCGTCACAAGCGCCGCCGCGCTCTCCTCCGGGGCGTGTACGTCATCGTAAAGTCCGGTGATCTCTTCCTGCGTCAGCTCATAGTTGTAGATGGAGCATTCCTTCACCGCACCCTGCCATCTCCTGTCGCTGACATACCCGCCTTTTCCGATATAGGAAAGGATATCCGGCACGGCATCCGTACCGTCTGCCGTCCACTCGGACATCTTCATGCTGTGCTTCACTGTCGCCAGCTTCTTTCCGTCCAGGTAGGTAGTCAGATCCGTACCGTTCACAACGATGGTGTACATCTGCCACCAGTCATCCGTGGCACCGTTGTGATTGATGTTCTCCTTGTTGTACGGCTCATTAGTCCCTGTCTGGTTATAGGTCATCGCCACCTTTAACTTATCATTTTTCCTCGGATTGACAAGCAGGTAGTTTAGCGGCCGGCCCGTATTCGCCGTATTTTTCTCCGGGTCGGTGCCCAGGTAAAATCCGGTCCAGTCTCCCTGTCCCGAAATATTCTGCATCCAGATATTGACAGACAGCGTGTTGCGCATTCTGCCGTTACTGTCCGTAAACATCTCCGACGGAAGCTCCACATAGGCAGAGTCCTTGGAAGCTTCGCCGCCGGGCAGTTCCAGTCCGATACCGCCAGCGCGCAGAGTTCCCCCGTTTCCATGTACAACGGCATGATAATTTTTATCCTTTGTGGCTTCCGATGTGTTGGGCACAACGGCGCCGTCGGACACCTTGCCCTTATCCACCAGAGAAGCGTTTCCCGCGTAGGAAGCGATATCGTCAAAGGTATAGTGTGCCAGCATCATGGGATCGGCCACTTCCTCCTTCTCCTGCCCGTCCTGATAGAGCTGGTCGATCTGCTCCGCCGTCAGCTGGTAATTGTAGATGGAACACTCTTTGACCGCGCCGTTCCATCTGTCGTCGTTCACATATCCGCCCGCACCGATGGATGCCAGAATATCCGGCACGACATCCGTACCGTCTGCCGTCCACTCGGACATCTTCATGCTGTGCATCCGTCTGCCGACCTGCTGACCATCCAGATAGGTCGTCATCACATTGGGACCGACAACCACCGTGTACATCTGCCATGCTCCCGTGGTCTGCCCCTCTGTGAGGGTCTGCTCCCCGTTGTACGGCGCTCCGGTCGCCTGGTCGTTGCAGGTCAGCGTCGCCTTAAACTTATCGTTCTTTCTCGGATTCAGAAGCAGATAATTGAGCGGCATCACCCCGCCCGTATTTTCCGTCGGATCGGTGCCCACATAAAAGCCTGTCCAGTCACCACTCCCCGAAATATTCTTCATCCATATGTTAACCGTCAGGACATCCCGCATCCTGCCGTTTTCATCCAAAAACATCCCGCTCGGAAGTTTCACATAGGCGGGATTCGCACTTGCCGCGCCACCGGGAAGAAGCAGACTGCTATCCTCCTCATAAAGCTGTGCGCCGCTGTTTATAATCTGCGCGTCATAGTTCTCGCTCTGTGTGTCCGCCGACGTATTCGGCACTGTCGCATCCGCGGGCACTGCCGTGCCATCCGCGATGTTGTTAGCCGTCTTTATATCACTGAAGGTATAGTGCGCCAGCATTTTGGGATCTGCTACCTCTACGTCATCCTCGAAGGAGCTCTCATACAGTTCATTCACTTCCGTCTCCGTCATGACATAGTCGTAGATGGAAAACTCATCGATCAGACCCTGGTAGTACTCGCCACTTCCCCACTGCGCCTTGCCGATCTGAATGATGCTGGATTCCCCGAGCATGGCCGCAATGCTTGACGCGATTCCTTTCGTTTTCGTTTGCTTTAACTTACCATCAATATATAAGCTGATACCCTTGTCATTATAAGTCACGACAACATGGCGCCATTCGTTAGCCAGACCGCCCGTTGACAGGCTGGCAGAAGTCGGATTACTTCTCGACCCGATATAGCTTTCCACATTTACAGTATCTTTCTTGTCCAGGATACCCAGATAATTTTCATTATTAGTACCAGGTGGATTGGTACTTGGAGCCGCGTAAAAGCTCCATCCGCTGTGACCATCTGCCTTACATTTGCTATAGTAAGAAACCGTGATCCCTTCCAGCCCGGTCAGAAGGCTCGTCCCGTCCTCCTTCGTCACATTCAGATATTGGTTCCCCGAAAGCTGCAGCGCTTTTCCACGCCATCCGGCCGCCGCAAGACTGGAACTTCCCTCTTTTGCCGCCTCCGCGCCTTCTCCTGTGAAACCGTCCGTCTCATTATCAAAGGAGAAGTAGGCGATTCTCTTATGTTCAGAGGCTCTCGGCGTAACCTTTAACGCCGGAACAATTTCTTCCTGTTCCACTTCCTCTTCCAAAATGTAGCCACAATATGTACATGTGCTGACCGTTTCCGTTGTATTGCCGGAGACAGTCTCCTCATAGGTGCAGTCCTCCACTCTCAAAACAGTGCTGCACTCTTTACAGATTACTTCGTGCGTGCCATCCTGACATGACACATAGCTCAACGATATATGCTGACATTCCTCCTCAGCATCTTCTTCTGCCGGCGGTTCACTATCCTCGGGATTTTGCCCCCCCCCGGTATTTCTCCGGCATCCGGCGTCTCTTCATCTTCCGCGCCGCCGGGCGTCTGTGTTTCTCCGGCGCCATCATCATCCGAAGCTCCTGCGTCCCCGTCATCAGGCGCTTCGTCTCCCGCTCCGGTGTCGGCATCCGGCTTCTCAACAGTTCCGGCATCCCCATCTTCCGGTGTGTCCGTGACTTCGCCATTTCCAACATCTGGCGTCTCTTCGTTCCCGGCATTTTCATCTTCCGAAACCTTCTCTTCTCCCGGGACTTCCTTGTCTGTTTCCAGACTGTCGCTCACATTGGAAGCGCTGGCCACCAGCACACCATCGCCATACGGTATACCTTGCAGTATCATAACCGCCGCAAGTACCGCTGCGAGCACTCGTTTTGTTTTCGCTCTCATTTGCTCCCTCCTGATATGATATCGTATTTTGCGCGTCCCCCTGGCATGTGACTGATGACTGAAAATTCGAGCAAAACACACAATCCCCCGCAATATATTCTATTTTACCTGACAATTCCCAAAAGAGGAACACTTTTTCTCAAATTTTTCAGAAATTTATTACCTATCCCGCAGACGTTCCACGATATAAGCCACCCTATACCCAGCCGGCACCCGTTTCTTCCCCGCGATCTCCGGGTAATGCCGCCGCAGCGTGTAGCCGTTCGGTATCCATCGGGAAATCTTTCTCCTCAGAGCCAAAACAGCCTTTTCTATTTTCATCCGCATTTTGACTATTTGGGTCACTTTCAAATAATCCCCTTGAAAAAGCAGCTCTTGCAGCATCTCAGGCAACGCCTGCTCCTCAGGCGGCAGAATCTCCAGTTCGGTAATGCCCCAGAAAACACCCTCCCACGACTCAATCTGGAGCGTTATCTCCCGCACCCCTTCCCGGGGCATGAAAGTACAGAGGTTTCTTTTCCCGTCCGGCCTGATTTCCATGTGCACGGGCTCCCCTTCTTCATCAAAAGAAAAAATGACTTTCAGCCTGTCCGCCCCGCCGTTTCCCCGCGCATACACACCGATGCGTCCAACGGTCTGCGGCTTCCCAAAGCGGATGCACACCTTCTTCTGTGCATCCCCCTCCTCCGGCTTCCAGCCGCATTCCTGAAGGACAAGCTCTTTCTTTGTCACATCCCCGCAGTCAAACAGCTTAAAGTCCCGAAGATACTCAGGATTCCCGGAAGAGGCCGTAAGTTCCGCCGCGTACAGAAGATTGTCCGTCTCTCTCCGAAAAAACACCTCGTCTATATTGATGATCTCATCAGCCTTCTGCCATGCCTCCTGGGTCTGGTGCCTGCGCAGCGCCCGGAAAAAAGCATTCTGTGAAAGGACAGGTGCGGCACAGTCCTGCGGCATGGCAAAGCGCAGTTCCTCCTCCGGTGTATATGGCGTCTGCGAAAGCCCTGTAAGCACAGTGCCCCGTCTTGGCAGTTCAAAAAAGTCCGCCCTGCCCTTCCACACGCCATCGTAGGCAAAACGCTTTAACACAAGAGGTCGATAAGCGTCATCCTCCCTGAAAAGTTCCCCCAGACATTCCTCCGCAAGCAAAGACACCGCCTTATGGTCGGCATGCTTGTCAAAATCCACCACAAGCAGAAGTTCCGGCCGCACCTGGGCAATCACATCCTTCATATCCTGCTTCATATCCGCCCTGCGATAGGCGCTGTGCCTGCCCGATCTTGTAAAGCGGTAATCCTCATGGCCTTCCAGACCATAGGTTTCTGTTCTCCCCGCCATTGAGATAAGAAGCTTCTCCCCCTCCTGATGGTAAATATGTCCGCCTTCCTTCCAGCCATCCCCATAACCGAGGAAGAAAACATGGCTCTCCTCCACCCCACAAAACTCGTTCAAAACATGCAGCGCTTCCCGCAGACGCACCTTCGCCTCATGCGGAAAGAAATCCCCGTTAGTCATGTAGACCACATAAGCCTCGAAATCACCGCATGCTGCAAGTGTCCTAAAAAGTCCGCCGCCAACAAACAGTTCGTCATCCTGATGCGGCACAATAAGTAAAACCTTCTGTTTCAAATCTGTTCTCCCCACTTTTCCTTTTCTCGTCCTATGCATGATTAGAATAAACGTTTAAACCTATTTCGATTTGAAATGTAACTCCCGAACATAGTATAACACATTTACTAAAAAATCGGCGTTGACATTTTGATATCAATTTGATATCATACAAGTATCAAAACAACCCAATATCCAAAAGAAAACAAAAACATGCAAAAGAAAGGACAGTATTTTATGGAAGAAAAAGTATTGAACAAAAGCAAAAACGGCGTGGCAATGCTCCTTTTGACGCTGCTGCTCTATGCAGCCGCCCTGGCGGCGACCATTGTCGGCAATATCACCGGCATCAGCGAAAACGGCCCGCAAAGTCCTGCAGGGATTGCGCTCTTTGTCATCGGTCTCGCCGGCCTGCTGTTTGGCTGGATCCCGTTTTTGGGCCTTGTGGTGCTCAGACCCCAGGAAGCAGTCGTGCTGACTTTGTTCGGCAAGTATATCGGCACCTTGAAGGAAGAGGGCTTCTACTGGGTAAATCCCTTCTGCAGCGCGCTGAATCCCGCGGCGGAAACCAAACTGAAACAGAGCGGCGACGTGGACGGCGCATCAGGCGGCAGCCGCTTCCATCTGGCTGCCGGCGGTCAGAGCATGCAGGTCGCCGGCACCGGCGCCAGCAAAAAAATATCCTTAAAGATTATGACTCTGAACAACAGCCGCCAGAAGATCAACGACTGCCTTGGCAATCCCATTGAGATCGCCATCGCTGTGATGTGGCAGGTAACGGACACCGCAAAGGCCGTATTCAACGTAGATAACTACAAGGAATACCTGTCCCTCCAGTGTGACAGCGCGCTTAGAAACATTGTGCGGCTCTACCCCTACGATGTGGCGGAAAATGTGGACACCACCGGGGACGGTATGGCAGATGAAGGGTCGCTTCGCGGCTCCAGCGAAGTGGTAGCGAAGAGAATCCGTGATGAGATTCAAGGCAAGGTGGAACAGGCAGGACTTGAGATTGTGGAAGCCCGGATCACCTATCTGGCATACGCCCCCGAGATCGCCGCCGCCATGCTCCAGAGACAGCAGGCATCCGCTGTGATCGACGCCCGCAAGATGATCGTGGACGGCGCGGTCGGCATGGTGGAAATGGCGTTAAGCCGCCTTTCCGAAAAGGAAATTGTGGAACTGGACGAGGAGCGCAAGGCTGCTATGGTATCCAATCTTCTGGTGGTATTGTGCAGCAACCGGGATGCCCAGCCCGTTGTCAATTCCGGCAGTCTCTACTAGATGGCGGACAACAGCAAAAAACAGGTGCCGCTTCGTCTGTCCGCCAAGCTCTACAACGCCATCGCTGCCTGGGCTGAGGATGACTTTCGATCGGTGAATGGCCAGATAGAGTATCTGCTGACAGAATGCGTGCGCCAGAGAAAGAAAAACGGAACGCCGGTTCCTCACGAGCTCGACGTTCCGCCTGAATTGGATATCTGATCTACCAGAGTATATAAAAGCCAGTGAATCCGTTTTGGAAACACTGGCTTTGCTAAGGGCTGCCGCACGATATCAAAATCGATGCGGCAGCCCCCTTTTATGGCAGGGATGTCTTACTGTTTCTTATAAAACAGGCTCTTAATACTGTTCATCATGTCTGCCACGCTTTCCACATAGGGCTTCAGGTTCTTCCCCTTCAATACCATGGCCTTGATGGTGACAGTCTGGTTCCTGCTTCCCACCGCCATGCCTTTGTCCGTGGCTGTCCCTCTGCCGCGGATCACTACTGTCGCCTTGCCTTTGT
>CASWVG010000040.1 GCA_949472775.1 uncultured Lachnospiraceae bacterium
TGTCTGTTTGGGGATATGCCCATAAATTCGGCTATCTCTTTTGCCATCTTTACAATGCATTCATGAATCAGATCAACATCGTGCTCCGTTTCATATGCTAATACTCTTGCCCTGAATCTGCTTAATGTACGCTCGCTGAGAGGCTGTTCTTCAAAACTTGTCGTATGAAGAGCATACTGATAACGGACATCAAACATGAGTGATTCAACTAATTCATCATCAGTATCACCAAGAGCTTCTTTCAGAATCAGTGCCCCTACAATTACATTTACAGGTGTATTGGGACGGGAAGTTTTATCACTATATAGAACAGAAAAAATACTTTCATCGATAACCGGAAAAACTTTTTCGGCAAAAGTTTTCGCCCATGATTTTTCCAAAACTCTTTTTTCTCTTTGCGTGAGATTGAGAGTGCTGTCTGTCAGAGTTAATTGTTGATTATCGTTAGCAGCAAACGCCATTTGAATCACCTCGATATTTGATACTTATATTTTACCAAATATCACCGTAATTTTGAATATCGTGTTAAGTTTTCAAGGTACAAATATATATCAAAGATCCGTGACCTTTTGACACCCTAATCCTATTATATATAAAAAAACAAAGGTGTAGAAGTTCCCTACACCTTTGTTTCATTTAATTGTATTATTTCTAAAAGAAAAAATACATTCGACAAGGTCAATACGTTAATTTTATGTCTTTGTTTAGAAAAATATAAATCCAAACAAGTATTATATAAATAATCTTGCCCATTACTTGTATCCGGCATACTAATCCTATTTCTCACAAATCCTTTTGTCGGATATTCCTCGTCTTGATGACTAATACCATACTGCCTAAAACTTTCAATAATTGAAAATGCAGTATACAAAGACAAATATTCATTTAACAATTGATACTCTCTATTAAATTTTCCTTTTTCCTTATGCTTTTTCCATATAGCACTCATATTAATTTGCACAGGATAAACTTTCATGATTGCATAGAGCACACAGGACGCTATTTTATGTCTATCCAAATGTGTATCCTCGGCAATCATATAGTTTGTTTTAACAAAAGTTTTCTCTTTTTGGTATTGGCTATACACTCTTTTTTTTGCATTTCTTTTTAACGTGAGCGTTCCATCAACATTCATATCATCAAAAATTGATAATATAACATGATTCCACAATTCATCAAACTTATCTTTCTTCATTTTCTTGACCGCCAAAGTAATCAAAAGAAAAATGTTTTTCCAGTTTAACTCTCCTTATCGGAACCTCATCATTAATAAAACCCATTCTCGGAAAAACCGAAGCCTTAAGATTACATATATAAAAGTATACTATCAAAAAGATGCATATAACAATACCTAATATTAATATAGTCATATTCACACCCTCAATCTGAGCTTTCAATCTGTTTCTGACTTTTATCTTTTACAAGAAGTAACCCAGGAAAAATTTCTAACAATCCAAATAGCAATACTAATGTCATATAAATCCACAATTTAACTTTTATCGACAATAGCACATTATACACATCTGTTAAATCACCTTTTGCTACAATCATTTGATACATATTCGCTATGCGAGTGATCGTAATCATCTCAAAGGCTCCAAGCAATCCAACTAATGCTATAAAACCATTGACTATTGCAAGAATTATACTACCATAGTATGCACCCTTTAAACGTTTTGATGCTTTTGACCTAGCCTCAATTGCAAAAAATATTAAGTCAAAAATTATTGCTCCGCTGTAGATCATAATGGATGTAAGAAAAATGCCTGAATCATTCACAGAATTTGATTTAAAAAGCAATATCCAAGAGAATAATAAAAATATTTCCTTCAATCCATATGTAATTTTCATCGGTATCCCATCATCCATCATATGTAAACACATCAAATAGAGCCATTTTAGAGCCACTTATTTTTCTGCATTCTTATTTTCTTTTTGTTCGCTCTTCATTTTTTATACAAATAACCGCAACCTCCTACTAATGTTGAAAGTTGCGGTATTTTCTATTAAATTATTGGCTCTAAAAAAGATTACTCAATAATCGTAGCCACACGACCAGAACCTACTGTACGTCCGCCCTCACGGATAGCAAACGTCAGACCCTGCTCCATAGCGATCGGGTGAATCAGCTCGATGCTCATCTCTACGTTGTCACCAGGCATGCACATCTCTGTGCCATCAGGAAGGTTACATACACCTGTGATGTCCGTTGTTCTGAAGTAGAACTGAGGACGATAGTTGTTGAAGAAAGGTGTATGACGGCCACCCTCGTCCTTGGTCAGAACGTATACCTGAGCTGTAAATTTCTTGTGGCAGGTAACTGTGCCGGGTTTAGCAAGAACCTGTCCTCTCTCGATATCGGTTCTCTGGATACCACGAAGCAGAACACCGATGTTATCACCAGCCTGAGCCTCGTCAAGCAGCTTACGGAACATCTCGATACCGGTAACAACAGACTTCTGGGTCTCTTCCTTAACACCGATGATCTCCACTTCATCAGACATATGCAGCGTACCACGCTCTACTCTACCAGTAGCAACGGTACCACGGCCGGTGATGGAGAATACATCCTCGACAGGCATAAGGAAAGGCTTGTCGGTGTCACGCTGAGGATCCGGAATATAATCGTCAACAGTGCTCATGAGCTCCATGATCTTGTCGCCCCACTCGCTGCTGGGATCTTCCAGTGCCTTCAGAGCGGAACCCTGAATGATCGGGCAGTCTGTGAACTCGTACTCCTCTAACTGCTCGGTGATCTCCATCTCAACCAGCTCAAGCAGCTCAGGATCGTCTACCATATCGCACTTGTTCATGAATACTACGATATAAGGCACGCCTACCTGACGGGACAGAAGGATGTGCTCCTTGGTCTGAGCCATAACACCGTCGGTAGCAGCCACAACGAGGATAGCGCCGTCCATCTGAGCAGCACCGGTGATCATGTTCTTAACGTAGTCAGCATGGCCGGGGCAGTCAACGTGCGCGTAATGTCTCTTATCTGTCTCATACTCAACGTGAGCGGTAGAGATGGTGATACCTCTCTCTCTCTCTTCGGGAGCCTTATCGATGTTCTCGAAATCGGTAGCTGTGTTACCTGCAACTCTCTCTGACAGCACCTTTGTGATCGCTGCTGTCAGAGTTGTTTTACCATGGTCAACGTGACCGATGGTGCCAATATTACAATGGGGTTTGGTTCTCTCAAATTTAGCTTTAGCCATTTCTAAAGTCCTCCTTAAAATGATTTGCTTATTCTGTTACAATAACCATCCGGTAGATTGAATCCGCTACCATTGATTATATTAAAGATTGCCAAGTTTTTCAAGCTTTATTTAATAATGCAACGCATTTTCAAACCTGTTCTGAATAGTTTGACATTATATTACTTTGCCTTTGCCGCCAGGACTTTTTCCTGTACGCTCTTAGGCACCTGCTCGTACTTCTCGAAGAACATGGAATAGTTTCCGCGTCCCTGTGTCTTGGAACGTAAGTCGGTGGAATAACCAAACATCTCAGCAAGCGGCACATAACCTCTCACCATCTTGCCTCCGCCGATATCGTCCATACCCTCGATCCGTCCACGACGGGAGTTGATATCGCCGATTACATCACCCATATACTCTTCAGGCATGGTAACTTCCACCTTCATGATGGGCTCAAGCAATACAGGGTTCGCTTTCTTCATAGCCTCCTTGAAGCACATGGAACCTGCAATGTGGAAAGCCATCTCGGAAGAGTCGACCTCATGGTAGGAACCGTCGTATACGTTGGCATGAACGCCAAGTACCGGGAATCCGCCGAGGATACCTGCCTTGGAAGCCTCCTCGATACCTTCGCCGACCGCCGGAATGTATTCCTTCGGAATCGCACCGCCGACAACGGAAGTCTCGAACTTGAAGGTCTCTTCTCCGTTCGGATCCATGGGCTCAAATTTAACTTTACAGTGACCGTACTGACCACGACCACCGGACTGCTTCGCGTACTTGTAATCCTGATCCACAGGCTTGGTAAAGGTCTCCTTGTAGGCAACCTGAGGTGCACCTACGTTCGCCTCCACCTTGAACTCACGCAGCAGTCTGTCTACGATAATCTCCAGATGCAGCTCGCCCATACCTGCGATAATGGTCTGGCCTGTCTCCGGATCTGTGTGTGCCTTGAAAGTAGGATCTTCCTCTGCAAGTTTTGCAAGCGCCTCGCCCATCTTGCCCTGACCTGCCTTGGTCTTCGGCTCGATCGCCAGCTCGATAACCGGCTCCGGGAATTCCATGGACTCCAAGATAACAGGATGCTGTTCGTCACAAATAGTATCGCCTGTTGCGGTAAACTTAAACCCTACTGCCGCCGCAATATCACCGGAATACACTTTGTCAAGCTCTGCTCTCTTGTTCGCGTGCATCTGCAGGATACGTCCGATACGCTCCTTCTTATCCTTCGTCGCATTGTACACATAGGAACCGGAATTGCAGGTTCCGGAGTACACACGGAAGAATGCCAGCTTACCCACGAAGGGATCTGCCATAATCTTGAATGCAAGAGCGGAGAAAGGCTCGTCATCGGAGGAGTGTCTCACAACCTCATTGCCTTCCATATCAGTACCCTTGATCGCCTCAATATCGGTAGGCGCAGGCATATACTCAAGAACTGCATCCAAAAGCTTCTGCACACCCTTATTTCTGTAAGCGGAACCGCAGCATACGGGAACCGCCGTGCACTCGCAAGTACCCTTGCGCAGCGCTTTCTTCATATCCTCTACGGAAGGCTCCTCGCCCTCCAGATACATCATTGTCAAATCATCGTCCAGCTCGCAGACCTTTTCCACCAGCTCGTCATGATAGAGCGTAGCGTCGTCCGCCATATCGGCCGGAATCTCAGTGATGGTAATGTCTTCGCCCTTATCATCATTGTAGATATAGGCCTTCATTTCAAACAAGTCGATGATTCCTTTGAAATCATCCTCCTTACCGATCGGCAACTGAAGAATGATCGCGTTTTTACCTAATCTGTTTCTGATCTGATCTACAGCGCCGTAGAAGTTAGCGCCCAGGATATCCATCTTGTTGATGAACGCCATTCTCGGTACGTTGTAGGTATCAGCCTGTCTCCACACGTTCTCTGACTGCGGCTCCACACCGCCCTTTGCACAAAATACGCCTACAGCACCATCAAGTACACGGAGTGAACGCTCAACCTCTACGGTGAAGTCTACGTGACCGGGTGTATCAATGATATTGATACGATGCTCCAATGCACCAGGCTTGGGCTTGCAGTTCTCTTCCTGCGTCCAATGGCATGTGGTAGCGGCTGATGTGATCGTGATACCTCTCTCCTGCTCCTGCTCCATCCAGTCCATGGTAGCCGTGCCTTCGTGAGTATCACCGATCTTATAGTTTACGCCAGTATAATAAAGGATACGCTCTGTCAATGTGGTTTTACCCGCATCGATATGGGCCATAATACCAATATTTCTGGTTCTCTCTAGTGGATATTCTCTTCCAGCCAAAGTTATCTCCTCCTATATTTCATCGAATCGCCGGAAGAAATCTTTGATTTCTTCCAGACAAAATATAGATTTTCTTAGCCAGTGTTTTTTGCTGGCTTAGTAAATCTTTTTGTCTTGTTAGAAGCGATAGTGCGCAAAAGCCTTGTTTGCCTCTGCCATCTTGTGCATATCTTCTTTTCTCTTAACCGCTGCGCCTGTGTTGTTCGCTGCGTCTAAGATCTCGTTTGCAAGTCTCTGCTCCATGGTCTTCTCGCCTCTCTTGCGGGAGAACATAACAAGCCAGCGGAGTGCGAGAGCCTGACGTCTGTCAGGACGAACCTCGATGGGCACCTGATAGGTCGCACCGCCGATACGTCTCGCCTTTACCTCCAGAAGGGGCATGATGTTATTCATAGCCTCCTCAAATACGTCGAGCGCCGGCTTTCCGGCCTTCTCTTCTACCTTTGCAAACGCCCCATATACAATCTTCTGCGCTACGCCCTTCTTACCATCCAGCATGATGTTGTTGATCAGCTTCGTAACGACTTTATTGTTGTATAAAGGATCTGCTAATACATCTCTCTTCGGAATATGTCCTTTACGTGGCACGATACTTCCCTCCTTATTCATAAATGATAAGTGAAATACCTCGCAGCAAGCTACGGCTATTTCACCCTCGCGGCAATCGTCAAATGGATGCTTCACACCCTCAGATTGGGCAGCGCCCAATCAGATCATTGCTCGCGGGAATAAATCCCAGGTACTCACATGTGTCCTCTAATTCAATGTGTACGTGCGGTATTTCTTCCTATAAAAATATAAGATAAGAATCCCAACACTAAATTAGTTCTGTTTGTGGTACTGACGACCCAGCCTCATGTCTGCATTGCAGACTTATGAAGTTTAATTGCGCAGCAATTTTACTTCGGTTAAATTGCAATGCAATTACTTCGGTTATTCTGCGTAGCAAATTACTGCGTTTACTTCGCGGCCTTCGGTCTCTTAGCGCCGTACTTGGAACGAGCCTGTCTTCTGTTAGCGACTCCCGCGGTATCTAACGTACCTCTGATAATGTGGTATCTTGTACCGGGTAAGTCCTTGACTCTTCCGCCACGGATCAGAACAACGCTATGCTCCTGCAGGTTATGACCCTCGCCAGGAATGTAGCTTGTCACCTCAATTCCGTTAGAAAGACGTACTCTGGCAATCTTTCTGAGCGCTGAGTTAGGCTTCTTAGGGGTTGCTGTCTTGACAGCGGTGCAGACACCTCTCTTCTGCGGAGAAGCTGTTTCGGTAGCGGCCTTGTGAAGGGAGTTGTAACCCTTTAACAAAGCAGGAGCTGTAGACTTCTTCACGGATGTCTGACGTCCCTTTCTGACTAACTGGTTAAATGTTGGCATTCTTTTCACCTCCTGTTGAAATATAAAATAATGGTATTTGTGAATTTATGCACATAAAAAACAGCGCATTCATGTGCACACTACCCTAGTATACTTGCCCATGAATGCGTTGTCAATACATTTTTTATCAGTTCAGCCAGAACGTATATTGCCTGGCAAATCATGCTTGCATGAATTTGACAGACGATATACGTTCTGAGGGAGCGCCCGTTTACGAGCAAAAGTAGCTGCACTGCAGCGGAGAGCGCTACAAGCGCGATTTTGCGAGTGGCGCGGGCTGAACTGGCTCTGCCTGGCAAATCATGCTTGCATGAGTTTAACAGATTAATGCAGTTCTGAGAAAGCCCTCCTCTGTTCTACTCCACCGGCTCAAGCTCTTCCTCGGCTTCCACAAGATCCTCCGCCTCGTCAAGCGCAACATCCAGTTCTTCAATCTCCTCGATCTCATCCAGATCATCTACATTCTCGAACTCTTCTTCCTCGTAGGAACCGTCCTCAAAGTCCAGTTCGTCCTCCATCTGCAGACGACTGAGAAGATTCTCGTCCGTGCTCAGTCTCGTGTCACGATAACGTCGCATACCCGTACCGGCAGGAATCAGCTTACCGATAATCACATTCTCCTTCAGACCGATCAAGGAGTCTACCTTACCCTTGATCGCCGCCTCTGTCAGAACCTTGGTGGTCTCCTGGAAGGATGCCGCAGACAGGAAGGAATCTGTCGCCAATGCCGCCTTGGTGATACCAAGCAGAATCTGCTTGCCCTCCGCAGGCTCCTTGCCCTCTTTAAACAGTTCCTCGTTCATGTCCTCGTAGTCCAGAACATCTACCAGTGTACCCGGCAAAAAGTCCGTATCACCGCTGTTCTCTATGCGGACTTTCTTCAGCATCTGCCGCACAATCACTTCGATATGCTTATCGGAAATATCCACACCCTGCAGCCGGTATACTCTCTGTACCTCGCGCAGCATATAGTCCTGTACGGCACGGATACCTTTGATCTTTAACAGATCATGCGGATTGACACTACCCTCGGTCAGCTCATCGCCGGCTTCCAGAACCGCGCCGTCCAGTACCTTGATTCTGGAACCGTAAGGAATCAGATAAGTCTTGGACTCGCCGGTCTCGTCGTTGGTGATAACAATCTCTCTCTTCTTCTTTGTATCTTTAATGGTAGCGACACCGCCAAACTCTGCGATAATCGCCAGACCCTTCGGCTTACGCGCCTCAAAAAGCTCCTCTACACGGGGAAGACCCTGTGTGATATCGTCACCTGCCACACCACCGGTATGGAAAGTACGCATGGTAAGCTGTGTACCGGGCTCACCGATGGACTGTGCCGCAATGATGCCGACAGCCTCACCGACCTGAACAGCCTCGCCGGTCGCCATATTCGCGCCATAGCACTTCGCGCAGATACCGACGTGGGAACGGCATGTTAAGATCGTACGGATCTTGACTTCCTCCACAGGCTCACCCTTCTCATTCACGCCTACGCTCAGGATCTTTTCGGCGCGCGCCGGGGTAATCATGTGGTTTCTCTTCACGATCATCCTGCCGTCTTTATCCTTGATATCCTCACAGGAGAAACGTCCCGTGATTCTGTCTTTTAATCCTTCAATGGTCTCCTTGCCGTCCATGAACGCCTTGACCACCATGCCGGGAAGATCATCCCTGCCCTCGCAGCAGTCTGTCTCACGGATGATCAGCTCCTGCGAAACGTCGACCATACGTCTGGTCAGATAACCGGAGTCTGCAGTACGGAGCGCGGTATCGGACAAACCTTTACGTGCGCCATGCGCCGACATGAAATACTCCAGTACGTCCAGACCTTCACGGAAATTGGACTTGATCGGCAGCTCGATGGTACGTCCTGTCGTATCCGCCATCAGACCACGCATACCCGCAAGCTGTTTGATCTGCTGGTTGGAACCACGGGCACCGGAATCCGCCATCATATAAATGTTATTGTATTTATCCAGACCGGAGAGCAGCACTTCCGTCAGCTCTTTATCGGTGTCATTCCAAGTCTCTACAACAGCGCGGTATCTCTCCTCCTCCGTGATCAGTCCACGGCGGAAATTCATAGAAATCTTATCCACGGTTGCCTGGGCAGCCTCCAGCATCTCCTCTTTCTTTGCCGGCACCGTCATATCGGAAATGGAAACGGTCATAGCCGCCTGCGTAGAATACTTATAACCTGTCGCCTTGATCATGTCAAGCACTTCGGCGGTCCGTACCGCGCCATGGATATTGATGACTTTCTCAAGGATCTGCTTTAACTGCTTCTTGCCCACATGGAAATCCACTTCCGGCTTCAGTAAATTCTCCGGATCCGTTCTGTCCACATAGCCCAGATCCTGCGGCAGGATCTCATTAAAGAGGAATCTTCCCAGCGTGGACTCCACATTGCCGGAAACCTCTTTCCCGTCAGCGTTCGTCTTGGTCACTCTGACGTTAATCCTCGAATGGAGGGTACATGCCTTATTCTCGTAGGCAAGAATCGCCTCGTTCACATTCTTAAAGAACTTACCCTCGCCAAGCGCACCGGGTCTTTCCTGTGTCAGATAGTAGATACCCAGCACCATATCCTGGGAAGGCACCGCCACCGGGCCGCCGTCCGAAGGCTTCAGCAGGTTATTCGGGGAGAGCAGAAGGAATCTGCACTCTGCCTGCGCCTCCACGGAAAGGGGCAGATGAACTGCCATCTGGTCGCCGTCAAAGTCGGCGTTAAATGCGGTACACACAAGCGGATGAAGCTTAATCGCCTTACCTTCCACAAGGATCGGCTCGAATGCCTGAATACCCAGCCTGTGCAGAGTAGGCGCACGGTTTAACATCACTGGATGCTCCTTGATTACCTCCTCCAGTACATCCCACACCTGCGTATCCAGTCTCTCCACCAGTTTCTTCGCCGCTTTGATGTTCTGCGAAATACCGCGGAATACCAGCTCCTTCATCACGAAGGGCTTAAACAGCTCGATCGCCATCTCCTTGGGCAGACCGCACTGATAAATTTTTAATTCGGGGCCGACCACAATAACGGAACGACCGGAATAGTCAACACGCTTACCGAGCAGATTCTGACGGAAACGTCCGGATTTACCTTTCAACATATCGGAAAGGGACTTAAGCGCCCTGTTGCCGGGTCCTGTCACAGGTCTGCCTCTTCTGCCGTTGTCGATCAGCGCGTCAACCGCCTCCTGCAGCATGCGCTTCTCGTTGCGGACAATGATATCGGGAGCGCCAAGCTCCAGCAGTCTTTTCAGACGATTGTTTCTGTTGATGATTCTTCTGTAAAGATCATTTAAATCGGATGTTGCAAAACGGCCACCGTCAAGCTGTACCATAGGACGCAGATCCGGCGGAATCACCGGAATCACATCCATGATCATCCACTCCGGCTGGTTGCCGGACTCACGGAAAGCCTCCACGACTTCCAGTCTCTTAATAATGCGGGCCCGCTTCTGTCCGGTGGACTCCTTCAAGCCCTCCTTCAGCTCCGCCGCCTCTTCCTCCAGGTCGATAGCCTGCAGAAGCTCCTTGATCGCCTCCGCACCCATACCTGTCCGGAATTTATTGCCCCAGGTTTCCCTGGCATCCTGGTACTCCTTCTCGGAGAGTACCTGCTTGTAGTCCAGATCTGTCTCACCGCCGTCCAGCACAATGTAGGACGCGAAATAGAGCACTTTCTCAAGCACTCTGGGGGAGAGATCCAGAATCAGTCCCATACGGCTCGGGATACCCTTAAAATACCAGATATGGGATACCGGAGCTGCCAGTTCAATACGACCCATACGCTCTCTGCGGACACTGGATTTCGTCACCTCAACGCCGCATCGGTCGCAGACAACACCCTTATATCTGATCTTCTTGTACTTACCGCAATGGCATTCCCAGTCTTTGCTGGGCCCGAAAATTCTCTCGCAGAACAGACCTTCTTTCTCGGGCTTTAAGGTTCTATAGTTGATCGTCTCCGGCTTGGTTACCTCACCTCTCGACCATTCCCTGATCTTTTCCGGTGACGCCAGTCCGATCTTGATCGCGTCAAATGTCATGGGTTGATACGCTTCCTGTTTCATATCTGACATCCTGCATTACCCTCCATCTGTCATATTCATGCAGAGAATGCCACTTTTCTGGCATTCTCATACGCGAAACTTAGTACTTCCCAGTCAGCGTTTCCGCCTTTGTCCCTGTCCCACGGCGGGACTTCTTTAGAAGTACATGTCACGTTTTTCACACTATCAATCCGTGTAGGCCTCTTCAAATGCCTCGTCCGGCTCCTCCTCAAAGGAATCAGGCTCCTCCTCATCGCTGCTCACAAGCTGTCCGCTGTCCTCGTCAAACTCCTGACGCTGATAGCCCATAGAACCGAAGGATTCTCTCTCATAATCGTAACCGCGGGAATCACCCTCGATCTCGTAGCGGTAATCGTTCTCTCCGTAGTCGATCGTCTCCATGATTTCCACCTCTGTCTGGTCGTCACGAAGCACTCTGACGTCCAGTCCCAGAGACTGCAGCTCTTTCAAAAGCACCTTGAAGGACTCCGGCACGCCAGGTTCCGGAATGTTATCACCCTTGATGATGGCCTCGTAAGTCTTCACACGCCCCACCACATCATCGGACTTCACAGTCAGAATCTCCTGCAGGGTGTATGCCGCGCCATATGCCTCCAGCGCCCAGACCTCCATCTCGCCGAAACGCTGTCCGCCGAACTGCGCTTTACCGCCCAGAGGCTGCTGCGTTACAAGCGAGTAAGGGCCGGTAGAACGGGCGTGGATCTTATCGTCCACAAGATGATGAAGTTTCAAGTAATGCATGTGTCCGATGGTAACCGGCGAATCGAAATATTCCCCTGTACGTCCATCTCTGAGTCTGACCTTGCCGTCTCTGGAGATCGGCACACCTTTCCAGAGCTTTCTGTGCTCCCTGTTCTTGGACAGATACTCCATCACTTCCGGTAACAGTTCATCCTTATGCTTCTTCTCAAACTCTTCCCACTCCAGATTGACATAGTCGTTTGCCAGATCCAGCGTGTCCATGATGTCATCCTCTTTCGCGCCGTCAAACACAGGCGTTGCCACATTAAAGCCAAGCGCCTTCGCCGCCAGCGACAGGTGAATCTCCAGCACCTGCCCGATATTCATACGGGAAGGCACGCCCAGAGGATTCAACACAATATCAAGAGGACGTCCGTTTGGCAGATAAGGCATATCCTCCACGGGCAGCACGCGGGAAACCACACCCTTGTTACCGTGACGGCCTGCCATCTTGTCACCAACGGAAATCTTTCTCTTCTGCGCAATGTAAATGCGAACCGCCTGGTTCACGCCGGGAGACAGCTCATCGCCGTTCTCTCTGGTGAACACCTTCGCGTCCACAACAATACCATATTCACCGTGAGGCACCTTCAAGGAAGTATCGCGGACCTCTCTCGCCTTCTCACCGAAGATCGCCCGGAGCAGTCTCTCCTCCGCGGTAAGCTCCGTCTCGCCCTTAGGCGTTACCTTACCTACCAGAATATCACCAGCACGCACTTCCGCACCGATGCGGATAATACCTCTGTCATCCAGATCCTTCAGCGCGTCGTCGCCGACACCGGGCACATCCCTTGTAATCTCCTCGGGTCCCAGCTTGGTATCCCGCGCCTCCGCCTCGTATTCTTCCATATGCACGGAGGTATAGACATCCTCCTGCACCAGTCTCTCGCTGAGGAGTACAGCGTCCTCGTAGTTGTAACCCTCCCAGGTCATAAATCCGATCAGCGGGTTCTTGCCCAGAGCCAGCTCGCCGCCGTCCGTGGAAGGACCGTCCGCAATCACATCGCCCTGCTCCACATGCATGCCTTTCTGTACGATCGGCTTCTGGTTATAGCAGTTGGACTGGTTACTGCGGGAAAATTTCATCAGACGATACTCGTCCTTCTCCCCGTCATCGCAGGTCATCCGGATGATATCAGCCGACACAAACTCGATCACGCCGGACTTTCTCGCCACCACGCAGACACCGGAGTCCACAGCCGCCTTCGGCTCCATCCCGGTACCCACCACAGGGGTCTCCGTAAAGAGCAGGGGCACTGCCTGTCTCTGCATGTTGGAACCCATCAGCGCACGGTTCGCATCGTCGTTCTGCAGGAACGGAATAAGCGCCGTAGCTACCGAGAATACCATCTTCGGGGACACATCCATGTAATCAAACATAGCCTTCGGATATTCCTGTGTCTCTGTCTTATAACGGCCGGAAATACTGTTTCTCTTAAAGTAGCCGTTTTCGTCAAGGGGCGCGGAAGCCTGCGCCACATGATAATTATCTTCCTCATCCGCCGTCATGTAGACTGTCTCATCCGTCACGCGCGGATTTGCCGGATCGCTCTTGTCGATCTTTCTGTAAGGCGCCTCCACAAAACCATACTCGTTGATCCTCGCATAGGATGCAAGGGAGTTGATCAGACCGATGTTCGGTCCCTCAGGCGTCTCAATGGGGCACATTCTGCCGTAATGCGTATAGTGTACGTCTCGCACCTCGAATCCGGCACGGTCTCTGGAAAGACCGCCAGGGCCAAGGGCGGAAAGACGTCTCTTGTGGGTCAGCTCGCCAAGCGGGTTGTTCTGATCCATGAACTGGGACAGCTGGGAGGAACCAAAGAATTCCTTCACCGCCGCCTGCACGGGCTTGATGTTAATCAGCACCTGGGGAGAAATCTCCTCCGCGTCATGGGTGGTCATTCTCTCACGCACAACTCTCTCCAGACGGGAGAGTCCGATACGGTACTGGTTCTGTAAAAGCTCGCCCACCGCACGGATACGGCGGTTGCCCAGATGGTCGATATCGTCATCATTGCCGATGCCGTACTCCAGATGGATGTTATAGTTGATGGAAGCCAGAATGTCTTCCTTGGTAATATGCTTCGGAATCAGCTCATGTACATTCTTGCGGATGGCGTCGGCAAGCTGCGCCGGATCCCCGCTGTACTCATCCAGAATCTGCTGCAGCACAGGATAGTAAACCAACTCCGTGATGCCAAGCTCCTTGGGATTGCAGTCAACGAAATTTGTGATATCCACCATCATATTGGAGAGAACTTTTACGTTCCTCTCCTCGGTCTGAATCCACACGGCGGGAACCGCGGCGTTCTGGATCGCGTCCGCCATCTCAGCCGTCACCTTGTCTCCCGCTTTCGCCAGAATCTCACCTGTCTGGGTATCCACCACATCCTCCGCGAGAATATGATGTCTGATCCTGTTTCTGAACATCAGTTTCTTGTTAAATTTATATCTGCCGACTTTCGCCAGATCATATCTCCTGGGGTCAAAAAACATAGCCATAATCAGGCTTTCCGCACTCTCCACGCTGAGCGGCTCGCCAGGGCGGATCTTTTTATACAGCTCAAGCAGACCCTCCTGGTAATTCTCAGAAGCGTCCTTTGCAAAACTAGCCTCGATCTTCGGTTCATCACCGAAAAGCTCCCTGATTTCATCGTTGGAGCTGACACCGAGCGCACGGATCAGCACAGTGATCGGAACCTTTCTCGTTCTGTCCACGCGCACATAGAAAACGTCGTTGGAGTCCGTCTCATACTCCAGCCACGCACCGCGGTTCGGGATTACAGTCGCGGAAAAAAGCCGTTTACCGATCTTGTCATGCCCGATCCCGTAGTAAATGCCCGGGGAGCGGACAAGCTGGCTTACGATAACACGCTCCGCACCGTTGATCACAAAAGTGCCTGTCTGCGTCATAAGCGGCAGATCGCCCATAAAGATCTCATGCTCGGTAATCTCGTCCTTTTCCTTGTTAATCAGACGTACCTTCACCTTGAGAGGGGCTGCGTAAGTGGCGTCTCTCTCCTTACATTTCTCGATAGAATATTTGACATCTTCCTCGCACAGCTCAAAGTCCACAAACTCCAGACTCAGATGTCCGCTGTAATCCGAGATCGGAGAAATATCGTCAAACACTTCCTTCAAGCCTTCATCCAGGAACCACTGATAGGAGTTCTTCTGAACTTCAATCAGGTTCGGCATTTCCAGAACCTCTTTCTGTCGTGCGTAGGTCATGCGCGTATTCCTGCCGGCAGCAGTCTTACGGATTCTGTTTTTTTCCATTGACACTTCACCCCGTTCTTTATGATTGATCCATGCTTCGTCGGAAACAACACTTCAAAAAAGCATAGCACACCAACAATAGTGCATCATACATTCTACTACAAATCACCTGGGAAAGTCAATGATAATATTTAAGAAATTTATTAAGAATTCTTTTAGAACTTTTATAGGAAAACCGCCCACATGCTTTTCGGAAGCATGTGAACGGTCTCTCTTTTCAGATATGGCGGGCAATTACTTAAGGGTAACCTTAGCACCCTCAGCCTCAAGCTTAGCCTTGATATCGTCAGCCTCTTCCTTGGAAGCAGCTTCCTTAACCATCTTCGGAGCGGAATCAACGAGATCCTTCGCTTCCTTCAGACCAAGGCCTGTAGCCTCACGAACTACCTTGATTACCTTAACCTTGTTCGGGCCAACCTCTGTCAGCTCAACGTCGAACTCGGTCTTCTCCTCAGCCGCTGCTGCGCCTGCATCTCCTGCCGCTGCAACTACCACGCCCGCTGCCGCGGATACGCCGTACTTCTCCTCACAGGCTTTTACAAGATCATTTAACTCTAACACTGTCAACTCATCAATCGCGCTGATGATTTCTTCGATAGATAACTTTGCCATGATTATTTTCCTCCATATTTTTATTCATTGTCTACGTTTCGAGGCTGCCTGTGGCAGACCCGGATTTTAACCGTTTAGCAGGTTATTCTGCTGCGGGTGCCTCTTCCGCAGGCGCTGCCTCCTCTGCAGGTGCAGCTTCTGCCTCAGCGGGTGCTTCCTCTGCCTTTACAGGCTCCTCACACTCGGATGCACCACCTTTTTCCGCCAGCTGATTCATCACGCGGGCGAAGTTTGTGATCGGAGACTGGATGCTGCCAAGCAGCTTGGACAACAGCTCTTCTCTGGAAGGAATCTTCGCAATTTCCTTGATCCCGTCTGCATCATAGGCGATACCTTCCACAATGCCGCCCTTAACCTCAAGGGCATCTGCTGTCTTCGCGAATTTGCATAACACTCTCGCGGGAGCCGTAGCGTCCTCTGTAGAGATGGCAACCGCACTGGGACCTTCCAGATAAGGAAGAAGCGATTCGCAGTCCGTACCCTTGAATGCAAAATTCATCATTGTGTTCTTGTAAACCTTGTAGGTGATTCCGGCCTCACGCAGCTGCTTACGGAGTTGTGTGTCCTGTTCCACCGTAAGTCCGCGGTAGTCAACCAGAACGACTGACTGGGCGTCTTTCACGGCAGCGGCGATCTCTTCTACAATAGGTTTCTTCAATTCCACCTTTGCCATTACATTACCTCCTTATAGATTTAGTGCCGATAGGAGTCTATCCCGAGCAGGGACTCTTTCCTGCCCGCTGCGCCGCCGATGCGTCATTTCAGTGGCATACTCTGCATCGGCATGTGCATAGATAAAAACATCCTCCCTGAAGACAGGAAGGATGATATAAGTCAATCTTATCTCTTCTCTCCTCGGCAGGCGGACTCTTACGCCGGCAATACGGCACCTGCTGTCTTCGGCATTTGCTACTATAGCACAATCCGAAGACATCTGTCAACTGTTTTTGCCACATTTATAAGCAGCCCGTCACATTGCGAACCGCTCCGGCTCACAGACTGCCAGATTTCGATCATTTATCAATTTTTCATCGTTTTCCCCGTTTCCATACCCGTGTCCTTCGCAATGAGTCTTCTCCTCCCCCACGAACAGCCTGTAGCCATTCCCCAGATCAAACACATCGCCCACAGCAATACTGACACTGTTGTCAGAAAGCTCGCACCCCATATGCTCGTATGTCTGAAACGGTCCTACCGTACTTCTCACACTGTGAGAGGATCTGCCGACATGGTTCTGTTACCCTGTGCTCCCGGATGTGCTTCATACTGTAGCCCGAACTTCTGCGCCTCCGTGATCTCCACCTCCATCACTCCGAAACTTGTCCTGATCTCCAGCACCGTGGAACCGTCGGGTTTCGTAATGATTTTCGTTTCCAGGTCGTCCTCCTCTTCCTTTCCACTCCCGGCATCCACATCTTCCGGGATCGTCATCTGACCGTCATAGTCGGAAATTTTCTGCAGACCCTTACGGTTTTCGTGGATGATCCCGCGCCAGAGCAGGTCCATCTCCTCCGCCGTGTAAAAATGTGCGCCAAAACCGTTCATATATTTGGCATACTTCACCTTCTCCCGGTCCATGTAAGTGGAGCCGTCCTTCTCATAGGTATAGCTGGGCACACCCTCCTCGTCAGTGGATGTCTCAAAAAAGTTAACAAAATCGTCCTCGTCGATTTTACCCGCAAGAAAATCTTCCCAGAATTCTTTGTGGGATGTAAAACGCAGGTTCGCGTCCTGCGGAAACCGCTGTATAAATGCCAGCACTTTCTCGTACTGCCCCGGCTCTGTATAGGATAAGTTCCAGCAGTCTTTATTCACCCATTTAGTCCCGTCGAACCACGCCTCCTTGCATCTGATCCCGTCCTGCCCATAGCAGGTGATAAACCAGTGCTTCTTCTTCGGATCATCAGTGGGGTAGGTACACTTTGTCACCTCATCCGTAAGCAGAGCCACAAGTTCCTCCGGATCCGTCACCTCCACGTCTGTACAGTTATCGTCCATGCCGTCCAGCTCCCACGGATTTATCCCCGAAGCCGCCGCACTGCCACCCGCGACTGTCAGAGCCGCTTTGGAAGCCGCCACACTGTCATTCCCGGATGTCGAAGGATTCACCACGCTTCCTCCCGATTCCACCGCCGGCTGCGCCGCCTCCGGAACTGACACGTTTGTCATAACTGTCCTTGTACCGTCAAAGTCAGGCTTTCCCTCGGCTTCCCTTCTCATCGCCTCTTTCGCCGCCTGCTTCTCCACTTCCGCGATCAGTTCTTTGATCTGCTCCTGCAAAGCCTCCTCCGCGTCGTCAAAATCCGCCAGAAGCTTCTCCCACTCTTTTATGGTAAAAGACTGCGCGCCTATCTGGAAGGTCGGCTCCACCTTGCCTTCCTTCACCTTTTTCGCCATCTCCTCCATATGGGCAAGAATCTGCTCACGGTACGTCAAATCTTCCGTTTTTTTCTCTTCGCTTTTCTCTTCCGTCTCTGGCTTGCCCGAAGACGCATCATTTATGACACTTTCGTCATTTTTACTGTCTTCACCAAAAAAAGGCTTATCCGCACCTTCCTTCGCTGTCCGTGCAGCACGGCCTGCGTATCCCGGCTGAGTCGAATTATGCATCCATGAAGAATAATTGTTCCCTATGTTCATAGTTGTCTTCCTTTCTGTCCGGCGATTTGTTCCGGCAGACAACACGCCAAATAGCCTCTTGTATCCATTCAGCCTCTGCCGCCAGGATTCGTCCCTCTGCCAATAATACGATACAAATGCCAGGAAAGTTTCATCTTTCCGAAAAAATATATTTTTTTGAGCCTTACCAGCTCACAAAGCCATCTTCATCAATCCGCACACCCTCAGAAATGCTGCGCATATAGGAAAGCACCCGCTCCTTCTCCGCGCCCTGCAGAAGTGTGGTTTTACATCCGCTCTGCAGGCAGGGAATAAACTGATAGCTCACGATTCCCGTCTCGTCGATCACAACCTCCACCATACCAGTGTCCAGCGTCTTGGAATTAAACCAGAAATTGCCCAGACTGTAGATCACAGGCACGCCCTGAATCACGCCGATGGGCTGCAGACAGTGGGGATGATCCCCTATCACCAGATCGGCGCCCGCCGCAACCAGTTCAGGTGCCTGCTTTAACTGTGCCCAGTCCAGTTCTGCCTGATTTTCCGTCCCCCAATGGACATAAACCACTACAAAATCACTGTTTTCCGACGCTTCCTGAATTGTCTCCAAAAGCTTTGCGCTGTTCCAGCAGCGAAGAACGCCGGGAGAAGTTTCCGTAGCCTCCTTCGTGTCAGGGGTATCGAGCCGCTCGATCTGTGTCGCCGACACGAAGGCGATTTTCGTATCTCCCACAATATAGTAGACCGGCTTTCTCGCCTCGTCGATATTGCGGCCCGCGCCCACATAGGGGATTCCCCTCTCTCGCAGGATATCCAGCGTATCTTCCAGCGCCGTCGGTCCATAATCATAGGCATGGTTATTTGCCAGCGATACCAGATCTACCCCCAGTTCGGTCAGATATGCCGCCGTCTCCGGTCTGGCGCGGAACGTAAACTGTTTATCCTCGGTGGGCGTCCCCCGGTCGGAATAGGCAAATTCGTTGTTGAGCATCATAATATCCGCCGCCTGCATCCGCTCCATAACCTCAGGCATAATCCCCTGCGAGATATCATCACTTCCGCGCACGTTTCCCATAATGGCGTAGTTCACATCAAACAGAATATCCCCCGCAAAGGTCATGGTCACCCTGCCGGGTTCGGCAGGAGTCACCGTGTAGATACCGTTCTCTTCCATGTAAGCGGGATCGTCCAGCTCCTCCTGGTATCTGGAAACCGTTTCCGGCTCCGTCCCCGCGCTCTCCCCCTCGTCGACCGGGGCATCCACCTTTTCCACGGGCTCCACACTTTCGGTTACGGGCTCCTCATTTCCATGATCCGGCCGGACAATATCCGACGGTATCGTTTTCACCGGCTCCATAATCCACTGATGCGCCGCCAGAGCCAGAACCCCCAACGCCACCGCCGCCGTCAGTGTAATCACAAAAGGCAGGAAAAAGCTTCTGTGAAACCGTACTCTCTTTTTCTTTTTGTATTTACGCGATCTCTTCTTAGCCATGCGACCATTATAACATTAAACGGCCGCCATAGCAAAACAATCAGGCAATGCCAGCTTCCTGCCGCAAAACACAGAACTTCCAGGTCAGCTATGCCGACTTTGCAAAACAGTCTCTGCTGCGCTTTGGAAGATCCTATCGCTTTACTCTTTGACCGCCATCCCGTTTTCCAGTTCCCGGTCGCACTCTGTCACCACCTTTATATCGCCTGTCAGCAGCTCATCGGCAATCGCCGCATATTCCTCATTCTTGTCAAGCAGACGCACCGTCATGCTCCTGACGCACAGCTCCGTGCCCAGGATCCCTTCCTTTTCCTCCAGAACATAAATCGCGTTGCCGCCGTCGTTGCGAAGTGCTTTGACCGGGACCACGAAATCATAAATTTCCGATGTGGCGTTCAGTTCCATCACGCCCTCGAAGCGTCCCGCAGCCACACCCGGCTCCAGCCGTATCTTCACGGTATAGCCGCCGTTTTCCTGCACAATGGAGTCGATCGTCTCGGATACTTCCTCCGCACTGCCCGGGAAGGTAAGCTGCACCATGTCCCCCGTATGCACCAGAGGCTTCTGCTCCTGCGTGATAACCGTGCAAAAGATCCGGCTGCCCCCATCGTCGGCATAGCGCAGAACGGCATCCGCTCCCATCCGCATACCCGACTGCATCATCACTTCCAGGATCTCGCCCGCGCTCTTTGCCCTCACCTTCCCCTCGTTCCCGGAAAGTTCCTTCAAAAGCGCAATCCGCTCCTGTCTCTCCCGCACCTGACTGATGCCGGAAGCCCCCAGTTCCAGCCCACTCTCCGCCGCGCTCTGGGCGCGCCTTGCATCCTCTAATTCTCTGTCTGCCTGTCTTAAAATCTTTTCCTTCTCAAGCTGGATATCTTCGATCATGCGCTTTTTCTCAGCAATCTCCCTGTCAAACCGCAGCCGCTCATCCGCCCACGCAATCCAGATCTCGTCGGAGGCGTCCTCCTCGGGAATGCGGAACATATGGGTATCCAGATCCTCCATAAGTTCCTCAAGCTTCTTTGTCTCCTCCGCAATCCTCCTGTCCAATTCTATGACATCCATGTCATAATCTTCCTGCGCCCGGGTCGTATTCGTAGCCGCCTCCCGGCGTTTTGCCTGTTCCTGATTCTGCCACGCCTGCTCCTGCGCTTCCAGTTGTGAAAGCTGTGCGAGCAGATCTTCCCTATTGACCTCATAGAGAACCGTTCCCGCCTCCATCCGGTCACCCGCAGCCACACAGACCGTCTCCACAAGCAGACCGTCCATTCCGATCACCGCCTGGGCGTTTACTGCCTCCACTGTCCCCTCCGCCGTGATCTTGTTTCGGATGGACGCCGACATGGGATTGCTCCATTTTACCCTTGGCATCCGGCTCACATAGACCATTCGTGACACATATGTCATAATCAGCATAGCCACCATGAACAGGGCAAATCCCCGCCACAGTTTTTTCTTCGATTCCGTCTGCATCCCAGTTTCTCCGTTCCAGTCCCAAATCCCGGCAGGCATTCTCTTACATGATCCTGAATACTTCCATGTCAGCTTTGCCCGCTTTGTTCCCCGTCCCCCTGCCAGACATCTTTAGAAGTCCTTTCCGCGTTTCTCACGCCTTGACCCCGATATACGCGATTCCCTCTTCCAGCGCGTCCTGCCCCAGCGCAAAGACAAACAGCGCGGGGATCAGCACCATCACCGCCACGGCGAAGGCAACTCCCGCCTGACTGATGGTAATCTGCGGCAGGTAGAGGGACAACGGCCATGCCGCCTGTTCCTCCAGAAATGCCATAGGCTGTTCCACCAGATTCCAATACTCCAAAAAGCTCAAGACCATTGCCGCCTGTATTCCCATCTTTCCAAGCGGCAGACCAATATGAAAAAAGATCTGCAGCTCCCCCGCGCCGTCCAGTCTCGCCGCCTCCAGAACTTCCGTCTCAATCTGGGTGAACCCCCGATACATGATAAACACCGGGAAGGTAGAAAAAACCGCCGGCAGGATCACCGCCGTTTGGTGATTGTACAAGTGCAGTTTCTGCAAGACAATGTACTGCGGCAAAAGCATCACCTGAAAAGGCAGAAGCATGAGCACCACATAAAGTCCGAACAGAAAGTCCCTTCCCCGGAAGCGAAAGGCGGCAAAGGCCCATGCCGAAGGCAGCCCCACAGCCAACTGCCCCAGAAGGATCGCCGCCGTCATCCCCACCGTGTTCCAGAACAGATGATAGAAGGCGGGCGACTCGATCAGCAGCCTGTAGAAATGGCCGATTGTCGGATATACGGGTATCAGATGCCATACCGCAAAGCCCTTTCCTTCCCCCAGGATCGGCGAAAGAATCTGCCTCATTTCCGCACCGTCCATCATGGAACCTCCGGGGATCATAAGAAGGGGCGCGCAGATCAAAGATGCCACTGCCACACAGATTCCCGTAGCGAGCCATGCCGTTCTCCTCTTTTGCCATTTACCATACGCCTGTACCGCCCATGCCGGGACTGTCGCCCTGCTCCCCATTTTTTCTCCCTCTGCCTCCCCATTCTTTCACGCTCACCCCGTTTTTTCTTCACCGGAATGCAAAGAATGCTGTATTTCAGGCATTCTCCTGCGTGAGGCTTAGAACTTCTGTGCAAACTTCCCGCCTGCATGCACGGTTAGAAATTCTCCTCCCGCTGCTCCAGTCTCTTCTGCAGGCACAGGCAAACCACGAGTAGTACGAGCGACATGATTACCGTCAGCGCCGCCATCCTGTCAAACTCCAGTTTCAGATACCAGTTCTGCAAAAGGTGCTGTAAAAAATAGATGTGCTCCTGGGGATAACTGCCCGCCACCATCCAGACCTCCCGGTAGCTTTTGAAAATCTGCAGCACGGACAGCATCCCGATTGTAAAAAAGCTGCCGGACAGCCCCGGCCTGATGATATAATGCCAGTTCTGCCATCTGTTCGCACCGTCCACCTGCGCCGCCTCCTCCACTTCCTTTGGCAGCGCGGCAAGTCCCGCCAGCCAGAGAATGACCATATACCCCGTATTTTTCCACAGAAAACTGCACACCACTACGACCAACGCCCACTCGGTGTTGAGATAGTCGATAGCTTCAAAGGCAGGGATCACCATTATTTGCTCCGCCGCCTTTGTCAACACGCCATTGATGACTCCCTGTCTGTCGATCAGAATCTGTAATGTCAGAACCATGACCGCCGCCGGCACCGCCATGGGCAGAAGCATCGCCGACACCAGCCTGCGGCGCAGCCGGAGATTCCGCAAAAGCAGTGACAGGAGCAGACTGCTTCCCATGAGAAGCGGCACGCCTACCGCCATATATAGAAACGTATTGCGCACAGCAAGCACAAAGGCGCCGTTTTCCCACACCGCGCGGTAATTGTCAATTCCCACGAAAGCGCTGTTGCCGGATTGCAGGAAGGAGCGCCGCACGACCTCCAAAAACGGCAGCAGATAGAACAGCATGACGCCCGCAAGCCCCGGCAGCAGAAACATGAGTCTTTTACTCCTCCATCTCAATCGCCATTTTCCTTTCAACTTCCCTCGCCCCTTCCTCCGGAGTCAGCCCGCCCTCAAGCACCCGGACGCCGACCTCCGTCGCGCATTCCTCCAGCATTGTTCCCGGGCGGTAACAGCAGTCCGCATCTTCCATCATCTGATAGAGCCACTGTTTTTCCTCCTCCGTAGGCCAGAAATCCGGGTAGTTGACCCCGGTAGGATCCTTAAAGCCCATGGTCTGCCCAAATTCAATGTTGTTGATATCCAGAATGTCGCCAAGAGAATCCTTCCGTATCGTGAGTCCGCTGTGATTCCTCGGTTTATCCAGCCACCACTTTCGCATCATCGGGTCGGAAAGCAGCAGGTTCATATATTCTTCGGCGAGCTTTGGCTCTTTTCCCTGTTCGCACAGCCCCACGATGGTTCTTGCCCAGTAGACATTGTCCGCCTGCCCTGCATAGGCTCCGTAAGTCACCACATCGTCCAGCTCTTTCTGCTGCCAGTCCGCCGCCATATTCGCTTTGCTCACATGAATGCCTGTCATGCCGACCTGTGGGGTCATCAGAAAGCCGAGCTGCAGCCACGTCTCGCCGAAGTTCTGCTGGGCGCTGTACTGATAATTGGATCCGATATCCGCCATATCCATATCTGTGGGCGCATACCATTCCATATTGTTTTTCTGCCACGCTTCCCGCCCTGCCGCATCGAATCCGGCGCTGTCTATCTCCCACATTCTTGAAACCGCCCGATAATACGCCGTCAGTTTCTCCACATCCAGACTGCCGTCCTCCTTTGTCCACGCAGGAAGACAGACCGGTATCGTCTGTAACAAAACGTCCTTCGGATAAGGCGTATAGAGGATCGCGCCTTCCGGGTGTTTCTGCCTTGCCTGCTCCATACCTGCGACAATATCCTCAAGGCTCTGTTCTCCCTCCAGATACATCTCCTCTCCAAGCCAGAGGGGAAGGTAAACCATCATCGGCACACTGTAAATTTTTTCCTTGTCCGTCATCCGCATCCCTTCCACGATATTCCGGTACAGAATGCCCTCGTCCAGATAAGGCTGCAAGATGCCGTCCAGCTCTCTCAGCACACCCTTGCCGGCATACTGTTCGATATCCATATGGTCCATCACAATCACGTCCGGCGCTTCCCCCGCCAGCAGGCGTGTATTCAGATTTTTCAGCGCATCCTCCTTGCTGACCGCATTGTCGCCATCCATCCCCGTCTCATACCGCACCAGCACATCGGGGTGCTCCTTCTGGAAAAGCTGACCCGCATAGCGGATCCAGCCGTTCTCTTCCAGACTGTACACCGTAAGTTCCTTAGAAGGTCTGGCGGGAAGCGTCTCGTCATAATACATCTCCACCATATAATTGCCGCTGAACATCACGCGGAACTCGCCGTTATCTAGCACCTGCAAGGCGCTGGGGCTGCGCTGGGTATCTCCGAGCGCGGTCATCTGCCCGTCCGCAATCTGCTCAATCACCGAACCGCCCCATATGTAACGGTACAGTCCTGTGCGGCATGCCATATACAGAGCCTGCGCATTTTTGCTGTCGTCTCCCGCATTCGTGCCGGATGCGCCCGTCTCTTCGCCATCCGGCGCCCCGGCTTTCTCTGCGTCGCCCGCCCCGTTATCCTCCATGATTTTCACATGAGCGTTCCTGTCGGATACCGCCATCACAAGACCGCCGGCGCTGTGACTCGATAAAAACTCATCCAGCGTGCTATTTCCGTCGAGCAGTTTTCCTTCCGCCCTGTCGTAAAAATAAGCCTTCCCCGCATCCGCCGCCAGCATCACATCACCCGAAAAGACAATGGACTTTACCTGTTCCTGCGTGGCAAACAGGCTCTCCACCTCTCCGTTCTCCACATTGACCCGGTACACAGCGGTATCGGACGCCGCATACAGCTCACCCTCTGGCGAAAAGGCAAACGTATTCAGGTTGGTCGCCTTCTCATATCCCTCGCCGTGCGGTTCCAGCGCCTGCTTCTGCCCCTTTTCATCCACATAATAGTACAGATAGCGGGTGTCCCCCGCAATCCACAGCGCCTCCAGTTCCTCATCATTCCAGAATCTGGGCGTATAGGCAAAGACAGACGCCCCTTCATCCGACACCCCCACCACATACTTGACATGGATATTGGCATTGTTCTCCCAGTTCCGGTCTTTTCCCTTACTTTCGCCCTGCACATCCACATAAGTCAGCTCCGTATCCAGACCGTACAGATAATAGCTCCCGTCCGGACACGGATGCATATACTCAAAAGTCCCAGGCGGCAGCTTCACCTCCCTGTCCGCATACCGTCCCATGGGAATCTCTTCCTCCTTGCCACCGCAGCCCCACAACGCCGCGCACATGGCGCACATCATGATATACAACAGCACCCGTCCTTTTCTCATCATTCATCGTCCCTCCCGGCGATTGCGAAACGTATCATAGTGCCACAGTGACCGGGCAAGTATAATTCAAAAGTACGTTTCGCATTTACTTACTTGTATTATAATAAAAACTCCTTCTAAATATCTTCTAAGAAGTTTCTAAGAAATCTCTAAAATTAGAAGTTATTTAAAGAATAAATGTGGTAAACTGTTCACGAAAGTGTTTGAAAAAGAGGACGCCGCAAAATGAATATTCTGATCATTGAAGATGACAAAGACTTATGCCACGCCGTATCATGGCAGTTGCGGCAGGAAGGACACCTCGTTGACTGCTGCCATGACGGCAGTGAGGCTGTTCTGTATATCAGGCAGGGCATTTACGACCTGATCCTGTTAGACTGCATGCTGCCCGGCGAGGACGGACTGCACCTTCTGCGCGGCATACGCGCCGAGGGAAATCCGATCCCCGTTATCATCCTCTCCGCCCTTGGCGAAGTAGAAGACCGGGTGACGGGGCTCAACGCAGGCGCGGACGACTATCTGGTAAAGCCTTTCGCCTACTCGGAGCTTTCCGCCAGAATCGCCTCCCTGTTCCGCCGCAAAAACGCTTTTGGGAGCACCGCCCTTTCCTTCGGCGATCTGTCTTTAGACAGCGCGGAAAATATACTTGTGTGCGGGGATAAAAAATGCGACCTCTCCCAGACAGAAAGTGACCTGATGCGTCTGCTTCTGCAGACAGGCGGCAGGACCACCGACCGCACCGTGCTGCTGCATAAAGTGTGGGGACTGGACACCTCCGTGGAAAGCAGCAATCTGGACAACTATATCTACTTCCTGCGCAAACGCCTGAAAACATTAGACAGCCGCGTCGCCATCGTCAACCGGCGCGGGCACGGTTACCATCTGGAATACAGCGGCTAATAACAGGTAACAAGGCAGACAAAAGCCGGACCGCTGCAATGGCAGGCTGTATCTGTACCGAAATGTTATGAAAAACAAAGGAGCTTTTATGTATCGAAATGTACGGCTTCGGCTGACCAGACTTTTCACTGTGGTTCTTTCGTTCCTGCTGGCTGTACTGCTGGGCGTCTGTTTCTATTTTAACATAAAGCAGCAGTTCTCCCTGCAGTTATCCTCTTTTACAAGCCAGTCCTACACTGTGTCTGAATCCATCAGCGAACAGACTGTCCTCACTTCCCGATGGCTTGCCTCACATGAAGAAAATGCCGGATTCCGTATCTATCTGTGGGACAACGGGACGGAGCTGTTCCACAACGGCGACCACGCCAATCGGCTCTTCCCCGAATACGCCTATTACCTTTCCGCGCCGACAGCCGGCCGCACCCTGCATCCGTGCGGGGAAGCGGGCGACGTCTCGGTCGGCAGACACGGCGTTCTTCCCGAAGTTCTCCGCTATCAAAAACAGTTGGTAAAAAATGACAGCATCCTGCAAGTCTGTTTCTTACAGTCGCTAAGGCCCCTCTACTCCCGTATCAGAAGCAGCCTGTTTCTCTATTTTTTCCTGTTTCTGTTCTCCCTCAGTCTCCTCGCGCTCTTCTGCTGGTATTTCACAGGACGGCTTCTGCAGCCGCTGCTCACCTCCCAGGAAAGCCAGAATCGTTTCATCGCAAGCGTTTCCCATGAACTGCGCACGCCGCTCGCCGTCATCCTCTCAAACGCCTCCGCCTGCGAAAAAGCGCCTCCGGCAGAGCAGAAATCCTTTTTTCAAGTGATCGCAAGGGAAGGCGCGCAGATGTCAGACATGCTCGAACAGCTCCTCACCCTCTCCCGCGCCGACAGCCACGGGCTGGTTCTTCGCATGGAAGAAACGGATTTACAGACACTCCTCCTCGAAACATACGAAAACTTCCTGCCCCTTGCCGCCGAGAGCGGGCACATTCTCTCCATCCGTCTGCCCGAGTCCGAACTGCCGCTCTGTTCCTGCGACCAGGGAAGGATACGACAGGTGTGTCATATTCTTCTACACAACGCTCTGTCCTACACGCCCACCGGAAGTACGATACTTTTCTTCATTGCCGAAGGCTCCTACGAAAAGGAAATTGCAATCGGCGTGCAGGACAACGGTCCCGGCATTCCCGCCGGAGAAAAGGAGAAAGTTTTCGACCGCTTCTACCGCGTCAATTCTGATTCCTCTGCCCCCAGACAGGAAAAAGGACATCACGGTCTGGGGCTCGCGGTGGCGAAGGAAATTATCTCTGCCCACAGGGGGACGCTTACCGTCTCCGACGCACCCGCGGGCGGCGCACTGTTTCTTTTGACCCTGCCTTTGAAACCATAAACAGACACGCAAAAGAAAGCGGCATGCAACAGCACACCGCTTCTCTGTCTATTACTTCATAAATTGTAATTCGCACTAAACTAATACTTCGCCACATTCACCTTCACGCCAGGGCCCATGGTGGTTGCCAGCGTAATGCTTCTGAGATACTGTCCCTTAAGCGCAGAGGGTTTCGCCTTGACAATCGCCTCCATCAGCGCGTCAAAGTTCTCCTGCAGCTTGCTCTCCTCGAAAGAAGTCTTGCCTACCGGCACATGGATAATGTTAGCCTTATCCAGTCTGTACTCGATCTTACCGGCTTTGATATCGTTGATCGCTTTCGTCACATCCATGGTAACCGTACCTGCCTTGGGGTTGGGCATCAGACCCTTAGGACCGAGCACCTTACCCAGACGGCAACAGCAAAATTTGACGAGACTGTTGAGGTTCATATCAGAACCGGATGTGACG
>CASWVG010000041.1 GCA_949472775.1 uncultured Lachnospiraceae bacterium
ACTCGATGAAAACAGTTTCGTTGAGATCGGCGGTCTTGTGACAGCGAGAGCGACGGATTTCAATCTGAAACAGACTGAGACTCCGTCTGACGGTGTCGTGACCGGCTACGGTGTGATCGACGGCAATCTCGTGTATATCTACAGCCAGGACGCTTCCGTGCTGAACGGTTCCGTGGGCGAGATGCACGCGAAGAAGATCGTGAACATCTACGAGCTGGCGATGAAGATGGGTGCACCTGTGATCGGGCTGATCGATTCCGCGGGTCTGCGTCTGCAGGAGGCGACTGACGCCTTGAACGGTTTTGGCGAGATCTACAGAAGCCAGGCGATGGCCTCCGGTGTGATTCCGCAGATCACGGCTGTGTTTGGCAGCTGCGGCGGTGGACTTGCCCTGATTCCTGCCATGACCGATTTTGCGTTTATGGAGGAGAAGAAGGCGAAGCTGTTTGTCAATTCCCCGAATGCACTGGAAGGAAATGAGATTTCCCGCTGTGACACCTCTGCCGCTGCATTCCAGAGCGAGGAGACAGGCCTTGTGGATATGGTTGCGGATGAGGCGACGATTCTTAGCCAGATCAGACAGCTGGTTTCCATTCTGCCTGCGAACAATTCCGACCTTGCATGGACGGACTGCGCTGACGACTTAAACCGCGCATGTGCGCAGATTGCAAACTGTGTGGGTGATACGGCGATTGCCCTGTCCCAGATTGCGGATGACGGTCTCTTTGTGGAAGTGAAGCAGGACTATGCGAAAGATATGGTGGCAGGTTTTATCCGCCTGAACGGCGCTACCATCGGCGCGGTGGCTAACCGCACTGAGGTCTGCGATGAGAACGGTGAGGTAGTTGAGAAGTTTGACGCAGCGATCTCTCCCAGAGGGGCGGAGAAGGCAGCGGAGTTTGTGAACTTCTGTGACGCTTTTGACATTCCGGTGCTGACACTTACCAATGTGACCGGATTTACGGCGACCACCTGCTCTGAGAAGCGGATGGCGAAAGCGGCAGGCAGGCTTACATATGCCTTTGCCAACGCTACCGTTCCCAAGGTGAACGTGATTATCGGCAAGGCATACGGAAGCGCGTATGTGGCTATGAACTCCAAGGCAGTCGGCGCGGATATTACGATCGCGTGGCCGGATGCACAGATCGGCATGATGGACGCGAAGCTGGCGGCGAAGATTATCTGTGACGGCCAGGGTGCGGATGCCATCGATGCATGTGCGAAGGAGTATGAGGCTTTGCAGAATAATGTGACCAGTGCGGCAAAGAGAGGTTATGTGGATCAGATCGTGGAGCCGGCAGACACAAGAAAATATGTGATCGGCGCGTTCGAGATGCTTTCCTCCAAGACAGAGGGGCGTCCCGAGAAAAAGCACGGCACCGTATAAGGAGGCATTATGAAAAAACTATTGGTAATATTAGGGATGATTACCTGTATGGCTTGTCTTGCAGCGTGTGGTGAGGTGGAAGCACCAAGCGGTCCCATCAGCGAGGAGCAGGCGGTACAGATCGGTACGACCATCGTCGATCAGATGAATACGATCGTGAGTCAGGGCGCTATCGAGCAGTATGTGGATCAGCCCGCTCTCTATAACGGTTTTCTCGGTTGGCAGAGCGCGCTGGAGGATATTGGCACCTACGAGGGAGTGAGCGGCGGTTCCGTATCTTTTGCGGAAGATGAGGTGGCTATCAAGATCAATGTGCTCGGCTCCTCCCACGACGCGGATGTGGAGATTGTGCTTGACAATGCGCTCGCAACCTACATCGGGATTACCACCAATGTGCACTATTCCACAGGTGAGATTATGGCGAAAGCCGGTATGAATACGATAATCGGTATGGGAACCGTGTTTGTGGTTCTGATTCTGATCAGTCTGATTATTTCCTGCTTTACGCTTGTCTCCAAATTCGAGGCGAAGCAGAAGAAGCAGGAAGCGCCCGCACCTGCGGCGCCGGCTCCTGTAGTGGAAGAGCCCGCGGCTAAGGAAGAGCTTTCCGACGACACGGAGCTTGTAGCGGTTATTGCGGCGGCTATCGCAGCCTATGAGGGCGCTGCATCCACAGATGGTTTCGTGGTGAGATCCATCAGAAAATCTAATAAGAGCAAATGGCAGAATGCCTAAGAGTATAGGAGGATATCAAGATGAAAAATTATACAATTACCGTAAATGGCAGCGTATATGATGTAGTGGTGGAAGAGGGAGCGACAAGCGGCGCACCCGCAGCGGCAGCTCCGGCGGCGCCCAGAGCAGTTCCCAAGGCAGCACCGGCTCCGGCGGCAGCACCCGCGGCAAGTGGTGCGGCAGGCAGCGTGAAGATCGAGGCAGGCGCGGCAGGCAAGGTATTCAAGATCGAAGCAAACGTAGGGCAGGCAGTGAAGAAGGGCGATGCTGTCGTGATCGTTGAGGCGATGAAGATGGAGATTCCTGTAGTTGCTCCTCAGGACGGTACTGTAGCAAGTATTAATGTAGCGGTAGGCGATGCGGTTGAGGCCGGCGCGCTCCTTGCAACATTGAACTAATTGTCAGCGCTTGTCCGTGCGGACAGGCTGCTGAAACTAAAACTACAGGAGGTTAAGAACATGTATATAGTTGAGACGCTTGACAATCTGATACATCAGACCGCTTTCTTTAATCTGGAAGTCGGAAACTATGTCATGATTGTCGTAGCACTTGTATTCCTATATCTGGCTATCGGCAAAGGCTTTGAGCCGCTTTTACTTGTTCCGATCGCTTTCGGCATGCTGCTCGTAAATATCTATCCGGATATCATGGCAGCGTACGGAGAGGGCGGGGCAGGCGGCGGTCTGCTGTATTATTTCTATAAGCTGGATGAATGGGCGATTCTGCCGTCCCTGATCTTTATGGGTGTCGGCGCCATGACGGACTTTGGTCCGCTCATTGCCAACCCGAAGAGCTTTCTTCTGGGTGCGGCGGCACAGTTTGGTATTTTCGCGGCTTACTTCGGCGCGATCTTCTTAGGATTTAACGATAAGGCGGCAGCGGCGATTTCCATCATCGGTGGTGCGGACGGCCCGACTTCCATCTTCCTTGCAGGTAAGCTTGGACAGACGACTCTGATGGGCCCGATCGCTGTGGCAGCTTATTCTTACATGGCTCTGGTGCCTATTATCCAGCCGCCGATTATGAAGCTCTTCACGACAGAGAAGGAGAGACAGATCAAGATGGGACAGCTTCGTCCTGTCAGCAAACTGGAGAAGATCCTGTTCCCGATCGTGGTTACAGTTGTGGTATCCTTGATTCTTCCCACCACGGCGCCCCTTGTCGGTATGCTGATGCTTGGTAACCTGTTCAGAGAGTGTGGCGTGGTGAGACAGCTGACAGATACGGCGTCTAACGCCCTTATGTACATCGTGGTTATCATCCTCGGTACATCCGTTGGTGCGACCACAAGCGCAGAGGCATTCCTGAACTGGGATACGATCAAAATCGTAATTTTAGGTCTGATTGCATTTGCATTTGGCACGGCGGCAGGTGTGCTCTTCGGCAAACTGATGTGTGTTGTTACCAAGGGCAAGGTAAATCCGCTGATCGGTTCCGCAGGCGTTTCTGCGGTGCCTATGGCAGCCAGAGTGTCACAGAAGGTCGGTGCGGAAGCTGATCCTACAAACTTCCTGCTGATGCACGCGATGGGTCCCAACGTGGCAGGCGTTATCGGTACGGCTGTAGCGGCAGGTACCTTTATGGCAGTATTCGGCGTATTCTAAACACAAATCGAACTTCGTCCGGTTGTGAGGATCGCTTTGCGACCTCAGCGTGTAGAAATTTAATATTATGAGAAAGGAATGAAAAATAATGGCAGAACAGACAAAAAAGCCGGTTGGAATCATGGAAACCGTTCTTCGTGACGCACATCAGTCTCTGATTGCGACCAGAATGCCTACCGAAAAGATGCTTCCGATCGTAGATAAAATGGATAAAGTCGGTTACGCTGCAGTGGAGTGCTGGGGCGGTGCAACTTTCGATGCATCTCTCCGTTTCCTGAAGGAAGATCCCTGGGAGAGACTGAGAAAGTTAAGGGACGGCTTTAAAAACACAAAATTACAGATGTTATTCAGAGGTCAGAATATTCTGGGCTACAGACCTTACGCAGATGATGTGGTGTACGCGTTCGTTGAGAAGTCCATCGCAAATGGTATTGATGTGATCAGAATTTTTGACTGCCTGAACGATATCCGGAACCTCCAGGCGGCGGTGGACGCAACCAACAAGATTAAAAAGCAGGAGGGCAGAGGCCAGTCCCAGATCGCGCTTTCCTACACACTCGGCGACGCCTATACCTTAGAGTATTGGGCTGACATGGCGAAAAAGATAGAAGAGATGGGTGCAGATTCCATCTGCATCAAGGATATGGCAGGCCTGCTCGTTCCTTACCGCGCGGCGGAGCTCGTTAAGACGTTAAAGGAGAGCACAAAGCTTCCGATCCAGCTTCATACACACTATACGTCCGGCGTGGCTTCCATGACCTATCTGAAAGCTGTCGAGGCGGGCGTGGATATTATCGACTGCGCGATTTCTCCTTTTGCGCTTGGTACTTCCCAGCCTGCGACGGAGGTTATGGTTGAGACATTTAAGGGTACCGAGTACGATACCGGATATGATCAGGAAATTCTGGCACAGATCGCGGACTACTTCCGCCCTTACCGTGAGGAGTGCATTGCATCCGGCCTGATGAGCACGAAGGTGCTTGGCGTAAACATCAATACGCTGCGCTATCAGGTTCCCGGCGGTATGCTGTCCAACATGGTAAGCCAGCTGAAAGAGCAGAAGGCAGAAGATAAATACCAGGATGTGCTGGAAGAGATCCCCAGAGTTCGTAAGGACTGCGGTGAGCCGCCTCTGGTTACGCCTTCCTCCCAGATTGTCGGCACACAGGCAGTGTTTAATGTGCTGATGGGCGAGAGATATAAGATGGCAACCGGTGAGTTCAAGGATCTGCTCCGCGGTAACTACGGACAGACGGTTAAACCTATGAGCCAGGAAGTGATCGACAAGGTTATTCCCGGCGAGAAGCGCTCTACCGCCCGCTCCGCTGAGGCGACCGGTCACACAGAGCCGGAGCTTGCAGGTCTGGAAGCAGAAATGAAAGAGTGGAAACAGCAGGATGAAGACGTACTGTCCTACGCTCTGTTCCCGCAGGTGGCAATCGACTTCTTCAAGTACCGTCAGGCACAGCAGGAGAAAGTTGACCTGACCCAGGCGGATACGAAGAACGGAGCTTACCCCGTTTAATGATCAGATAAAATCAGTGAGTCAGAATGCAGCTTCTGTAAAGTTACTTTTATGGAAGCTGTATTTTTGTGTATATATATGCTAAATTAAGCTAAAAAACTTCTTTTTTTCTCGATTTCTGCGGCTTGTGGCGGCTTGCGCCGTGTACTATAATAAAAACAGCACTTCTTTTATCACTTTTTATCCCGGTTTTGACACAGAAAGGAATACCATAATGTTTCATCGAATTTTGACAGTTACGTTAGCAGCCGTTTTGGCGTTGGAAAGCCCAATGACGGCTTACGCTGCACAGACAGATCCTGTTTTGGCCGTTGCGGGTGCCAGTGAGACGGACCCCGGAGCCGGAGAGTCTGAAGATAATGGCAATATGTCTGACGAGGGGACTGCCGGTTCATCGGCAGAAGAGCAGGCGCAAGACCCGGGAAAGGGAGAAGACGGACGGGAGCCGGATGTCCCTGGCACAGAGGAGGAGAATCCGCAGGAGCCGGAAAGCCCCGATACAGAGGAGGAGAATCCGCAGGAGCCGGAAAGCTCTGATACAGAGGAGGAGAACCCGCAGGAGCCGGAAACCTCCGATACAGAGGAGGAAAATCCGCAGGAGCCGGAAAGCCCCGATACAGAGGAGGAGAACCCGCATGAGCCGGAAATTCCTGATACAGAAGGGGATATCCCGGACGAGCCTGGGGATGACCAGCCGGAAGAAGCGGAGAATACCGTTTCCGGGAACAGCCTGTCGGAGAATACGCTGTCTGCAGCGGCCTTTTCTGCGCGCACTTCTGAGGTGACGCCCATCGATTTCGAGGCTGCGTCCAAAGAAGGTGTGCAGGTTACATTACCACCCTATACAAATCAGAACAACTATGTCTGGTATTCTTTTACAGCGCCAGAGGCAGGAAGATATGCCTTTTATACGAAGGAGGGCTTTTCCAGAGCTGTCAGCATCGGTTTTTATGGAGCGCCGGACAAAGACTCTGCGTTAAGGGTCACATCTTCCAGTTCATCGCAAGCGCTCACCGTCACTACCAATTATATGGAAAAGGGAGAAACGGTCTATTTCGGAACTTATACGTATAAAGAAGACGGCAGCCTGACATATACTATGTGGGCGGCCTACCAGACAGCATTAACGAAGAACGGTGACGGAAGTTACACGGCAAAGCTGCCGGACGGGGATGCAGTGACTTTGAAGGCGAGAGCGGGAAAAAGCCGCATTCAGGTGGAGGTGGCAGAGGCATTCAACAGCTCGCATGTTCTGCAGGCCTGCGTCTGTCCGGCAGACCATTCGGAGGGGGATACCTTTGAACCGAGAGACAGCGGAATAGATGCAAGCACACCGGGCAAGACGACGTGCACAGGCACGCTTTCTGAGGGAAGCTATGAGACAGCGTTTGTGATTAGCCGCAACGCAGCGAAAGAAGGGTTTGTCGCGCTTCTTACGGGTATGGACCCCATTGCCATTGAGGGGGCAGATAGCGAGGACATCGTGTATGTGCACGAAGCTGTCTGTGAGAAAAATTCGATTACGCTTGACTTGGAATTTTTGTTGAACAGGTATCTGGAATGCCGGTATCAGCCTGTAGACGGTTCTGCGAAAGCGCAGACGATAGCCCTGAATAAATGGAGAAAGTATGTTTTTAACTATCTGAATGAGGGGAAGCAATATCGATTTGAGATTCTGGACGGGGCGACTAACGAGGTTTTAAAGACGCTGATCTATTCCACGCAAGATACAAGAGTGGACTTTGTGGATGCCGTGGCGGAGATTTCGGAAGACTTTTCCACGCTGACGGTGAAAGCAAATCCGCGCTATGATGGGACGGAAGGGATCGCCTACCTGTCCTGCCGTATGACAGATACTGAGAGGCGGGAATGTACGTTCAGCAAGGCGCTTCAAGTCAGTGACAGAAAACCAGGGAGCTATTTTACGGTGAATTTTGACACGGCCGAAACGGGGCTCTTTTTGAAACCGGCGGTCAGTTATGCGGCAGAGATCGGTATGACGTTCCATCAGGATAATGTGAGCACGGTGCGAATGCAGATCGATGATGTCAGGTCACCGAAGATGGCTTATCTGGAAGAGACAGATATCGCTTTTCAAGTGGAACAGGAGGCATCGGATGAAAATGGCAATCCGCAGGTGAAGCTGACCGCGGCGGTTCAGAGATTTACAGGAAGCAGGAACGTGGCTGTTTTTTATCGCCCGGTAAATGGCTTGAGGGAATATGGACACTGCGTTATAGAGCTGAAAGATGGGAAAGGCGAACAGGTTCTCGGGCTGCCTATGGCGAGTATGGGAACGGATTATGAGTTTGTTCTGACTGCAGGCGGAGCGGAGAAAAGAGTTACCTGCAGTATCGAAAATGAGCTAGGCGTACACTTGGAGCGGGTGCAGGCGGCATCGGACGAAGTGGGGCCGTTTCATTTTGTGCACACCTATCGGCTTACGGGGGATGGGAAGCTGACAGACAGCTATTATCTGCAATTACAGGCCTATTCCCTCCTGCCAACCGACAAATGGGGGTATAAAAATGTAGGGGAGCCGGTGGAACTAAATGGGACAAACGGCTATCAGACGGCATTTTCCACAGCGGCCGCCGGCTGGGTGCCGTATCCCGACAGCAATTACCGTCTGCGGTGGCTCGTAGGCAAATCTGCGGATGTGGACACTAACAGCAAGGATCTGCTGGCGGTGTCCTATGAGAGCCTTCTTACCGAGAAACCGCACATAACGCTGGAGAGAGTGGGCGGCTCCTGCAATTCCCAGGGACACAAGATCACACTCGGGGAAGCGGATGTGGCTGTCTTAAAAGAGTATGACTATGGGGTTACCCTGTATCGCTATATTCGGAAAAAGGGTGAGCAGACTTACACGAAAAGCAGCTTGGATTATGAGCTGGGACCCGGCAACAATTACAGCAATACGCTGTTCTTTGAACTGCTTAGGGAGGATACGGAGTACGAGTTTTCCGTGGGCAGCGGAAGCGGAAATAAGTTTTATGTGACGGATGTCTTTCGGACACAGAAGGATAGCAGATCTGTGGCGGTTACAAGGACAGAGAGTCATGCGGAAGATGTGGAGCTGTACTATGCTTTGACTGGGTGTGACCGATATACGAGGGATTATGTGAAGTGCTATTACAGGCTGGCAGGTTTTAACGGAACATGGAAGGAGATCAGCTCCAGACCTGCAACACGGGATGGCAGTTTTCTTTTGTCAGTGCTTAAGGAAGCTACAGACTATGAGTATTTGATCGGTTTTGCCAGGGAACTGAGTGACGATGTTCCATTTCTTACGCATACGGTGACGGGTACCGTGACGACCATAACCGATACGCGGCGCCTGGAAGTGGATGTGACAGCCTCTATGACGTCGGCGCAGTTAATCTGCCGCATGTTCGATATGGAAGTGGCGAGTGACAATCATGTTGCGTACTTTTTCAGAGAGAAGGGACAGGAGCAGTGGGAGATCTTAAAAGATAAGGGTTATTATACAAACGAGGAAGTCGAAACAATCCGGCTGGAAGGATTGAAGGAAAATACAGTCTATGAGTATCGGGTCGGGTTTAAAACGAAGAAGGATCCAGATCCGGCGGAGCTGAAGCATGTCGCGGAGGGGGAATTCAGGACAGCAGCGGATTTGCGGAATGTGGAAATAACCGTGGAGCCGAAAACCTTTTCTGCGGGTATATATTATACCTTAAGCCATATGGAAGGCGCGGATGATGGATATCTTCTCGGGTATTTCAGAAAGGCTTCAGAGACGGAAGAAGCGTCGTGGGAAAAGGTGTATTCGGCCAGGACAGGACATAAGGATGCGGAAGACGCCTTTGTGATCGGAGAGCTGGAGGAGGAGACTTCTTACGAACTCACGATGGGCTTTGGTGAATCTGATGATGCGGCAAGAGACAGTTTGAAGCACCCAAAATCAATCACTTTTGCGACCACGGCGGACAGCCGCAGTCTGTCTGATGCACAGGCCGAAGTGGGAGAAACGAATGTGATCCTGCGGGTGAAATTCTCCGGGAATGCGGAGAACCGTAGTTCCTTTATTCAATTTTTCTATCGCGTCAAGGGAGATAACGCGTATGAGAGGCTTGAGCGCAGGGTAAATGTGAGTGGTGTGGAGAATGAGTCTGTCTCTGCGACGCTGACAGGGCTGTTAAAGGGGACAGAGTATGAGTTTGCGGCAGTGCTGAGTAATGATGGGGAATGTGAGAAACCCGAGGATGTGACAAGGGATGCATACAAAGCTTTCGGGAGCTTTACCACTCAGGCGGCAGTCAGGCCTACGCTTTTGAAAATGTCGCAGGAGCGGCTGTATCTGAATGCAAACGCGCTATATAAAGAGGAAAGACGTTTTGGCTATGAAAATCTGAAGGTACAGTGGGAGCCGGTTGAGGCGGCTGTTGATCTGGAATGGAAGAGCAGTGATGAGACAGTTGCCACAGTGACGAAGGATGGTAAGGTATCCGCACTGGCGGCGGGCACAGCCACGATTACAGCCACATCCGTCTATGCGCCGGAGGTTTCTGCTTCCTGCGAAGTGACAGTGGGAGATTATCAGATCGGCAGGAAGGCTGCGGACGGCAGTGTCTCTCTTGTGGAAGGTGCGAAACTGACTGTGGCAAGGGGTGTTTCCTGTGAGGGATATGTTCTGTGCAGCGCAGTGGACAGGAATCCTGTGGAAGTCTCCGCAAAGGTTCGTTCCGGCAATGAATCCATTGCGCAGTGGACGGACGGCGTGATCGTGACAAAGCGCGCAGGTGAGACCAGACTGGTATTTACGTCAGAGGAGGATCAGGTGAATGCCTTCCTGACTGTTTCCGTGCAGCCTTCTACGGGAAAGGGATTTGCAATCACGGGATTCAGCCCGAGCAGATCTGCTTATCCGGCAGTTAAGGAGGAGACGAAGGATGAGGCGGGACGCGTGCAGTATACGCTGGCTTATCCAGAGGGCATCATTACATACACAGCGCTGGGGGAGATTATGCCTTCCAGACAGAGCTTTGACAGAGAAGATTTCAACTGGAGCATCGATGATCCGGAAGTGGCGACAGTGGACGAGACGGGAAAAATTATACCTCACAAGGCAGGGAGCGCCTTGCTTCGTGTGGAGCCGAAGAATACGGATGGCACGGTGCTGTATCAGATGCAGTCCTGTGAAGTGATGCTGCACTTCAAGGAGCTGCCAGCCGCTGGTCAAGGAATGCCATATGTGCTGGAAAAGACGCATAAAAAGCTGGGTGATGTGAAATTGCCAGATGGCTGGGAAGGATGGAAATGGCAATACCCGGATACGCCCATTTTGATTAACGGGGAGAATACGGAGGGGTATCGCTTTGACGTCTTTTATGACGGAGAACAGTATTACCCGGAGGAAAGAAGCATTTATGTTAAAATCGGCAGGGTGACCGGCCTTTCGGCCTATGAGGCGGAAGGAGAAAACCACAATCATGTGCTCGAGGTGGGGCGTGTGGACAAGGAGGGAAATCTGTCGGAAGGATCTGATTCCCTGACGATGTGCGTGGAGATCCTTTTTGGCGGAGACATTAAGTGTGATACGACCCGGGATTATACATGGATGGAAATAGATGCGCCTGCCGGAATTGTTCTGAAAGAAGAGGAGGAACCGTATGATGACCACAGGCGGCATTATACGGTGACGGCGGTGAAGAAGGGGAATTATACCCTGAAACCGGTTCTTAAGATGATGGATCCCAGGACAAAACGGGAGAAGATTCTGGCGAAGACAAGCTTTAAGATTCGTGCCGTGGAGGAAAAGCAGGCATATCTCACGATTACGCCGGAGAAGATGACAGGTATCTCTACGGAAAATGGGCGAATTCTGATAAACTATAACGGAAATGTTAAGACGTTTCGTGTCCAGGCTGCGCTTTTTGACAGAAACAACGAGGAGGCTGCTTTTGAGAAGGTGAAACTGGGCTGGAGCGTTTCGGACAAAAAAGTGGCAACGGTGAAGCCATCCAGGGATACCCGCACGGCGGAGATCAAGATTGTCGGAGAGGGACATACGATCCTGACAGCGAAGGCGAAAGATAAGGCGGGTCATACCTCCACAGCGCAGATTGAGATCCGAAACCTTGCGCCCAGAGTGAATGTTTCCAAGGTAACGGTGAATCCGGCCTATGATTTTGACAGTGAAGAGGGAAAGCGGCTTGCCTGTGAAAATAACGGGGCGGTGGAAGTCGTTTCTGTCTATGGGATTTCAAAAATGAATCATATCAGACTCTGGAAGAGCGATAAAAAGACGCTGGAGACTGATCTGGAACTTGTCGAATATGAAGAAGGCGGAAAATACTGCTATCTTGTATGTCCGACTGACTCTGTGGAAGAGAAAGTCTATGACTGTTATCTGGGTGTGACTGCACCGGGTATCCTGGTGGGATCCCATTTTTATCCGCTCAAAGTGACGGTGCAGACGAAACAGCCGAAGGTGACAGTGAAGTCGGTGAGACCGGCAAATCTGTTCTACCGCACAGATCCCGCTTCCGTGGATATCGGGATAGGGCAGAAAGGAGTCGAAATCGAATCCGTCAGGTGGACAGATACCGCTTCAGGAGAAGGCAATGGTTTTGCGGCCGTTTCGTCGGACTATGGGTTTGACACGTCAAAGAAGGGAAAGAACGTGCAGCGTCTGTACTTTTCCCAGGAGAATGTTCAGATTACGGAGGGGAAAAAACTGGCAGATCCGGGGATTGTTTCCGGGCAGATGAAAATAAAATACAAGGGCTTTGCGGAGCCGGTTGAGACGCCTGTCTCTCTCAAGTGGAACTATAAAAAGCCTGTGATTACCGTGAAGGAGGCACAGGCCACCCTGATTCCGTCTCTGGAGGGGCATACGCAGGGCAGCTTTTTGCTGTATCATCCAGAGAATAAGAGGCTTGTCTATAAAAACAGCGGTTCTGCCGGGACAGACGACCCGAGGATCTGCTACTCGGAGCTGACTTTCCTGAACAAGGATGTGAAAAAGACCGGGGACAGGAACTATACTTATATAGGCGGCAAGACACAGGGCAGTGAAAAACTGCAAATGACCGTTGTTTCCGATTACTGGCGGGAGCCCTTAACTGCGGTACATACGATTAAACTTGCGGCCCCCACGCCCTGTCTGACGAAGACGAAGCTGGTGGTGAATACGCGGTATGTGGGTACGGATTACACCGATATCGAGCTGAAAGGTGCCTATACGGCGGCACTTTCCTGCGAGGACATTATCATCGAGGGGAAAAACGAGAAATCACAGTCGTTATTAGATAACGATGTTCTGGAGATGGAGCAGGAGCGTGCGGGGAGCAACCGTATTGTGGTGAGGGTAAACCGGGCGCAGACCATGAGGCAGGATGCAGTCAAAAACGGAACCTACAGCTTTAAGGTGATCCCCTGCTTCCAGGATGCCTTAGGAAACCGTGTCGAAGGAAAAGCGCTCACTTTAAAGATTCAAACGACAGACAAGGCAGCCATTGCGAAGGCGAAACTGTCGGGCGGTCTGGATCTGGCAAAGAGTCCGAAGATCTATGAAAATTGCGTGGAAGTCGGAATTACTGTGAAGAACATGGGTGACCATTACAGTTACGACAATCAGAGCGGTATTTCATTGACAGGGGAGTACAGTAAATATTTTAATCTCTTCTATCTGCCCTCCCAGCCCGGTCTGTACCGTATAAGAGTGAAAGAGGGAAGCGAGAGCAAGCTGAAGGCAGGACAGCGCTACCGGCTGGCAATCCGCTGCACGGTTAAGCGGGAGAACGGGGACACCGTCCGGGTACAGACACCAACCTTTACGGTCCGGCCAAAACAGTCCGTGCCCAAGGTGACAGTGCACGGCAATGGACAGATATTGTTTGCGGGAAATGACCGTTTTACCAGAAGCTGCAGTTTTGAACTGCCAGATGGCATGGGATACCGAATCAAGGAACTTTCCGGCGGCATAGACTGCAACAGGGACGGGAAGGAAGATATCACCGTGTGCTGGAAAAAGAGCGGCTCCAAAGATCATTATGCGCTGGCAGAGCTTGTGCTGACAGACAGGGATGGTGCGCTTACAGTGAGCGGCATGAAAGGAAAAACTTACACAGTTCCGGTCATCATAACACTGGAGGGCAGGGATGGGATCGCCAAGGATGTGAATACAAAGATTAAGGTGACGGTTAAAAGATAGGTAGTGCAAAAAACGGGTGTTTGAAAGACACAGCGGCAGGGTATTTTTCCCGAGAGCTGTGTCTTTTGTTTACATAGAATATGACATGTTTATAAAGGTTTTGACATTTTCTGTAAAAAGGGGTTGACGTAGGTTACATAATATATTATAATAACATACGTTACCAAAAGAGGCTGTAAAAGGCTACAGGAGAGCGGGAGAGGTACATTCTTATGGCAAGAAAAGAGACGATTACAAAAAGCAACATACTGAACGCGGCTTTTGAGATGGCGCGGACGGATGGTTTTGGCCAGGTGAGCGCGAGGACACTGGCGGCGAAGGCGGGGTGTTCGACACAGCCGATTTTCCGTGTGTACAAGAACATGGAGGAACTGGGGGATGATCTGTTTGTGAAGGCGATGGAATTCTTCAGCGCTTATTACGAGGAGTTCCCGAAGCTGAACAACACGCCCTTTGTCAATCTGGGACTTGCTTATATTCGTTTTTCACAGGAGGAACAGAATTTATTCCGTCTGTTATTTTTGTCGGAGAACCGCCACGGAAAAAGTCTCTATGATATGCTGAACGGTAAAAACGGCGCGGTGGTGCGCGAGATCAACAGCGCCAAGATATTCGGCTGTAAAGATCCAAGTGGGATGTTTATGAAGATGTGGATTTTTATCCATGGTGCGGCATGTATGACTCTGACAGGGGATTATGATCTGCAGGAAGAGGATACCATCAAACTTCTGGAGGAATGCTACGGCGCATTTCAGAATGTCTAAAAGCTGTATTCTCTGCTGAATATAGAAAGGTTATACGATGGCGATAGAAAACCGGTATGACATTTTAACGAGAATAAATGAATATTACGGTAAGATGAGCAAAGGGCAGAAGGCGATTTCTGCTTTTATCTACGATCATTACGATCAGGCGGTGTTTATGACGGCTGCGAAGCTTGGGGATACAGTGGGGGTGAGCGAATCCACTGTGGTGCGCTATGCCATGTTCATCGGCTATAATGGATATCCGGAATTTCAGAGGGATCTGGAGTACTGGGTGCAGAATAAGATCAATTCCGTACAGAAGATCGGTGCAAAGTACGGCAAAAGTACACAGTCGGAGATCTTAAATTCCGTTTTGCAGGCGGATATTGAAAAAATTCAGGACACGATACACAATCTGGATCCGGTGGCTTTCGAGACAGCGGTGGATATCATTCTGGCGGCAAAGACAGTCTATATCATGGGGGTCAGGAGCTGCGAGCCGCTGGCAGACTTTTTGCAGTTTTATCTGAATATGATCCGGGGTAACGTGGTGCTCCTTCGGACAACAAGTGTCTCGGAAACATTCGAGCAGATGATCCGTATCGACGAGAGGGACGCTTTTGTGGGGATCAGCTTTCCCAGATATTCCATGAGAACCTTAAAGGCGATGGAGTTTGCCAACGACAGGAACGCAAAAGTGATTGCGGTGACAGATTCGGTGCATTCGCCGATGAATCTCTACTCCTCCTGCAATCTCTTTGCCAGAAGCGATATGGTTTCCATCGTGGACTCGCTTGTGGCACCCCTTAGCATGATCAACGCGCTTGTGGTGGCGATGTGCCTGAAACAGCCTGAGGAAGTGAAGGAGAACCTTAAGAATCTGGAAGAGGCCTGGAATAATTATCAGGTTTATCTGAATGATGAAATTAACTTTATAGATGAGGAGCCGATGTTAAACTATCCGCTCCGGAAAAGGTCGGAATAGCAACGCGAAAAGTACTTCTAAAGATGTTCTGCCATAGGACGCAACATCAAGAAGTACTAAGTTTCGCATGAGAGAATACCAAAATACGGGCATTCTCTGTGAAGTGTGATATAGAGTGGGGAAAATGATGAATATAGATAAAGATCAGGCGGTCGTGATCGGCGGCGGTGCGGCGGGAATGATGGCGGCGGCCGCGGCGGCGGAAAACGGACGCCCTGTTATTTTATTAGAGAAAAATGAAAAACTTGGCAAAAAACTTTATATCACGGGCAAGGGGCGATGTAATGTAACCAATGCCTGTGAGCGGGACAAGTTTTTTGAAAATATTGTGAGCAATCCGAAATTTCTTTACAGCGCGTTTCATGCGTTTGATAACAAGCGATTGGAAATGTTTCTGGAAGAAAACGGATGTTATTTAAAAGAGGAACGCGGAGAGAGGGTGTTTCCGGCTTCAGATCACGCATCGGATGTGACGGCGGCCTTTGAGAGGTTCCTCAGAAAAAGAGGAGTGCAGGTGCGGCTCCACAGCGCAGTGCGGGAGATTAAGACGGATGGCGAAAAAATAACAGGAGTAATACTTGTGGATGGGAGTGTGATTCCCGCAGGGACAGTGATTGTGGCGACGGGTGGTCTGTCCTATCAGAGTACAGGGTCTACCGGAGACGGTCATCGGATGGCGCGGGAACTTGGGCATAAGGTGACAGACTGTGTACCAGCGCTGGTGCCTCTGGAAACGGAAGAGGACTGGTGTAAAAAATTACAAGGGTTATCTCTTAAAAATGTATCTCTTACCATGACCTGCGGGAAAAAGAAGCTGTATCAGGGATTTGGAGAGATGCTTTTTACCCATTATGGGGTGAGTGGACCGCTGGTACTGTCTGCCAGCAGCTATTTGGGGAAGAGGAAAGTGGCAGATGTGGCAGTTCTGACAATTGATCTGAAGCCTGCGCTGTCAGAGGAACAGCTTGATAAAAGAATTTTGAGGGACTTTGAGGAAAACAGGAACCGGCAGTTCAAAAATGCGCTGGGCGGGCTCTATCCGGCGAAGCTGATTTCTGTTATGATAGAGAGGTCGGGCATCGACCCGGAGAAAAAGGTACATGAGGTGACGAAACAGGAACGGCGGCGGCTGACAGAGCTGACGAAAGCCTTTACCCTGCAGGTGCGCGGGAAGCGAGGCTTTGAAGAGGCGGTCATTACCCAGGGCGGCGTGTCGGTGAAGGAGGTCAATCCCTCCACGATGGAGTCTAAGCGGATCCGGGGACTTTATTTTGCGGGAGAGGTGCTGGATCTGGACGGACTCACGGGAGGATTTAACTTACAGATAGCATGGTCTACGGGGTATCTGGCCGGGAGCAGCGTGAAAAGTGCTTCTAAAGACGTCCCGCCATTGGACAGGACGCCAAGAAGCACTAGATTTGCTTCGCAAATCACTTTCACGCAGGAGAATGCCAAAGTGCGGCATTCTCCGCAAAAAAATCAGAAAGGTAGGGGGAGCGATGGGATTTAATATTGCAATCGACGGACCCGCAGGAGCGGGCAAGAGTACAATCGCAAAGATGATAGCGGCAAAGAAAGGATATATCTACGTGGACACGGGAGCCATGTACCGCGCTATGGCGCTGTATCTGATCAGAGAGAACGCATCGCCGGAACAGATCGATGAGAAATGCCAGGGGGCGGATATCACCATCGCTTATGAGAACGGCGAGCAGGTAGTGTACTTAAACGGTGAAAATGTAAACGCCTATATCCGTACAGAAGAGGTGGGCAGGATGGCATCTGTCAGCAGCCCGAATCCCCGGGTCCGTAAGAAACTGACGCAGCTGCAGCAGAAACTGGCAGCGGACGCGGATGTGGTGATGGATGGGCGAGACATCGGGACCTGTGTGCTGCCTGGTGCCCAGGTGAAGGTGTATCTGACGGCGGACAGCCACGAGAGAGCGCTGCGCCGCTATAAGGAACTTATGGCAAAAGGAGAAAGCTGTGACCTTGAAACGATTGAGAAGGATATTATCGAGCGCGACAGGCAGGATATGACGAGGGAAATTTCCCCCTTAAAGCAGGCGGCGGACGCGGTGCTGATCGATTCCTCCCACATGACTGTGGAAGAGGTGGCGAATGCCATCATTTCTCTTTGTACAAATTGAGTGGTGTGCGAAAAGAAGCTCCGGATGCTTGCAGCAAGGGCTGTTTCCTATAGAACTTCTATATTTCGCACTGTAGAATGTAAAAAAATCGGGCATTTTCCGCATGGAGGAGGTCGGTTATGGAAGTGATTCTGGCGGAGCACGCAGGGTTTTGCTTCGGCGTACAGCGGGCGGTGGATACCGTCTATGAACAGATTGGGAACAGGGAAAAAGAGGGGCGTCCGATTTACACGTTCGGACCGATCATACATAACGAGGAAGTGGTGGATGATCTTGAAAAGCGTGGCGTGCGTGTGCTTGATTCCCTTGCGGATGCGTGTGCGGTCCCGGAAGGGGAGCGGGGCACGGTGATTATCCGTTCACACGGGGTAGAAAAGAGTGTCTGTGAAAGTCTGAAGGAACTCGGATTTGACGTGGTAGACGCCACCTGTCCCTTTGTGAAACGGATTCACAATATTGTGGAGAAGGAGAGCTTGGTGGGCAAAAGTATTGTGATTGTCGGCAACGCGGGACACCCGGAAGTGGAGGGAATCAAGGGGTGGTCTGCGGCGGCGACTTATATTGTGGAGTCCGTGGAAGAGGCGAAAAATCTTGTCTTAAGACCGGAAGAAGAGCTGTGTATTGTTTCCCAGACGACATTTAACTACAAGAAATTTCAAGATGTGGTTGAAATTTTCGGGGAAAGAGGTTACAATGGTAGTGTTGTGAATACTGTATGTAACGCTACGGAAGTGCGACAGGCCGAGGCCAGAGAACTTGCGGCACGGGTTGATGTGATGATAGTTATAGGTGGGACTCATAGTTCTAATACAAAGAAACTCTATGAGATTTGCAGGCAGGAGTGCGAAATGACCTACTATATACAGACGCTCGACGACTTGCATTTAAGGTTACCTGAATCTGTCCGACTGGTGGGTATTACAGCAGGGGCATCCACCCCAAACAATATTATCGAGGAGGTTCAAAATTATGTCAGAATTAACTTTTGAACAAATGTTAGAAGATTCTTTAAAAACAATACACACAGGAGAGGTTGTTGAAGGTACCGTTATCGATGTTAAGCCGGAAGAGATCATTCTCAACATCGGATATAAGTCAGATGGTGTTTTAACGAAAAATGAATATACAAACGAACCCAATGTAGATTTGACAACCGTTGCCAAGCCCGGAGACACCATGGAGGTGAAGGTGCTCAAGGTAAATGACGGCGAGGGACAGGTTCTCCTTACTTACAAGCGGCTTGCGGCAGACAGAGGCAACAAGCGCATTGAGGAAGCGTATGAGAACAGGGAAGTACTTACGGCGAAAGTGGCACAGGTGCTGGACGGCGGTTTGAGCGTCGTTGTGGAAGAGGTAAGGATCTTCATTCCGGCAAGCCTTGTATCCGATACGTATGAGAAAGATCTGAACAAATATGCTGGTCAGGAGATCAAGTTCGTAATCAGTGAATATAATCCTAAGAGAAGAAGATACATCGGCGACAGAAAGCAGCTGATCCTTGAGGAGAAGGCGGAGCTGCAGAAGAAGCTCTTTGAGACAATTAAGATTGGTGATACCGTGGAAGGCACAGTCAAGAATGTGACTGACTTTGGCGCGTTTATTGATCTGGGCGGCTGCGACGGTCTGCTTCACATTTCTGAGATGTCATGGGGCAGGGTTGAGAATCCGAAGAAGGTGTTTAAGGTTGGCGATGTGGTGAAGGTGCTGATCAAGGATATTTCCGGCACGAAGATTGCCTTAAGCCTTAAGTTTGAAGATCAGAATCCCTGGAAGGATGCGGCAAGCAAATATGCGGTAGGTACAGAGGTGACTGGTAAGGTAGCGCGCATGACAGATTTCGGTGCGTTTATCGAGCTGGAGCCTGGTATCGACGCTCTGCTTCATGTATCCCAGATCAGCAAGGAACATATTGACAAGCCATCCGATGTACTTAAGAGCGGGCAGGAAGTGACGGCGAAGGTCGTTGACTTCAATGAGGCGGACAAGAAGATCAGCCTGAGTATCAAGGCGATGTTTGCATCAGAGCCCAAGGCTGAGAAGGCGGTTGATGAGGACGTGGTATCCGTAGATATTGATGCGGTGATTGCAAACGAGGACGCAGAGTAGACGTATCAGCAGAGATTGCGTTTTTAAAGGCTTCTATATCATAATAAATAAGGGCGGTGGGAATCCATGGCATATGACTATGAATACTTTAAGAAAGCGGTTTATGACCTTACAAAGATTGATCTGAATGCTTACAAGGAAAAGCAGATGAAGCGCCGGATCGATACGTTGATTTCCAAAAATAAGGTTGTCGGTTATGACAATTATGTTTCGGTGCTCAAGAATGATAAGGCGAGATTTGATGAGTTTGTCAATTATCTGACGATCAATGTTTCTGAGTTCTACAGAAATGTGGATCAGTGGCAGCTTCTGGACAAAGATATTTTCCCGGAGCTGATTCAGCGCTACGGTAAGAACTTAAAGATATGGAGTGCGGCCTGCTCAACGGGTGACGAACCATACTCTCTGGTGATGGCGCTGTCCAGACATGTGCCGATCAATCAGATTAAGATTTACGCGACGGATCTGGATAAGCAGGTGATTGAGAAAGCGAAGATGGGTCTGTATGCGGAGAAGAGTGTGGCGGGTGTGCCGGCGGATCTGAAAAAGAAGTTCTTTACGAAGGTCGGTCCTTCTTATCAGATTTCTGAGGAAGTTAAGAACAGGGTGGACTTTAAGGAGCATAACCTGTTAAAGGATACATATCCGACAGATTTCCATTTGATTGTCTGCCGTAATGTATTGATTTATTTTACGGAAGAGGCAAAGGATGAGGTGTTCCGCAAGTTCCAGAAGAGTCTGAAGCCCGGCGGTTATCTGTTTATTGGAAGCACCGAGCAGATCATTAACCATAAGGATGTGGGTTTTGAGCGGAAGAATTCGTTTTTCTACCAGAAACCGATGTGAGAATGCTTGAAACGGTATTTTTGCATTGATTTGAGATTCTACAAAATCATGAGGTCATTGTGGGAGGCGGCGTTTTCCAAACAGATTTGGGATTCCACGAGGCGGAATTTTATAAATGAATATGACAGCAAAAAGGCAGCGATTCGTCGCTGCCTTTTACTGTAACCGGATCTGAATATGTAAGCCTTTGGCTCAGTATGTCTTTGCCATCTTTCCGAGCAGATACTGTGCGTAGCGGGAAAAAAGATCCCTGTCCGTCTTGCGCTCGTCGGTGAGTTCAAAGAAAAGTTCATGGCTCTTATAGTCCCGTTTAAAGAAAGGTTCTACCAGAATATCCCACTGGGGGAGGAAGAGGCCGTATTTGCGCGTGTAGCAGGAGGCGGCTGTCGCCTGGACGCGGTGCGACGGATCCACGAAAGAGGATACTGACTTATGGAGGGCGATATCTTCTTCCGGTAGATAATAGTAATCCTTATAGCTGGCATAGAAATATTTCATCTCTTCTTCGTAAAGCGGCACTTTCAGAATACCTTCGGTTTTTTCTCCACTGAAATAACAGCCGTTCGCCAGATTAGAAAGAGAGATGGGAAGCGGTGTAGGAAGCACCAGTTTCATCAGCAGTTCCTGTCTGTCTTGACCGTGATAGTCAGTGAAGCTGTTTGCCTGCACTTTTTTCGCGCGGATATTTCCGTTAAAAAGATCATAGAATGCCAGCAGAGGAAGGAGCTGCAGCATCCCGCGCATATCGTCGCTGTTGTGCAGCAGCAACATGCTGCGGACATCCGGGGAAGGATTTTCCACATATTGTCTGTAAACTTCGATGAGCTCGCCGCCGTGAAAACGGTCTTCCCGGTTGATGTGCAGCAGTGCTTCCAACGTTTTTTGCTTGCAGTTGGGCACATGCAGGAAAGCTTTGTAGGGGGAAATGCGCTTGTACAGGTCAATCCCCTCAAAATTGTCAAAATTGTGCGGCAGCTTATGCTGCTCACATTTCTGAAGAAGGTAGGGCAGGTCAAAATTATTGCCGTTAAAGTGGATCAGATGGGTGAAGGAGGTGGCAAAGCTGAAGAAAGCGTCCAGTACAGAGGATTCCTCTGTGGGATTTTCGCAGAACCACTGTCTGATCTGCCAGTTTTCTTCCGCATAAAAAGCAGCCCCGATCAGATAGAGCGAGGAGCTTTTCGCGGTAAATCCTGTGGTTTCAATATCTATAAACAGAAATTGATCCGGAGGAGCGATGCGCTCCAGGGGATAGCCGATTTCGAAAGATTCCAGTGTTTGATTTACGATTTGCATAAATTTCCTCCAAGTAGGTATTCGCAGTGCACATTCGAAAACCTTCGGCTTTCTTTGTTCGCGTGCTCCGCAGTGCACACTCGGAAAACCTTCGGTTTTCCTCGTTCGCGGGCTGTCTACGCTCCGCTTCGGTCCGTGCTAAACAAGCGCCACCGGCGCTTAGCACCCCTATGCATCCATTCGGATAAACATTTCGGTGAGCATGCTCCCCGCTATGTGCATCCTCTGGATGTGCACTGCTCATTGCTTTCGCGTATATCTTAACATATTTTTTGAATTAGCAGTAGTTTTTTTCGTCGAAAAATAGTATATTTATAATAGCGGTTCCACCGAATTTGAGGTGCGGACTGAATGTGAAAGGAGCAGGGTTACAGGTATGGCTAAATTAACATTTAACGGCGGCATACATCCCTACGACGGAAAGGATCTGTCAAAGGATAAGCCCATCAAGGCAGTGCTGCCCAAGGGAGATCTGGTTTACCCGTTGTCCCAGCATATCGGCGCGCCTGCAAAACCTATTGTGGAGAAGGGTGACAGGGTTTTGACGGGGCAGAAGATTGCGGAGGCGGGAGGCTTTGTTTCCGCACCTATTTATGCCACGGTATCGGGTACGGTGAAGGCGATTGAGCCGAGACGTGTGGTCACGGGCGACAGCGTGATGAGCATCATTATTGAAAATGACGGGCTTTACGAGGAAGTGGAGTATCCGGAGCGGAAGCCGCTTGAGGAGATGACAAGGGAAGAGATCATCGAGTGTGTGAAGGAGGCGGGTATCGTCGGTATGGGCGGTGCAGGTTTCCCTACATTCATTAAACTTTCGCCAAAGGAACCGGAGAAGATCGATTACGTGATCGCGAACTGCGCGGAGTGCGAACCTTATCTGACATCCGATTACCGCAGGATGTTAGAGGAGCCGGAGAAACTGGTGGGCGGTTTAAAGGTTTCCCTGAAGCTGTTTGAGAATGCCAGGGGTATTCTGGCGGTGGAAGATAACAAACCGGATTGTATAGAGCTTTTAAAAAAGCTGACCAAGGACGAGCCGCGTATCAGCGTGAAAGAGCTAAAGACCAAGTACCCGCAGGGTGCGGAGCGGCAGATCATATACGCGACTACGGGAAGAGCCATCAATTCTTCCATGCTTCCCGCGGATGCTGGCTGTGTGGTGAACAATGTGGATACGGTGGTTGCAATTTACCATGCAGTGATCGAGGGAAAACCTCTGATGAACCGTATTGTCACAGTAACCGGGGACGCCATCGCAGACCCGCGTAATTTTATTGTGCGGATCGGCACAAATTACCATGAACTGGTGGAGGAAGCGGGCGGCTTTAAGCAGGAGCCTGTTAAAATCGTATCCGGCGGCCCGATGATGGGATTTGCTCTCTTTGGACTGGATGTGCCGACAACCAAGACGGCTTCCGCCCTTTTGTGTCTCACGGAAGATGAGGTGTCCCGCATGGAGCCTTCCGCCTGCATCAACTGCGGCCGATGTGTGGAGGTATGTCCTGGGCGCGTGGTGCCAAGGCTTCTGGCAGATTATGCGGAGCACTATGATGAGGAAGCGTTCCTTTCCCATGAAGGCATGGAGTGCTGTGAGTGCGGCTGCTGTAGTTTTGTGTGTCCGGCGAAGAGACCGCTTACGCAGACCATCAAGTCCATGCGCAAGATGCAGCTTGCCAAGAAGAAAAAGTAATAGCGGAAATAAAAGATGTCTGGCACAGGTCGAAGCACTTGCTGCCAAGACCATAAGAATATGATTCAAAACTGAAATGGAATCTTTTTCGGAACTGAAAAGTTCCGAAGAAAGGAGCATAGACTGAAGAGATGAGTGATTTAATGAAAGTGTCATCCAACCCTCATGTCAGATCGAAGTCCACCACAAGCAGTATCATGCTGACCGTGGTGATCGCCCTTCTTCCGGCGGCTGGATTTGGCATTTATAACTTCGGGCCAAAGGCGCTGCTGCTGATTCTGGTGACAGTGGCTTCCACGGTGGCGACGGAGTTTGCGTTTGAAAAGATCTGTAAGAAAAAAGTGACAATAGGAGATTACTCCGCGGTGGTGACAGGGCTGCTTCTGGCGTTAAACCTGCCGGTGTCCGCACCGTGGTGGATCGGCGTGGTGGGTGGCGTGTTCGCCATTCTGGTAGTGAAGATGCTGTTTGGCGGTCTGGGACAGAACTTTATGAACCCGGCGCTCGGCGCGCGGTGTTTCCTGCTGATTTCCTTTACCTCCATTATGACAAACTTTGACTGTGACGCATATACGGGAGCGACTCCTCTCGCCGCATTGAAGAGCGGGGAATCCGTCAACATTCTGGATATGGTGATCGGCCGCACGGCGGGTACCATCGGTGAGACGTCCATGATCGCCATTGTGATCGGGGCGTGTATTCTGATTCTGTTCGGAATCATTGATCTGCGGATTCCGGGCACTTACATTGTGACGCTGGCAGTCTTTGTGACGCTGTTCGGCGGCAGAGGATTTGATTGGCCTTACATATCCGCCCATCTTTCCGGCGGCGGTCTGATGCTCGGCGCGTTCTTTATGGCGACGGACTATGTGACAAGGCCGATCACGAAAAAAGGCCAGTATGTGTTCGGCTTTTTGCTGGGTGTACTGACAGGGATTTTCCGTATCTTCGGGCCCTCCGCGGAGGGAGTGTCTTACGCGATCATCATCGGCAACCTCTTAGTGCCGCTGATTGAGAAGGTCACTCTTCCGAAAGCATTTGGTAAAGGAGGAGAGAAGGCATGAAAGAAATGATGAAAAATACAGGGATTCTGCTGGCGATCACGCTGATTGCAGGTCTCCTTCTCGGACTGGTTTATCAAGTCACAAAAGAGCCCATTGCCGAGCAGGAAGCGAAAGCGAAGCAGGAGGCATGTCAGGAAGTGTTCGCGGACGCGGCTTCCTTTGAGGCGATGGAGCTTACAGCTGTGGATGAGGGCACATGGAGCAGTGAAGGCTACGGACAGGAGAGTGTGGACGAAGTGATGGCAGCCCTTGACAGTGCGGGAAGTACGCTTGGCTATGTGATCACGGTGACCACGAAGGAAGGCTACGGCGGAGATATCCAGTTTACGATGGGTGTCCGCACGGACGGCACCGTGAACGGCATTTCCTTGCTTGCCATATCTGAGACAGCGGGGCTGGGCATGCAGGCTGAGGCAGTTTTGAAGCCGCAGTTTGCCGGCAAAAATGTGGAGAAATTTGTGTACAGCAAGAGCGGTGCGGCGGCGGAAAATGAGATCGACGCCATTTCCGGCGCGACCATAACAACGAATGCGGTGACCAATGGAGTCAACGCCGGATTATACTATTTCCAGACGATATTGGGAGGAGGTAGTGCAAATGAATAGTGCGAAGGAACGTCTTGTAAACGGTATTGTAAAGGAGAATCCGACCTTTGTCCTGATGCTGGGTATGTGTCCCACGCTTGCGGTGACAACTTCGGCGGTCAACGGTCTGGGCATGGGACTGACGACGATGGTGGTGCTTGCACTGAGCAACGTCTTCATTTCCCTTCTGCGGAATATCATACCTGATAAGGTAAGGATTCCGGCGTTTATCGTCATTATCGCCTCTTTTGTGACGATGGTGGAGCTGCTTTTGCAGGGTTTTATTCCCTTCCTCTACGACGCGCTCGGCATTTACATTCCGCTGATCGTGGTAAACTGTATTATCCTCGGGCGCGCGGAGGCGTATGCTTACAAAAATCCCGTGATTCCGTCGCTGTTTGACGGCATCGGCATGGGGCTCGGCTTCTCCGTGGCGCTTACCTGCATCGGTGCGGTGAGAGAGCTTCTGGGCGCAGGAGAGATCTTCGGTTTTCACGTGATGCCGGAAAGTTTCGTGCCGGTAAGCATCTTTATCATGGCGCCGGGTGCATTTTTCGTGCTTGCGCTTTTGACGGCGGTTCAGAATAAGGTGAAGATCGCCGGAGAGCGGAAAGGAAAAGATATGTCAAAGATCCAGTCCGGCTGCGGAAGCGACTGCATGAACTGCGCGGATACGGGCTGTGCCAAACGTCTGATCGACGATAAAAAAGAAACAGCGGGAGAGGAGGTAAAGAAGAATGATTAAAGAATTGTTGGTAATTTTGATTGCATCCTCTCTGGTAAATAATGTGGTTTTAAGCCAGTTTCTGGGGCTGTGTCCCTTCCTTGGCGTGTCCAAGAAGACAGAGACAGCAACGGGCATGGGCGTGGCGGTTATCTTTGTCATCACGTTAGCCTCGGCGGTGGCGGGAGCGATCTACCAGTTTATCCTGCTTCCCTTCGATATCGCCTATTTACAGACCATCGTGTTTATTCTGGTTATAGCGGCGCTGGTGCAGTTTGTGGAAATGTTTCTGAAAAAGTTTATTCCGGGGCTGTATCAGTCGCTTGGCGTGTACCTGCCCCTGATCACGACCAACTGCGCGGTGCTCGGTGTGGCGCTGACCAACGTGCAGAAGAATTACGGAATACTGACTGGGGTAGTCAATGGTTTCGCGACAGCGGCGGGCTTTACCATTTCCATTATTATTCTGGCGGGAATCCGGGAGAAGATGACATACAATGATATACCGGAATCTTTCCAGGGAATGCCGATCGTGTTGGTGACGGCGGGACTGATGGCGATTGCGTTCTGCGGATTTTCGGGGTTATTGTAATGCAACAGTTCAGCCAGACCGAATCTTCCAGACAAACCGCGCGTGCACGAGGTTGCGGGAAGATGATGGTCTGAGGAAACGCCATTTTTATGAGCTGATTGCGCTTTGCCTAATCTGAGCTTGCGCAGCAGCGAGGAGTGCAGAATGCGCGGTTTTGCGAATGTGCGTGGGCTGAAGTGATAGATGCGTAAGAAATTGTGGAGGTAGGTATGGACATAGCGGGAATTTTGATGGCTACGGGAATTGTGGGAGCGGTAGGCCTGTTCGTGGGTCTGTTCCTTGGCGTGGCAGGTATCAAGTTTAAGGTAGATGTGGATGAGCGGGAGGAAGCCATTTTAGGTGTTCTTCCGGGAAATAACTGCGGCGGCTGCGGCTATGCGGGATGCTCCGGCCTGGCGGCTGCGATTGTAAAGGGGGAGGCGCCTGCAAACGCCTGCCCTGTGGGCGGTGAAAAGGTAGGTGCGCAGGTGGCGCAGATCATGGGCGTGGAGGCCGGTGAGAGCGTGCGCATGACGGCATTTGTGAAGTGCCGCGGTGACAAGGAGCGCACACGCGTGGACTATGATTACACAGGGATCGAGGACTGCGCTATGGTGGCGTTTGTTCCAAACGGCGGACCGAAATCCTGTAATGACGGTTGCCTTGGTTTCGGAAGCTGTGTGAAAGCCTGTCCCTTTGACGCCATTCATGTGGTAAACGGCGTAGCGGTGGTGGATAAGGAGGCATGTAAGGCGTGCGGCAAGTGTGTGGCTGCCTGCCCGAAGCATTTGATCGAGCTGATTCCTTATGATGCCAAACATGTGGTGGCCTGCAGTTCAAAGGAGAAGGGTCCTGTGACCATGAAAGCCTGCGATGTGGGCTGTATCGCCTGCCAGCTCTGTAAGAGGAACTGCCCGGCGGACGCGATCGTGATCGAGGATTTCCATGCGATTATTGACCAGGAGAAATGTACCGGGTGCGGGACATGTAAGGAAAAGTGTCCGAAGAAAGTGATTGTATAAAAACGCGAAAAGTACTTCTAAAGCTCAGCAGCAAAGGCTGCTTCGCCAAGAAGTACTAAGTTTCGCGTAGGAGAATGCCCCAAGTGCAGGCATTCTCCGTGAATGGTTTACATTGTTGCAATTTTGTGGTAAAAACGCGAAAAGTACTTCTAAAGCTCAGCAGCAAAGGCTGCTTCGCCAAGAA
>CASWVG010000042.1 GCA_949472775.1 uncultured Lachnospiraceae bacterium
TGGAAGAGCATTACTATGAGAATCTGATGCTGGCAGATGTGGCACTGAAGATTGGCATTTCACCGGGGTATCTGTCCACTCTTTTCCAGAGACAGTTATCAAAGGGATTTGTCGACTATCTGAATGAGATACGTATAGAACATGCCTGTATGTATTTGCGGCAGAATTATCTGAAAACCTACGAAATTGCTTACAAGGTGGGATTCCGGGATGAAAAATATTTTTCCAGGGTGTTTAAGAAGATAAGGGGGCAGTCACCCTCAGAATACAGGAAACAGAATCAATGATTGAAACAGGAAGGACAGGGATCGAATGGAGAAGAGAGCGTTAAAATATGTCAGTACATGGTATGAAGGAAACAAGAGATGCCGTCAGGAAATGGAAGCAGGATTTATATCGGATGGCGGGGAAGAGAACAGACTGCTCAACCTGTATCCGTCCGTGACTTATCAGACATTTGAAGGCTTCGGCGGCGCGTTTACAGAGTCGGCAGGGTATGTTTATGGACAGATGAAGGAAGGGCAGAAGGAAGCAATGCTTCGCGAGTATTTTGGTGCGGAACAGATGGCCTACCGTATGGTGCGCATTCCGATTGACAGCTGCGATTTTTCCCTGGGTCATTATGAGGCTGTGGAAGATGCGGGGGATAGGGGTTTTACAGGATTTCAATTGGAGCGGGTGGAGAAAACTATTTTACCGCTGTTAGATGATGCGCAGGCAATCTATGGCGACAGGCTGGAAGTCATGCTTACGCCCTGGAGTCCGCCGGCTTATATGAAGAGCAACGGAGAGAGAAACAACGGCGGAGAGTTAAAGCCCGAGTGCAAAAAAACATGGGCGGACTATATCTGTCGTTATATCAGGGAGTACCGGAACCGGGGGTATCTTGTCAGACGTATCAGCCTGCAGAATGAGCCGAAGGCGGTTCAGACATGGGATTCCTGCGTATATTCCGCAAGACAGGAGAAAGAGTTCCTGCGGGATTACATGTGGCCCGCGCTGCAGGAAAATAAACTTACCGATATCGAGGTGTTTATCTGGGATCATAATAAGGAGCGCGCCTATGAACGTGCCTGTGAGATCATAGATGAGTCGACAGACCACATGGTAACTGGCATTGCGTTTCACTGGTATAGCGGGGATCACTTTGAGGCACTTTCTATGATACATGATAAATTTCCGGACAAAAAGCTGATTTTATCGGAAGCGTGTATTGAATATTGTAAGTTTGCCGCAGATGATTTCCTAAAAAATGCGCAAAAGTATGCGCATGATATGATTGGCAATATGAATCACGGAATGCATGGTTTTTATGACTGGAATATCGTGCTGGATGAAGAGGGAGGTCCGAACCATGTGGGGAATTTTTGTGACGCCCCTTTTCTTTTTGATATGCGGCACAGAGAATTGATTCGTAGAAATACGGCGGATTATTTATGGCATTTTACCCATTTTATCAAGCCGGGTTCGATTCGAATCGGTACTTCTGTCTATTCCGACGAATTGGAGGCGACGGCATTTCTAAATCCGGACGGACAGATTGTGGCGGTGCTTTTAAACAGAACGGATCACGAGATGAAAGTCAATGTCCGGCTGGGGGAACAGATGGCAGAAATCGTTGTGGGGGCGGATGCGATAGGGACGCTGACGATTATTTGAACTTAAAAGCGGGGACATGACTATGACACCTCTGATCCATGATGGACCGGAGGTGTTTTGAACTTTACGGGAGAAAGGGTAATCCCCTTTGCAAAGATAGGGAAATTTTATTAGGATGACAGGATTCATAAGATAAATGGAGCGTTTGATATTGTAACAAGGGCTAAAAGGGGGTATATTAAAAAAAGATCCGAAGCAGCTTTCGGTGAAAGGAGAGACCGGGGATTATGAGCCTATAGAGGGCAGGATTACGGAGACGGAATTGCGAGGGATGCTGGAGACGGCGGGCAGGTAAGCGGTTTTGTTCTGGTTTGTTGGCTTTTGGCTGTAAGAAAAGGGATAAGTGAGAATGTAATAATTAAAAAACGGAAAATTAAATAGGGGAAAGGTATTGACGTACAGAAAGTTGTACGTTATCCTATGGGTGTGGAAAGACAGATATTGCGATCGGAGGTGATCTATCATGCTGGCAGTGAATTATACAAATCTTCGTGATAATATGAAAATGTATATGGATAAAGTGACAGAGGATTACGAGACGATGATCGTTACAAGAAAAGATAATAAAAATGTGGTTATGATATCAGAGGAATCTTATAACAATCTGATGGAAAATGTTTATGTCATGGGGAATAAGGTAAACTATGACTGGCTGATGAAAGGGAAAGCGCAGTTAGAGAACGGGCAGTTTGCCGTTCATGAACTGATTGAGGCAGAAGATGGTGAATAAAGTGTTTGCGGATACCGGTTTGGAAGATTATCTTTACTGGCAGACCGAGGACAGAAAAACATTGAAAAAGATCAATCAACTGATTTATGACATTGCACGGAATAGGAACAACGGGCTGGGGAAGCCGGTACCGTTACGTGGGAATCTGGCAGGTTTCTGGAGCAGGCGCATCAATGATAAAGACAGGCTGATTTATAAAACAGATGATAATAATATCTATATTCTTGCCTGCCGATATCATTATGGGGATAAATAGTTTCTGAAAATATATCGACACTGACGGAGGATAAAATGGAAAATGTATTTGTGATGGAACATCCATTGATTCAGCACAAGATTTCGCAGATCAGGGATAAGAACACAGGAACAAGTGAGTTTAGAAAATGTATTGAGGAGATAGCCATGCTGATGGGCTATGAAGCGCTTAGGGATCTCCCATTAGAGGACGTGGAGGTGGAGACACCACTGGAGTCCTGCATGTCGCCGAGGATAGCGGGAAAGAAATTGGCGGTGGTTCCGATCCTGCGCGCAGGACTTGGCATGGTAAACGGTATTCTTGCGCTGGTGCCGAGTGCCAAGGTGGGCCATATCGGACTATACAGGGACCCGGAGACACACGAGCCCCACGAATATTATTGTAAGCTCCCGGAGCCCATTGAACAGAGGACGATTATCGTGCTTGATCCTATGCTTGCCACGGGCGGTTCCGGGTCTCAGGCGGTGCGTTTCATCAAGGAACATGGGGGCAGAAATATTAAGTTTATGTGCATTATCGCTGCGCCGGAGGGCGTGGAGCGGATGAGGAGGGATCATCCGGACGTGCAGATTTATATTGGTCATATCGACCGCTGTCTGAATGAGCACGCCTATATCTGTCCCGGTGTTGGGGATGCCGGAGACAGGATTTTTGGGACAAAGTGATTGCCGCGAGAGGATGAGAAAGGGAAAGAAAAGAGGAGACTATGAAAAAGACAATTATAACGGTAGTGGGAAAAGATACAGTGGGCATTATCGCGAGGGTATGCACTTATCTGGCGGATAACCGGATTAATATTCTGGATATCTCCCAGACTATCGTGCAGGGCTTCTTTAACATGATGATGATCGTGGATACGAACCAGACGAACAAGGATTTCGGGGTGATCGTGGACGAGCTGAATGCGCTCGGCGGGGAGATCGGCGTTGTCATCAAGTGCCAGAAGGAAGAGATATTCGACCAGATGCATCGGATCTAGAGGGTGAATAAGAAAAGCAAGCGAAGCAGTATTTGCTTTTCCTGCACCGATAACGAGCAAACGGCCGATGAAATTGGACAGGAAGTGCATAGGCACGAGTTTGCGAGTCTAAGGGAGAGAAAACCATGATAAATTTATTTGAGGTGGCTGAAACCAATGAAATGATTGCCAAAGAAAATCTGGATGTGCGGACCATCACTTTGGGCATCAGCCTTTTAGATTGTATTGACGGTGACTTGCAAAGGGTAAACGAACAGGTTTACGAGAAGATCACCGAAACCGCGAAGGACCTGGTAAAGACCGGGGAGGCGATTGAGAAGGAGTTTGGCATTCCCATAGTCAATAAGAGAATCTCCGTCACGCCGATGGCGTTAGTGGGCGGCGCGGCATGCAGACGAAGTGAGGATTTCGTGACGCTTGCCAAAACGATGGACCGGGCGGCGCAGGCGGTAGGAGTCAACCTGATCGGCGGTTATTCCGCGCTTGTGTCAAAGGGCATGACGAAAGCGGACGAGATGCTGATCCGCTCGATTCCACAGGCGCTGCACGCTACGGAGCGGGTCTGCAGTTCCGTGAATCTGGGGTCTACCAAGACGGGCATCAATATGGATGCCGTTCGTCTGATGGGAGATATCATCAAGGAGACGGCTCTTATCAGCAAAGAACAGGACAGCGCTGACTGCATGAAACTGGTAGTGTTCTGCAACGCGCCGGACGACAATCCCTTTATGGCGGGCGCGTTCCACGGCGTGACCGAGGCGGATGCGGTGATCAATGTGGGAGTCAGCGGTCCGGGCGTGGTCAAGACAGCCCTGCAGCGGGTGCGCGGCGAGAATTTTGAAGTGCTCTGCGAGACAATCAAGAAGACAGCTTTCAAAGTGACCAGGGTAGGACAGCTTGTGGCGCAGGAGGCGTCCCGGATGTTAAATATTCCCTTCGGCATTGTGGATTTGTCACTTGCGCCCACACCGGCGATCGGCGACAGCGTGGCGGATATTCTGTGCGAGATCGGTTTAGAGTATGCGGGCGCACCCGGTACCACAGCGGCCCTTGCCCTCTTAAATGACCAGGTGAAAAAGGGCGGCGTGATGGCGTCCTCCTATGTGGGAGGATTGAGCGGCGCGTTTATCCCTGTCAGCGAAGATCAGGGCATGATCGACGCGGTGACAGCGGGTGCGCTCACCATAGAGAAGCTGGAGGCAATGACCTGTGTCTGCTCTGTCGGGCTTGATATGCTGGCGATTCCCGGCGACACGCCGAACACGACGATTGCGGGCATCATTGCGGATGAGATGGCGATCGGCATGGTGAACCAGAAGACCACGGCTGTGCGCATTATTCCTGCCATCGGCAAAGGCGTCGGAGAGAAGGTGGAGTTCGGTGGACTTTTCGGCTATGCGCCGGTAATGCCGGTAAACGGTTTTTCCTGCGAGGCGTTTGTGAACCGCGGGGGCAGGATTCCCGCGCCGATTCACAGCTTTAAGAACTAGTTTTTGTAGAACGAATTGGATCGTCAAGGCATGCCTGCATGCTTGTAATCGGCGCAGTGATTTTTCGGATCAGTCAGATCCGGATCAGAGATATCAGTGTGGTTCTTGGACTGGCGGCGGTCTTTCTTCTGCTCAACAATATTTTCATTTACCTGTTTACACCGGAGTACGGGGTGGAACTCTATGAGAGCAGGACAGTGCTCCTTGCCGGGGTGGGCAGATATACGGTCACGGCGCAGCAGTTGTTCTATCACTTGAATATTACGCTGAAGGTGATCTGCGTGGTGCCGGTGGCCCTGCTCTTTATCGCCTGCACGGATCCCAGTGAGTTTGCGGCGTCTTTGGCCCGGATCGGAGTGAGTTACCGGGCGGGCTACGCGGTGAGTCTGGCGCTGCGCTATATCCCGGACGTACAGCGGGAGTATACGAATATCAGTCAGGCGCAGCAGGCCAGAGGCATTGACCTGTCTGGCAAGGATAAGCTTTTTACCAGACTGAAAAATTCGGTGGCGATTCTGCTGCCCCTTGTGATGTCCAGCTTAAACCGTATTGAGACGGTGAGCAATGCGATGGAACTGCGGGGCTTTGGCAAGGAAAAGAAACGGACATGGTATACGGCGCGCGGGCTGAAGCGCAATGACTGGCTGACAATCGGCTTTGCGGCGGCCATTCTGGCAATTGATCTGATGGTGACATTCTGGGATGGGAGCCGGTATTATAATCCGTTTCTTTAATATCGAGCAAGGGAAAAACAAGCGACTGCGAAGCAGGCATTTGTTTTTCCTGCGATATGAACGAGCAAATGTCCGATGAAATCGGATGGGGAGCGCGTAAGCGCGGATTTGCGAGTGGGGAGATGAAAAATGAAACTTCTTATAATCGGCGGTAGTTATTTTTACGGCAGGGTGTTTGTGATGGAGGCGGCGAAGGCACATGAGATTACCGTGTGGAACCGGGGCACTTACTCTATGGAGGCGTTCGGCGTCAGACAGATTCGGGCGGACAGACATGAGCGGCCCGCGGCCTGCGGCGAGGATTATGATGCGGTTATTGATTTCTGTGCCTATGCGCCCGGGGACGTGCGGGACACCGTAGAAAATATCACGGGAAAGATCGGGCAGTATGTGCTCATCAGCACGGTGGATGTGTATGAGCGGAATCCTGCCGTCATCAAGCGGGAGGACACACCGTTTGAGGAGAGAGACATTGCCGGGGAGGCAGGGGCTTATATTGCGGGGAAGGCGGCTTTGGAGCGGGAGCTGGCGGAAGTCTGCAGCGCCAGGGGAATCCCCTATACATCGCTTCGCCCGGCCGTTTTGTATGGGCCTTACAACTATGCGCCAAGGGAGTCCGCCTATATCGGCATGCTGCTGCAAAATCATGCGCTGCCCCGGTTTACGGATGCGCAGGGAAAGTTCCAGGTCGTGTATGTGAAGGATGCTGCCCAGGCGGTCCTCGCCTGTCTTGGAAACGAGAAGGTTTACGGCCAGGCATATAATCTGTGTCAGGACGAGATCATTACCTATGATATGTTTTTTGATACGTTAAAGCGTGTGGCACAGCCGGAAGATCTGGAAGGACTGACGGAAGTGCCGCTCACAGTGGAACAGGCTGTGGCGCAAGGCGTGCCGGTGCCATTCCCCGCTGTGGCGGAGGAGACGCATTTGTGTGATAATGCAAAAGGAAAGTCAGAGCTTGGTTTGGCTTACACGGATTTTGAGGAGGGTATGCGCAGGACATACAAGGCGTTTCGGAATGTGTATGTGCAGTGAAAGAGAATAAACGGCAGGCGGTGGATGAAGAACAGGGATTTTCCACCGCCTTTTTCTGTGGATCAGGACAGACTGACACCTTGACAAACAGTTATGGTTAGTGTAAACTAACAATGAAAATTGGGAGAAAAAAGGAACAGTGGAATGGAGTGTGGCAGATGACATTGGATCAGATCGCAGTGGGAAAAGAAGTAAAAATCATAAAGGTTGGCGGCGAGGGACAGCTTCGCATCAGGCTTCTTGACATGGGGCTGATTCCGCAGACGAAAGTCAGGGTGCAGAAGGCAGCGCCTATGGGGGATCCGATTGAGATTCACCTGCGGGGGTATGAGCTGACGCTGCGCAAGCAGGATGCGGCGAGAATCGAAGTGGCTGAGGTATAGAAAAGCGGCCGCGGCCGTATCGTTTCGACAGAATTGTGGCGGGAAAAATAGAACGGAAGAGGGATAAATGGCATGATATATGCATTGGCAGGCAATCAGAACAGCGGCAAAACCACATTGTTTAACCAGCTCACGGGTTCAAACCAGCATGTGGGCAACTTTCCCGGTGTCACGGTGGACTCCAAGATGGGAGAAATCCGGGGAGAGAAGGGGAATGCGGTGGTGGATCTGCCGGGTATCTATTCCATCAGACCTTACACCAACGAAGAGATTGTGACCCGCAGTTTTATTTTGCAGGAAAAGCCGGACGGGATCATCAATATTGTGGACGCTACCAACATTGAGCGGAACCTTTATCTCACCCTTCAGCTGCTGGAGTTACATATTCCTATGGTGATAGCCCTCAATATGATGGATGAGGTGAGGGGAAACGGCGGTACCATAGATATCGGAAAGATGGAGGAGGCGCTGGGCGTTCCCGTGGTGGCTATCAGCGCGGCGAAAAATGAGGGCATCGAGGATCTGATCAGGGCTGTCAGGGAAGTGGCATCGCGGCGCATTTACCCGAAGGTGACAGATTTTTGTGAGAAGGGGCCGGTGCACCGCTGTATCCATGCAGTCAGCCATCAGGTGGAGGACCATGCGGAGCGGATCGGCATGTCGCCCCGTTTCGCGGCGACGAAGATCGTGGAAGGGGACGCGGAGATCATAGACAGACTGGCGCTGTCCGAAAACGAACTGGATCTGATGGAGCACAGCATCGTGGAGATGGAGCAGGACAGCGGGATGGACAGGAATGCTGCGCTTGCCGCCATGCGCTATGATTTTATCGAGCGGATCTGCGGGCAGGCGGTGATCAAGTGCAGGGAGAGCAGGGAGCATGTGAGGAGCATGAGAATCGACAGTGTGCTCACCCACAAGTATTTTGCGATTCCTGCGTTTGTGCTCATTATGATGGTGGTGTTTTATCTCACCTTCGGACTGATCGGCAGTTTTTTGAGCGACCTCTTAAGTCTCGGGATTGACGCCTTGTCAGGGGTGACGGAACGGGCGCTGACCGATTACGGCATCAATTCGGTGGTGAAGAGTCTGGTGATCGACGGCATTTTTACGGGCGTGGGAAGTGTGTTGAGTTTCCTGCCTATTATCGTGATTCTCTTTTTCTTTTTGTCCATTTTGGAGGACTCAGGCTACATGGCGCGGATTGCCTTTGTGATGGACAGACCGCTTAGAAAGATCGGTCTTTCAGGAAAGAGTTTCGTGTCCATGCTGATCGGCTTCGGCTGCAGCGTGCCGGCGGTCATGTCCACCCGGACGCTCTCCTCTGACCGGGATAAGAAAATGACGATCATGCTGATTCCCTTTATCAGCTGCTCGGCGAAGATTCCGATCTACGCGCTGTTTGCGGCGGCATTTTTTGCGAGAAAGGGCGTCCTTGTGATGCTGGCGCTCTACACGTTCGGGATTCTGACAGGGCTGTTGTGCGCCGTGGTTTTAAAGAAAACGGTGTTTCGGGGAAGTTCCATGCCTTTTATGATGGAGCTGCCCAATTACCGTTTCCCTTCCGCAAAGAGTGTGCTGCTCTTAATGTGGGACAAGGCGAAGGACTTTGTACAGCGGGCGTTCACGGTGATTTTTGTGGCGACGCTGGTGATCTGGTTTTTACAGACCTTTGATATGCGTTTCAATGTGGTGACGGACTCCGGGCAGAGCCTGCTCGCCATGATCGGCAAGCTGATTGCGCCGCTCTTTATCCCGCTTGGATTTGGCGACTGGCGGGCGGCTACGGCGCTGATCGGCGGCTTCACGGCGAAGGAGGCGGTGGTGAGCACGCTGGGCGTTCTGACCGGTTCTTCCATGTCCGGTTTGAGCGGGACGCTTGGGCAGATTTTTTCGCCGATATCGGCGGTCAGCTTTCTCGTGTTTACCCTGCTCTATACGCCCTGCGTGGCGGCGGTGGCGACCATTAAGCGGGAGCTTGGCTCCGCGTTAAAGACTTTCGGCGTGGTATGTATGCAATGTGGTGTGGCGTGGCTTGCCGCTTTTGTGGTATATCAGATTTTGCGGCTGGCAGGGGGGTGACAGGATGAATGCAAATCCCGCAAAGATGGAAAAACAACTGTACAAACTGGCGAAAAAAGGGGATCTGGATGCGCTGTCAGCGTTGAACGATTATTATGAGAAATGCGTGACAGAGGCAAAGACACCGAAGGAATCGTCCAAAATACGGCAGAAGGCGCTGAAAGCGGCTCTGCTTGGCGCCGCGCAAAACAGTCCGTACTGGCTCATAGTGGTGGGGGAAATGTACCGTTATGGTGTGGGGACGGAGAAAAATGAGAAAAAGGCGTTTTCCTATTACGAGAAAGCGGCGGCTCTCGGCGACGTGGATGGCATTGTCAAGGTCGGACGCGCATGGCTGAATGGAATCGGCGTTTCGACAGATTATCAGAAATCATTGCATTTTTTTGAAGAGGCGGCGGCACAGGATAATCCGGAAGCGATGGTTCTGACCGCTTATCAGTATGAAAACGGAAAAGGCGTGGATGTCAATTTTGAGAAATCGCTGGAATGGCTTGCGCGGGCGGAGCGCAGCTGCAGGCTGCGGTTGGAAGGAGAATTGCCGGAAACGGACAGAAACTATTATGAATCGCTGTTGAAGGACGTGGATCATAAGAGAATGCATTGCGAATCCGCTGCCTGTGTGGAGCTGGTCGGGAAGGAAGACCGCCCCATGGAACAGCGGCAAAAAGCATTTTCGCGGCTTTCTGAGCTTGCCCATGAAAAGGGCGACTGGCGCGCACAGGTGAGCATGGGAATCCTGTATGAAGAGGGGACATTCGTCGCACAGGATGAGCGGAAAGCGTTGGAATATTATCTTATGGCGGCGGAAAACGGCTCAACCGGGGCGATGAACAATATCGGCAATTTGTATCTGCATGGAAAGGGCGTTGCAAAGGACTACGACAAGGCATTTGCATGGTATCAGAAAGCGGCTGAGCTGTCTGGAAACGCAGCGGCGCAGTGCTCTCTCGGGATGTGCTATCAGTACGGGTACGGAACAAAAATTGATTATGAAAAGGCGCGCTGTTTTTATGGACTGTCCGTAAAACAGGGACTCGGACTGGCATATTATCGGATGGGGCTTCTATATGAAGCGGGACTTGGCGTGACGAAGGATATCCAGACTGCCAAACAGTATTTTGGGGAGGCATTGCACCGGGGTTGCCGGGAAGCGGCGATGAAATTGTGAGTAAGGTCTGTCGTAAGACTTTACTCGCTTTTCATATTAGATACTATTGTTTGATTTAAAAGGAAAATCTTTTTTGAAAAATAATAAAGTCCTTGCATTTTGGAAAAGAAGATAGTAGTATGAAATAAATGGAAAACGTTTTCTTCCCGTGCAGGGGGTGCGGGAAATCTGGAAAGGAAGGTATCTTATGGATTTTAACGCGGTGTATCACAGGGCGAACGACAATTACTGCTATCCGCTGGACGAGGAGCGGCTTGTCATCAATATCAGGACGGGATATGACGTTAAGTATGTGAACATTATCCACGGTGATCCCTTTAAGTCGGGGATTCTTGGCGGCGGGGAGAGCTGGGACGGGGAGGCTTTGAATATCCCTTTTAAAAAGCGGTTAAAAAACCAGCTCTGGTGGACGACCACCATCAGACCCGAATTTAAGCGGTTAAAATACTATTTTGAACTGCAGACGGAGGACGAGCGGTGGTTTTATTTTGAGGACGGATTTGTGTCTGAGGCGCAGATGACGCTTGCGGGCAGAAGCAGACAGTGCTTTATTATGCCGTGGATGAATCCGGCGGATATTCCGGTGACGCCCGCGTGGGTGAACGATACGATCTGGTATCAGATTTTCCCGGAGCGGTTCTGCAACGGTGACCCGGCTACAAACCCGGAGGGGACGCTGCCGTGGCGGGTAAAGGGTTCTGTGTCCAATCAGGAATTTTTCGGCGGCGATCTGCAGGGCATTATCAATAAACTGGACTATATCCGTGATCTGGGGGTATCGGGCGTGTATCTGACGCCGGTCAACGAATCGCCCTCCTCCCACAAGTATGACACCACGGATTACACGAAGATCGATCCGCACTTCGGCTCGGAAGAGACCATGAAAACGCTGGTCGGGGAGGCACATAACAGAGGAATCCGTGTGATGCTTGACGGTGTGTTCAACCATTCCGGTCAGAATTTTGCGCCTTGGCTGGACGTGAAGGAGAAGGGGCCGCAGTCTCAATACTGGGACTGGTTTATGGTGAATGAGTGGCCTTTCACGGAGGATGGCGGCAACGCGTGGGCGAAGCGGTATTACACCTTTGGTTTCTTTGACAATATGCCAAAACTGAATACGAACAATCCGGCGGTGCGGGATTATCTGATCGGGGTCTGCGAAAACTGGGTTAGAAATTATGATGTGGACGGCATCAGACTGGATGTGGCGAACGAGATTTCCCATACCTTTTGTAAGGAGCTGAGAAGCAGGCTGAAAGCGATCAAGCCGGATATCTATATTTTGGGCGAGATCTGGCACGACGCGATGCCGTGGCTCCGGGGGGATGAGTTCGACTCTGTTATGAACTATCCGCTGGGGGAGAGCATCAAGGATTTCTGGATCGACAAGAGCCTCACCAACGAGGATTTTGAATATACCATCAACCGCTGCTACACGCGCTATATGCAGCAGACCAACGACGTCCTTTTCAACCTGCTGGATTCCCATGACACGAAGCGTCTTAGAAGCGACGTGAAAAATCTGGACGAGTATTTCCAGCAGCTGGCGGTGCTCTTTACGATGCCGGGGTCGCCCTGCATTTATTACGGCACGGAGATTGCCATGGAGGGCGGGCACGACCCGGACTGCCGCCGCTGTATGCCGTGGGAGGAGATTGACGGGGGCGTCTACAATGAGCGCATGGACATTATCAGAAGTCTTCTGCATCTGAGGAAGGAAGAGCCGTTGCTTAGAAACCGCGACTTCCATTTCCCGAACAAGATCAACCGTCCCAGAGTCATCGAGTTCAATAAGATGGGATGGGTGGACAACTATGTGGAGGTGATCATCAACTGCGAGGAGGAAGATATCGAGATTCCCAGAGAGGGAGAGATTCTTTTCTCCAGACACTATATTGACAACACGCTGCTTCGGAATGGTATACTGATACGCAGACAGAGAAAATAGGACAGGAAACGGAGAGAAGAAGGATGAACCAGTTTAATTTACCCGGCTGCCTGATTATTGAGGCGGGTGCCTGCGAGCGTTTAAATGAGATTCTGGCGGACTGCGTGCCGGAAATAGAAAAAAAGAAGATTGTCATTACCACGGAGGAATCGCTGATTTCCATTATGAAGCCTTATCTGGATGAGATGCAGCGGGATTTGCCAAAGAGCGAACTTTACCTTATTGACGAGAACAGTTTTGACGAGGCGATGGAGCTGGCAAAGTACATCTGCATGAAGGATGTGGAAGTCATTATCGGCGTGGGCGGCGGCAAGGTGTTGGATGTGGCGAAGTATGCGGGCTTTGTGGGAAAAATTCCTTATATCTGTGTTCCCACGACCCTGAGCAACGACAGCCTCTCCTCCCCGGTGTCGGTGCTTGGAACCGAGGGAGACGCGAGAAAGACCTTAAAATGTGCGATTCCGGCGGGGATCGTGGTGGACGTAAACGTGGTGATGGGCGCGCCCGCTTCGCACCTGCAGTCCGGCATCGGCGACACCATCAGCAAATACACGGCGCTCTACGACTGGAAGCTGGACGCCGCCCACAGAAAGGACCGGGTGGACGATTTTTCCTACCTGCTGTCGGACATGGCGTTTTCCTCTCTGTGCTACAATGAGGAGAAATCGTTAAAGAGTAAGGACTTTATCAAGATACTGACACAGTCGCTGGTGCTTGGCGGGCTGGCGATGGAGATTGCGGGAAATTCCAGACCGTGCAGCGGCTCGGAGCATCTGTTCTGCCATTCTCTGGAAGAAAACCACAAGGAGATTCGGATTTCCCACGGCATGGCTGTGGCGCTTGGGAGTCTTGTGAGCTGCCGCCTGCAGGGGCAGGATCTGGGCAAGCTGGAGACCGTTTTGAAGGCGTACCACATGGACATGGACCCCATGAACTGGGGCATTACGAAGGAAATCTTTACGGATGCGTGGATGCGGGCGGCGGATACCAGAAAGGACAGGTATACGGTGCTCAATGAGGTGGAGCTGTCGGAGGAGCTTCTGGGGCGGATTTATGATGAGCTGCGGGGCGGAAAATAAAAATCTCTGTACAAATCTTTCAAAATAGCATAGAATCTATTAAGAAGGGAATTCATGCCGGCAGACTTGTAATCGGGCGGTTATACAGAAGAGGAGGTGTGAATATGAAGACGTACATGCTGGATTTAAACTCCATCGACAGAGTGAAGGGATTTGTAAGCGCGATTGAGAAATTCGACGGTTACTTTGACATAGCCACCGGAAGATACGTGGTGGACGCGAAGTCGATCATGGGTATTTTCTCCATGGATCTGTCCAGAAAGATTGAGTTCCGGATTCTGGAAACCAATGCGCAGATCTCGGAAGTGGAGGCGGCAATCGCACCCTATCTTGCATAATGGAAGGTGACAGGGAGAAACTGTACTGAAAAGGAAACGGCTGCTTGTGTGATACGTTGCACATTGGCAGCCGTTAATCTTTTACGGAATGCCCCGCATGACGGGCGAAGGAAAAGGTAAGTCGGACGGTTCCGTGTTTTGAGCGGTGAACTGAAGTTCTGACATGGAAAGGTTAAGCCCCAGATAGAATGGTGTTAAGATAATTTGCCTTTCCATAATATTTATGCTAAGATACTCTATTAAGGACCTTTCGCGGACAAGTTGTCCCGGGGATGCTTTGATGGAATGGAGGTTTATGATGCTGGAGCTTAAAAATATATCTTTCCAGGCTGATGACGACGGAAAAGAGATCGAGATACTTAAGGATATCAATCTGAAGGTGGAGGACCGCTTTGTGGCGGTTACAGGACCGAACGGCAGCGGAAAATCGACGCTTGCGAAGATCGTGGCGGGCATTTTGAAACCCACGGAGGGACAGATTTTTCTGGACGGTGTCGATATCACGGAAAAATCCATTACAGAGCGGGCGCAGATGGGTATCAGCTTTGCCTTCCAGCAGCCGGTCCGCTTTAAGGGGCTTACGGTGAAGGATATGCTTTCCCTTGCGGCTGGCAGGGAGACGGCAGTTTCGGAAGTCTGTTCCATGCTCTCGGAGGTGGGGCTCTGTGCCAGAGATTATGTAAACCGCGAAATCAACGCCAGTCTTTCGGGCGGGGAGCTGAAGCGGATTGAAATTGCAATGATCATGGCAAGAAAGGCAAAGGTTTCCATTTTTGATGAGCCGGAGGCGGGGATTGATCTGTGGAGTTTCCAGAATCTGATCCGGGTGTTTGAGAAGATGCACACGGAGATTCAGGGGACAATTCTGATTATTTCCCACCAGGAGAGGATATTGAACATTGCGGATCAGATTGTGCTGTTGTCGGATGGCAGAATTGAGAAGACGGGAAGCAGGGAAGAAGTCATGCCGGACCTTCTGGGAGCCGGGCAGCCATGCAAAACGCTGACTGATAAATTGTAGGAGTGGAGGTGTTTGAAAAATCGCACTGATGTGCAGACTTTTCAAATAGCAATTTGTGCAGGAGCAGCACGCATATACCATGATGGCAGAGGCGAATTTGAGGTTTTCGCCGCCGTCGCATAAATGCTCCGGAACGGAGAAACTATGGACGCTATACAACAGGAATTACTTGCGCAGGTGGCGGACCTGCACGAAGTGCCGGAAGGCGCGTACAATATCCGTGCCAACGGGGAGATGGCGGGGAGAAATACTACCGCCAATATAGATATTCTGACAAAGGAGGACTGCCCCGGCATTGATATCCGGATTAAACCGGGCACGAAGGGGGAGAGTGTGCACATTCCGGTGGTTTTGAGTCAGAGCGGTATTCAGGAAAGTGTGTATAACGATTTTTTTGTGGGAGAGGACTGTGACGTTACGATCATAGCGGGCTGTGGCATCCATAACGGCGGCTCCGCGGCATCGGCGCATTCCGGCATCCACCGTTTTTTTGTGGAGAAGAATGCGAAGGTGAGATATGTGGAAAAGCACTACGGCTCGGGCGATGGCAACGGAGAACGGATCATGAATCCCACCACTGACATTCATCTTGCCGAGGGTGCGTCTCTGGAGATGGAGACGGTACAGATAAAGGGGATTGATTCCACGGCGCGCACGACGACAGCGGAGGTGGCGGAGGGTGCGAGTCTGGTGATCAAAGAAAAGATTATGACCCACGGGAAACAGTATGCCGAGACAGATTTTACGGTGAACATGGCGGGAGCGGATTCCAGCGTGAATCTGATTTCCAGATCGGTGGCGAAGGAACATTCCAGACAGATATTCCGCAGCCGGATTGTGGGAAATGCGAGCTGCCACGGGCACAGCGAATGCGATGCCATCATTATGGACGAAGCGAGTGTCAGCGCGATTCCGGAGCTGACGGCAAACCACATTGACGCAAATCTGATCCATGAGGCGGCGATCGGTAAGATCGCGGGTGAACAGTTAATTAAACTGATGACGCTCGGGCTTACGGAGAAAGAGGCGGAAGAGCAGATCGTGAAGGGATTTTTGAAATGAGGAAGTTTTTACAATACGCGTTAAACCGGGTGGTGATCACAGCGCTTCTGGTTCTTATACAGATCGCCTTCTTTCTGGTAGTGCTTATACAGTGGGGCAATTATTATGTCTGGTTTTCCCTTGTGCTGCGCTTTATCACCTTCTGGGCTGTGATTTACATTATATGGAAACCGAACAATCCGGCCGTAAAGCTGGCGTGGGTGGTGCCGATACTGACGTTTCCGCTTTTCGGCGGTGTGCTTTATCTGTGCTACGGTCATGTGATTGTGCCCAAAAAGCTGCGGGACAGCATGGAACGGACGGACAAGCTGGTAAGGAAAAGTCTGGTGCAGGACAGGCAGATTATCAAAAGTCTGAAGAAGGAAGATCCGGCGGAGGCAAACCAGTGCGGTTATATGTATACTTACGGTGCCACGCCGGTGTGGGATCAGACCGATACGAAGTTTTTTGCGGACGGGCGTCCGTGGTGGGAGAACCTGCTTGATGATCTGGAAAAAGCCGAACATTTTATCTTTCTTGAATTTTTTATCATCAAAGAGGGTAAGATGTGGGATGCGATTCTGAATATTCTGGAACGCAAGGCAAAGGAGGGCGTGGAGGTCCGGCTGATGTATGACGATATCGGCTGCGCGTTTCTTCTGCCGAAATACTATGACAGGGTCATTGAGAAAAAGGGAATCAAGTGCGTGGCATTCAACAGGCTGGTGCCTTTTTTATCGCTTGTGCTGAATAACAGGGATCACAGAAAGATTGTGGTGGTTGACGGCAAGGTGGCGTATACGGGTGGAATTAACCTGTCGGACGAGTATATCAACTATGAACATCCTTACGGGGATCATTGGAAGGATACGGGAATCCGCATTGAGGGAAAGGGTGTCTGGAACTTTACGGTCATGTTTTTACAGATGTGGAACATGTCCCGCTATACGGAGGAAGATTACAGCAGATATTTTTATCCCTTTGAAAAGGTGCCAGGGGCGGAGGGCTATGTGCAGCCGTACATGGATACGCCTTTTGACGACGAGACACTGGGTGAGAATGTGTATCTGAACATGATCGGCTCCGCCAGACGCTATGTCTGGATTTACACGCCGTATCTGGTTACGGACAATGAAATGATTACCGCCCTCAAGCTGGCGGCGAAGCGGGGTGTGGATGTGCGGATTGTGACACCCGGCGTGCCGGATAAGAAGTTTGTTTACTGGCTGACCCAGTCCAACTACCAGAATCTGATCGGGGCAGGCGTCAAGATATTCCAGTATGTCCCGGGCTTTATCCATGCAAAATGTGTGCTTGTGGATGACGAGTCGGCGACGATTGGCACGATCAATTTCGATTACCGCAGCTTTTACCATCACTTTGAATGCGGGGTGTACCTCTACCGGGCGCAGGCTGTGGAGGAGCTGAAAAAGGATATGGAAAAGACCTTCAGGGTATGCGAGGAGATCACAATGTCATGGTGCCGTGATAAATTTGTGAAGACCAACGTGATTGGTCCGTTGTTAAAGTTGCTTTCACCGTTGATGTGAGCGATTGAAAGTTTGCGTTTGCATCATGGGGGCGTCTGCGCTTTATGACACAGACCCGTTATATGCAAAAGGAAGATGGAGAGAGATCTATGTTACGGTTTATAAAGGTGATCTTGTGGAATCTGCCGAGAATTTACATGATACCCAAAATGGCATACAAAGCAAGACATAAGGAGCGTTACGGGGAGGAAGCGTGCTACGCGTATGCAAGGCTGGCAATCCGGCGTATGATGCGGGCGGGGCGCATCTACACGAAACGTTTCGGGGCGGAGAACCTTCCGGCGGAAGGCGGCTATCTTCTGTGCCCCAACCACCAGGGGAAATACGACGCGCTGGGGATTATGATATCCCATGACAAGCCCTGCTCTGTGGTGATCGACGACGCCAAGTCCCACGGGCTTCTGGTCAAGCAGTTTATCGACCTTGTGCAGGGCAAGCGCCTGAAAAAGGATGATACCAGACAGTCTATCAGGATTATCAGGGAACTGGCGGAAGATACAAAAAAGGGGCGGCGTTTCATTATTTTCCCGGAGGGCGGTTACTTTCATAATCACAATACGGTGGGAGAGTTTAAGCCGGGCTGTTTTAAGAGCGCGGTGAAAGCAGGAGTGCCGATTGTGCCAGTGGCGCTGATTGATTCCTACAGAGTGTTTGAGGAGTGGACATTGCGGAAGGTAGAGACACAGGTACACTTTTTAAAAGCGATCCCCTATGAGGAATATAAGGGCATGACCACAACGCAGATTGCTGAGATGGTGAAAGACAGAATCACGAACAGGATCGGCGAGGTAGTCAGCCCTGCATAAAAAGATCAAATTTTAATGATCGGATTTTTGTATTCGTTGATCTCCGGCAGGGAATTTTCGTCGGGGAATTTATTGCGGACAATGCTTTGGTAAATATGGCTTGCATAGATGTCTTTTTCCAACATGGAAAAGCCTGTCGGTGCAAGCTGTTTTTGCGCGTCCGCAAGTTTGGAAAGGAGAGGAATTCCCGCGTTTTTCTTGATGGCAGAAAGAAGCGGTGTGGCGCTCTCACGAAAGCCCAGCATACGGGCATAAAAAATCCATCCTTCCTGGCCGTACTGCTGCAGGGTTTCCCTGTGGATACCAAGAAGAATATGTAGAAGGCTTCTGGAGATTCTTACATAGGTCCTGTTCTTGGATTTCAGCAGATCACAAAATGAGCGGAAATCACGGTACTGAGACAGGAACTTGACAATACGGTCCGACAGTTCTCTGTCAATGTCGGGGTAGTCCGTAAAGCCGACGCTTTCTTCTGTGAGAAGGCGGTATTGCATAAGCAGGGAAAGATCATCCGTAAAAACCGGGTAAGTTTTCAAGTAGGCATCTTTTATCAATGCGAGGGAAGATGCGGGAATCTGCTTGGCGAGTTCTTCCGAAGCGCCAGCCTGCCGGATGGATTCCCGGATAGCCATGGCAGAGCAGAAACCGGTATCCAGACTGTTATCGTGGTAGGAGGAACCCGCGCGCTTAATGCTATATGGTGTTATCGCGCTCTCCCAGAAGAGAAGCGCCTTGCAGTATTCGATACCGAGAATGTTGTTCGGCGTAGTCAGCACATTGATATGGGATGTCAGGTGGGGCGCAGAGGCTTCCAGCGCTGTGTTTCTCGCCTGAGGGTAGGTGTGTCCGATACGAATCTCGCGGTCCAGCGTTTTCTTAAAGACAGGGCTTTCATCCGTAAGCGCCTGTGCAAACTCTGTCAGTACACGGATATCACCACACTCACTGCCGAAGCAGAGCGAGTCAACGACACCCAGCTTTTCCAGAAGGGCCACTGAACTGCGGGCAAAATGCTCGGCGCTGCTTATGGAATAACAGACGGGCAGCTCCAGCACAAGATCGGCACCATTTAAAAGAGCGCTCTCGGCGCGCAGATATTTATCCATGATGGCGGGCGCGCCGCGCTGGACAAAATCACCGCTCATAACGACCACGCAGTAGTCTGCGTGTGTGAGTTCTTTTGCCTTTCTGATGTGATAGGCATGTCCGTTATGGAACGGATTATATTCCGCAATAATTCCGACCGTTTTCATAGCTTTTCCGTTTCCCCCGAAGTGTCATACAATCCCTGCTTTCAGTTTATCACAACACGTTGGATTTGTATTGTTTTTTCTTGAAAACAGATGAGAAAATTACCTGCCTTGTCGCAGATTCGGAATCTGCGACCAAAGAATTGCCACGCAATTCTTTCTTCATAGTTTTAGCTATGGCGTTTATATTTATATTATTATATAATGTTATGTGTAAATATCTAAAGGAGGGTATAGCTATGTCTTATATTGATCTGATGAAAGAGAAGGCCAGAAGTGATAAAAAGACGATTGTTCTGCCGGAGACCAACGATAAGAGGACTCTGATCGCGGCGGCTAATATCGTAAAGGAGGGGATCGCCGATATCATTATGGTGGGAAATGAAGAGAAGATCATGGACGGTGCGGGCTGGCTGGAAGTGGAGCTGGACGGCGTACAGATCATAGATCCCGAAAAGACGGATAAGCTGGATGAGTACACGGAGCTTTTGTATGAGATCAGAAAGAATAAGGGAATGACGCCGGAGAAGGCAAGGGAGATTCTGCTTAAGGATTATCTGACCTTCGGTGTGGTGATGGTGAAAGCGAATGACGCGGACGGCATGGTGGCAGGTGCCTGTCACGCTACGGCGGATACCCTGCGACCCGCCTTGCAGATTTTAAAGACCGCACCCGGCGTGAAACTGGTATCAGGTTTTTTCATTCTGGATGTACCGGACTGTGAGCTGGGGGCCAACGGTACCTTCCTCTTTGCGGACTGCGGACTGAACCAGGATCCGACGGCGGAGGAGCTGGCGGCGATTGCGGATACTTCCGCCAAGAGCTTCAAGAGTCTGGTGGGCGTGAAGCCGATCATCGCTATGCTGTCCCACTCGACCAAGGGCAGCGCCAAGCATCCACTGGTGGACAAGATGGTGGAGGCTACACGGATCGCCCACGAGCAGTATCCGCACCTCACCATAGATGGAGAGCTCCAGTCTGACGCTGCGCTTGTGCCCCAGGTGGCGAAATCAAAAGCGCCCGGCAGCGAGGTGGCAGGCAAGGCAAACGTGCTGATCTTCCCCAATCTGGACTGCGGCAATATCGGCTATAAACTGGTGCAGCGGCTCGGCAAGGCGGAAGCCTACGGCCCCATGCTCCAAGGCATCGCCAAACCCGTAAACGACCTCTCCCGCGGCTGCTCCTGGCAGGACATCGTGGGTGTGGTAGCGCTGACGGCTGTACAGGCACAACTTGCATGATGGCAATGAGCAGTGCGCAGACAGAAGAATAGACGCGGCGGGGAGCATGCTCACCGAAGCGGCTATTCGGATGGATGCATAGGGCGAAGCCCGCGAACGAGGAAAACCGAAGGTTTTACGAGTGGCACTGCGGGGTAAAGCAGATTAGAGCGCTCCGAAAGATGACAAAATGACTGCTTGCAGGCAGTTTTGGCAGATTAAGGAGCGATAGGGCGACAGCCCGCGAGCGAGGGAAACCGAAGGTTTTGCGAGCGGCACTGCGGGGTAGAGCAAATTAGCGCAGACAGAAGAATAGACGCGGCGGGGAGCATGCTCACCGAAGCGGCTATTCGGATGGATGCATAGGGCGAAGCCCGCGAACGAGGAAAACCGAAGGTTTTACGAGTGGCACTGCGGGGTAAAGCAGATTAGAGCGCTCCGAAAGATGACAAAATGACTGCTTGCAGGCAGTTTTGGCAGATTAAGGAGCGATAGGGCGACAGCCCGCGAGCGAGGGAAACCGAAGGTTTTTCGAGCGGCACTGTGGATTTAATAGAAAGGGAGAATAAACTTATGAATATTTTGGTTATCAACTGCGGCAGCTCCTCCTTAAAATTCCAGCTTATCGACGCGGAGACGGAGAAGCAGATCGCGAAAGGCCTTTGTGAGCGCATCGGCATTGAGGGCAGCCAGATCGTCTACCAGCCTGCGGGCGGAGAAAAGGAAGAGACGGTGACGCCCATGCCCGATCACACCAAGGCGATCGAACTTGTTTTAAACGCGCTGATGAATGAAAAGACGGGCGTGGTGAAATCTCTGGATGAAATAGGCGCGGTAGGCCACCGGATCGTGCACGGCGGAGAAAAATTTGCGTCGTCCACGATCATCACTGACGAGGTGGTCGAGGCGATCAGAGCCTGCAACGATCTGGCGCCGCTGCATAATCCGGCGAATCTGATCGGTATTGACGCCTGCAAAAAACTGATGCCGGATACGCCTATGGTGGGCGTGTTCGATACGGCATTCCACCAGACCATGCCCCAGCATGCGTATCTTTATGGGCTGCCTTACGAATACTATGAGAAATACAAGGTGAGGAGATACGGCTTCCACGGCACCAGCCATTCCTACGTTTCTAAGAGGGCTGCGGAGATTCTCGGTAAGAATTATGAGGACATGAAGATCATTGTCTGCCATCTGGGCAACGGCGCAAGTATTTCCGCTGTGGAGAACGGGCAATGCGTGGACACATCCATGGGTCTTACGCCCCTTGAAGGACTGATTATGGGTACACGTTCCGGGGATATTGATCCGGCGATCATTGAGTTCATTGCCAATAAGGAGAATAAGTCCATTGACGAGGTGATGACGATACTGAATAAGAAATCGGGTGTGCTGGGACTTTCCGACAATCTGTCCTCGGATTTCAGAGATCTGGAAAAATCCTATGTGGCAGGGGAGGAGAGAGGGCTTCGCACGATTCTCGCCTTTTCCTACCGGGTGGCGAAGTACATCGGCGCATACACCGCGGCTATGAACGGGGTGGACGCGATCTGCTTTACGGCTGGCGTGGGTGAGAATAACCCTTTGGTGCGGAAGCATGTCTGTGAGTACCTTGGGTATCTGGGCATTACACTTGACCAGGAGAAAAATCAGGTGCGCGGAGAGGATGCGGAGATCAGCACACCGGATTCCAGGGTGAAGGTGCTGGTTGTTCCCACGAACGAGGAACTTGCGATCGCGAGGGAGACATTTGCGCTGGTGAAATGATGTGGAAGGGTGACGCTCACAACGATACCAGGAAAACAGCTCTATGGTAAGTGTAATCGAATTTTCCATGGGTATTCCGGTGTGAACAGGAATATTGTATGGGGTACGATTCGGGAAGATTTGCCGCTGTTTAAGGCTGAAATAGAGAAATAGATCTGGCCGGGGAATGCAGGCATGATTTTGGCTTGCTGTTTGCGGGAATAAAACCTGTATAATAGGGGCGGCCGTCACTGGATCATCGTGACGGCTCCCCCTTTTTGTGTGCAGTGCGTGACAGGCTGGCCTTTCGCGAATGCAGCTTACTCCCGAAAACAGACAGCTTACCATTTCTTTGCTTGTAAGAAAAGCTTCTGTGCGTTACCATCTGTCCATAAGATAAAGGAGGCGGTTGCTATGCATATTCTGGTGATAAACGGAAGTCCGAAAGGGGAGAAAAGCAATTCATATCAGTTGACAAAGGCATTTTTAGAGGGGATAAAGCAGGAGGCATCGGAGGTGGAAATCAGAGAGCAGGTGGTCTGCCGGATGGATATCAAACCTTGCCTCGGCTGTTTTTCGTGCTGGAACCGCACGCCCGGCGAATGTTGTATTGCGGACGACATGAAGCAGGTGATCCAGGACCTGCTCTGGGCGGATATCACGATCTGGAGCTTTCCGCTGTATTATTTTACGGTGCCGGGCGCACTGAAAAATCTGATAGACCGGCAGCTTCCCATGCTTCTTCCTTTTATGGAGGAGAGGGAAGGGCAGGTCGGCAGCGGCGGGCATCCGTCAAGATACGATATGAGTGGGAAACGAACAGTGGTGATCTCCACCTGCGGCTTTTACACCGCAGAGGGGAACTATGACGGGGTCTGCAGCCTGTTTGACCATCTTTGCGGGCAGGGAAACTATACGACGATTTTCTGCGGACAGGGGGAACTGTTCCGGGTGCCGGAACTGTCCGCGGTCACGGGGGAATATCTCTCCTGCGTGGAACAGGCGGGACGGGAGTACGCGGGCGGCGGGATTTCAGCTCAGAGCAGGGAGCGGCTCGCGCAGCTTCTACTGCCGAAGGAAACCTTTGAGGCGTGCGCGGACGCAAGCTGGGGGATAGAACGGGAAAGCGGCGGAACGGGAAAAAACGGCGGCGGTACCAAAAAGGAATCGGATACGTTGACTTTTACGAGACAGATGGCGGCACTTTATCGGAAGGAGAGCTGGCAGGACAGGGATATCGTGCTGGAGATGTGCTATACGGACGTGGAGGAGTGTTATCAGATTGTACTGGGAAAGGACGGCAGCCATGTTTATACGGACGGTTTCCTTAAAGCGGATACAAAGATTGAGACGCCCGTCACCGTATGGCGCTCGATTGCGGCGGGTGAGATCCGGGGAGACGAGGCAATGATGCAGGGACTTTACCGTGTGAAGGGAGACTTTAGTCTGATGATGAAGTGGGACGATTACTTCGGTGGCTCCCGTCCACAGCCAAAACAGGAACAGGAAGCTCCTGCGCAGAAGAACACGGATATGAGCATTATGCTGATTCCGTGGATTGTTCTGTGGGTGGCAGCCTCCATCAGCAGATGGCAGGGGTGTCTGCTTGGCATTGCGGCATGTGCGCTTGTCCCGTTGCTTTATTACCGGAATAAAAAGACGGTGTATGATGTGCTAAGCGGTGTGCTGGTGACGGGATTTTGTATCGCCATGCTGGCAGGCATGTCTGAAAAACAGATGCTGCCGGTTTCCTATCTGGCGTTTGGCGTGATGTGGCTGGTATCCTGTTCTGGTGGCCAGATACCGCTTACGGCGCATTATTCCAAGAACAGTTATGGCGGGGAAGAGGCTTTGCAGAATCCGCTGTTTATCAGAACAAACTGGATTCTTACTATGCTATGGGGTATTTTGTACCTGTTTACAGCAGTTGGCAGTTGGTTTATGATGCGGTCGGCGCTAAGCAGTCTGTCCGGACTGATCAATTCTGCGGCACCCGTGCTGATGGGGATTTTTACAGTATGGTTTCAGAGGTGGTATCCGGCGAGAGTGGCAAGAGGGAAATAAGGTGATTACAGAAAGAGGCATACAATTCTGACGTTGGGGGCTGGAAAATCATATAGTGGAGTGGAAGGAAACATGAAGATAACAATACAGGATATTGCGCCCGGGGAAGAGGAAGAGATCATTGTGAGATGCAGGGATCTGGACGAGGCGCTTCTGCGGATGATTCACGAGTTAAAGACAAGGCGCGGGAAATTTACGGTCACAGACAACGATAAGATCAGACAGATTGACGCGGGGGATATCTTCTATTTTGAAGCGGTGGACAATAAGGTTTTTCTCTATCTGGATCGGGACGTGTACGAGGTCAGATACAAGCTGTACGAGATTGAGACAGAGTACGCCAATACCGACTTTTTCCGGGCGTCCAAATCGGTGATTATCAATCTGGCCAAGGTAAAACAGTTTGCCCCGGATTTCGGCGGACGGTTTGAGGCGCAGATGATGAACGGGGAAAGACTTATGATTTCCAGACAGTATGTGCCGGCGCTGAAAAAGAGACTCGGGATGTGAGAAAACGAAAGACAGGCGCGGAAAACAGCGCGGAAACGAGGGATATATGACAGAAAGTATCAAAAAGAGAGTGACGGAACTGCTGCTGACCTTCTGCATGGTTACGACAGGCAGCGTCTTTGTCTGTGCGGTCTATAACAATATATTCTGGTCCGGCGATACGTTTCTGGATGCGGATATTTTATGGCAGCTTCTGGCGATGGCGTTTGTGTGCAGCCTGGGCAATTTTATTCATCCTTACCGTGAGATCAGCCGCAGACGCGCGGTGTTCAATAAAGGACTGCATTATGTGTATATCAATGTGGTTGTGCTGGGAAGCGGTTATGGGTTTGGATGGATGGATATAGAAAATATCTTTATGCTGGCTGCTATGATGCTTGGAATACTGGTTGTCTTTGTGGTTGTTTCTTCTGTGATCTGGAGACTGCATATAAGAGAATCCGAGAATCTGAACCGAAAGCTCAAGGAGTACCAGCAGGCGATGGGTAAAACGGGACAGCCTGTCTGATTTGCGGGCTTTATGTGTCTGATAAGCAAAGCAATAAGTGGCGGTATCATGGCAACATTTGTAAAGAAGAAAGTCGGCCTTTGCCTTACAGTGGGAAGTAAGGAAACGTGCGCGGGCACGGCAGTTAAATTATGGGGTAAAGGAGACGGGAAATGAGGAGAAAAGGACGGATCAATTATTTTGTTGCCGCTCTGTTGTGCACAGGTATGACACTTGGGATTACCGGCTGTGGCGGGGACGGTGATACGCAGACTGAAAATGCCGGATCGGTGCAGACAGCCGAAGCGGAGATGACAGAAACGACAGAGGTGGAGAGTGCGGCGGAGGAACCGGACGCGGCATCGGAGCAGGAACCGGAGCCGGAACAGGCGACAGTGCAGGATCCGCAGGATTGGGCGTGGGACGAAGCGGACGAACAGACACTGCGGTATGCGTTCGCGAAAGCATTCGGCGGCAGGGCGGGCGTCTGCGTGCCGATGGCAGCTCTCTCAGACGAGGCGCGGATGGACATTGTAAAAGGGCAGTTTAACAGCGTTACCATGGAAAATGAAATGAAGCCCGATACCCTACTGGGGAATAAGCCAGATATCGGGGAGGATGGGTTCCCGGTTCTTTCCTTTACGGTTCCCGATATGATGCTGAAGGAAATCAAGGCATACAACGATACCGCAGGCAAAGATGGGAGAAAGATCATGGTCAGGGGGCATGTGCTCGTATGGCATTCCCAGACGCCGGAGTGGTTCTTCCATGAGGAGTACAATGTGGATAAACCCTACGTGGATCAGCAGACGATGCTGGCGCGTATGGAGAATTATATCAGACAGGTGATGGAGCACTACGAGGGTGCGGACAGCGAATATAAGGGCATGATTTACGCGTGGGATGTGGTGAACGAGGCGGTAAATGATACCGACGGCGGCATGCGCACCGACTCTTCATGGTTCCGGGTGTTTTACAGCTTTGACTATGTGGAGTGGGCGTTTGTGTATGCCAATCAGTATGCGCCGGCGCACATAAAGCTTTTTTATAACGACTATAACGATACGAACCCGAAAAAGGCGGACGGGATCTGTAAACTGATTGAAAAGATCAAGGCAAACCCGGAGGCGCGGATTGACGGCATGGGCATGCAGGGGCATTACGATATGAATTTTTCCGATGTCCTGTTTAAGCAGAGCGCGAAAAAGTACGCGGCGGTTGTGGACGAGATACAGATCACGGAGCTCGACCTGAAAGCCAGCACAGGATTTGACGGAACCGATATGGAGGAGGAATACCGGAAGCAGGCGGAAGTGTATCAATCCCTCTATGATGCGGTGAAGAGCCTGCAACAGGAAGGCGTGCCGATCACGGCAATCGTGTTCTGGGGAACCGACGACCGCCATTCCTGGCTGCAGAGCGCAAACGCTGCGGGCGG
>CASWVG010000043.1 GCA_949472775.1 uncultured Lachnospiraceae bacterium
CTATGGCATTCTTCAGGGCTTCTTCCACTGCTTTCCTGACTGCTGCCACTTTATCCGCAGGTGTGCCAGGCAGCCTGTCGATCGCCTTATCCACCGTCACGCTGTCGGATTCTGTCCCGCTGGTGATCTTTATGCTTGCGGTGATTCTGCCTGCCGCTTCCGTAGTCGCTTCTGTCTTCGCAAAATTTTCCACTGCCACGGTTACGTCACTGCTGTCTATGCCTGCCGCTTCCAATGCGGTTTTTACTGCATCCTGTATAGCCTGCGCAAGGCTTTCCTGGGTGGTGGCGTTGGATACCGTGATGTCTGCCAGCGCTTTCTCAACTGCCTGCTTCGCCGCTGCCACCTTTTCCTCATCGGTGGGTGTGGCTGGTGCGCTGTCCCCCGCGATATACTTCTCCCACTCTTTCCATTCTTCTTTATATTTAGCCGCAGTTCCCGCCGGAACCTTTATGCCCGTCTTGTCTTCCGTCACGAACTTACAGCCTGTAAAATGATCCTTTACCTGCGCTGACGATACGCCAAGCGTCGGCGGTGTGTCTCCCTCCATGGTTACGGTTTCCAGCTTGCTGCAGTTCATAAATGCCATATGCCCTATAGTTGCCACCCTGTCCGGGATCGTTATGGCTGTCAGACCTGTGCAGCCTCGAAAAGCTCCATATTTGATTTCCGTCACGCCAGACGGAAGCGTTAAGGTTTCCAGGCCGCAGCCATCAAACGCCCATGTCCCTATGCTTTTCACACTTTCCGGGACTGTGATGCCTTTCAGACCGCTGCAATCCTCAAACATGCCATCCCCTATGCCTGTCATGCCCGTCGGAAGTGTTACTTCGCCCAGACCTGTGCAGCCGGAAAACAGATGATCACCTATGGTCTTCACACTGTTTGGAATCGTGATACTTGTCAGGGCACTACACTTCCCAAACGCGTACCTTCCTATGGCAGTCACACTGTCCGGAATTGTTATGCCTGTTATCTGACTCTCATAAAACGCATACTCCCCTATGCCCGTCACAGAACTGTTGATTTCTACACTCTTTACACCTTTAGCATAATTCTGCGTCCCATTCTGCGACCAGTCCGCCATCCCGGCATCCGACTCGATCGTCAGCTTTCCGTCTTTGTCAATCGCCCAGCCCTTGCCCGTTACAGGCTTAAACTCTTCCTCCGTGTCGTCTGTCCCGTCTGTAATATACTCTGCCCAATCCGGCCATGCTTCTTTATATGCAGCCGCAGTTCCCGCCGGCACTTTTATACCCTTCGTGTTTTCCGTCTCGAACTTACAGCCTGTAAAATGATCCTTTGTCCCGCTTCCCGCTGCTCCAAGCGTCGGCGGTGTGTTTCTCTCCATGGTTACCGTTTCCAGACTACTGCAGTTTTGAAACGCCTTATGCCCTATACTTGTCACGTTGGCAGGAATCGTTATGGCTGTCAGACCTGTGCAGCCTTGAAAAGCTCCATATTGGATTTCCGTCACGCCAGACGGGATCGTTATGTTGTTCAGAACGGTGCAGCCATTAAATGCCATATGCCCTATGCTTTTCACACTTTCGGGGATTATGATGCTTGTCAGCTTGCTGCAGCCCCAAAACAGGTTATCACCTATGTTCGTCACTTTGTCTGGAATCGTGATACTTGTCAGTTCACTACACTCCCCAAACGCGTAATTTCCTATGGCAGTCACACTATCTGGAATTGTTATGCTTGTTATCTTAGTCTGGCGAAATGCATGCTCTCCTATGCTCGTCACAGAGCTGTTGATTTCTATGCTGTTTACCTTTTCACCATGATTCATCCACCCATTAATCTTCAACCAGTTCTCCATCCCGGTATCCGACTCAATCGTCAACTTTCCGTTACTGTCGAGCGTCCAGCCCTCGCCGGAAGCAATGGGAGCGTCCTCCGTGTCGTCTGTCCCGTCTGTAATATATTCTGCCCATTCCTCCCATGCGGCTTTATATGTAGCCGCAGTTCCCGCCGGAACCTTTATGCCCTTCGTGCCTTCATTCTTGAACTTACACTGCTCAAAGTGATGTGTCAAATTGTAGTCTTCAAATTTCAGCAATGCTGGCGGCATGTTTCCCAGCATAGTTACACTTACCAGCTCACTGCATTCCATGAATGCACCCGCTCCTATGCTTGCCACATTGTCTGGAATCGTTATTTCTGTCAGACTGCTGCATCCATTAAATGCACCCATTCCTATACTTGTCACGCTGCCTGGAATCGTTATTTCTGTCAGACTGCTGCATTCAACAAATGCAAACGTGTCTATGCTTGTCACACTGTCTGGAATCGTTATTTCTTCCAGACCGCTACAGCCAGAGAATGTCATCATCTCTATGCTTGTCACGCTGTTCGGAATCACTATACTTGTAAGTTTTTCGCACTTCTCAAATGCTCCCTTTTCAATGCTTGTCACACTGTCCGGAATCGTTATTTCTTCCAGACCGCATTCCGCAAACGCACCATACCCTATTCTTGTGACATTCTTCGGAATTGTTATACTGGTAAAAAATTCGCACCTGTAAAACATATTTTCCACTAAATATGTCACATTCTCATTGAGCTCCACTGTTTTTACACTGCTGTTATACGGATTGTCTGAGAATTTCGCATATTCGCCCCAGTCCTTCATCCCATCATCCGACTCAATCGTCAGCTTTCCATTTTCGTCAATTGACCAGCCCTCGCCCGTAACAGGCGTAATCTCTCCCTCCTGTGCCGCTGCACTTGCAGCCCGCACCGCTTTCTGCGGCGCTGTCTTTTTCTCCGGCTGTACACCGTTACTGTCGGTAATGTCTGCTCCTTCCTCCTCCGCGGCCGGTTCCTGTTCCGATACGCCGTCCTGTCCTTCCGCCTCTGGGTTCTCCACAGACTTTTTGGCATCTTCTGGTTCTTCTGTGTCTTCGGTTTTCTTCACCACAGAATCTGCTGCGGTTTCTTCTCCGTCAGATTCCTGCGTGCCTTCTTCGGATCCCGGTATGCTTTCTTTCTCCCCGGATTCCGTTTCTGTTGCTTCCTCTGTCACCGTATTCCCGATGACGCTTTCCTCTGCCGGGTTATACCCCCCCCCCACATTTTCCTGTGCCAGGACGGTCAGCGGAACCGCATCCAGTGCCATACCCGTAATCAGCACTGCTGAGAGCAGTGACGCCATTGTTCTCTGCAACAGATATCCTTTCCTTTTTCTCATAGTAGTGACTCCTCCATTCTGCACTTTCTTTTGTGTGCCGTTTTATTTTTCATGCATTTACTTTACCAAACGGACGTACAATAACAACCCCTCCGGCACAGTTTGCATGTTTTGCGGTATAGATTGCATAATTTTGTTTGCGGCATGGTCGATTGCAATCCGGGTTTCCCGTTTTGTAAACGAATTTCATATTTGAAAAACGAGGCAAAAAAAAGAAAGATGGCTAACGTACCATCTTTCTCTCCATTACATGTTGTAAAGTAACTATGCCAAACACCGGCGGCTGTTCTACTGCACTACCCCGTCTCCGCCACGCGTCCAGACGATATTATCCCGGATCATCTGATCAATGTCCATACCGATAATCTCCGAGGCGCGCGCCTTGGCTGCCCCTTCATTTGCCGTGCCAAGCTGTTTATAAATATTGTAGGCCGGCTTGTGGCTGCCGTCCAGATTCGTGATGCCCAGATTCAGCTTACTCTCCATCTCGTGCGCGTCGTCCTTAAAGCGGAAAAGCATGAACGCGTCCACATCAGGCAGGGAAGCCGCTTTCAGATAGCCGTAAGCCACCGACGCCTCCTGGTTCTCATTTCCGAAATAAGAAGTATAACCGATCTCCGCAAGGGAGATGCTGCGCACCTGCCCGGAAGGACTTAAGAACTTGGACTGATGCATGTAATCAATCAGTATATCGATATTCTGCATCGTAATGTAAGGGGTGGAAACACTGTTCTTCACCCACACCGCCGGACCGTTCCACGCGTAAGGGTCATAGAGCGGCGAATTGTAAGGGTGATAGGAAAGTCCCCAGTCGATATTCCCCTCCCGGTTGATGTAATAGTTAAACTGGTCGAGATAATCCTTCGCCAGGAAACTGCCCGGATTGGACTTGCGCCCCCACTCCTGGTCGATGGAATTGTATACACACACATTCCCGTTCATGGCTTTCAGCTCATTATAGAAAATACGGAAAGCCTTCACGTAGGCGCTCACATTCACGTCGAGATTGGCGGAATCCATGTACCACCAGGAAGTTCTGGCATTGACCTCATTGCCCAGAATCCAGTTGTCAATCTGACCGTTTCCGGTCGCCCCGGAATAACGCTGCCCCAGAAAAGCGCACACCGCTTTCAGATGATCCACGCCGCCGCTCTCCTCCACATTCAGCGCATAGCTGGGACATTCGACCCCGCCCCTCGCGAGAGGATGCACCAGATCCTGCGAACCGGCAGTGCCTCCCCTGTTTAAAAGCACCATGGTCACCTGTATTCCCTGATTGTTAAAACCTTTCACCATCTGGTCATAATGGTCGATCCGGCCGTGGCTGAAATAGTAAGTCTGCCCGTTATAGGAAAAGGGAAGCGTCCCCGCATCTCCGGGCGCTGCGCAGATTTCATCGAGATAAATGTTGTAAACGGCCTGCTGCACACCGAGATCCTTAAGCTCCCCGCTGGCAATGGCGGAAACCTCCGGCAGAATGCCCTTGATTCCCCGGTTCATGCGCCCTGTGGTAAACGCCGCGTTGGCTTCCGGGTTCGTGATATAATGCTCGTCGCTGACCTGCACCATCTGGCCGCCCCGCTTCACCGCTACGAGAAACTTGCGGCTCAAGTTGGAATCCGGCGTATTATAGTTCAGAGGGAATGACACCCCCACCTCAGACCCCGCTTCCACGGTGGCTACCACCGTTCCGACCGGACCGTCCTGAAAGACCTCATCCGCATAGATATAATATTTGCCATCGTCGCTTGACGGGACGCCTGCCGCCGTCAGCGTACAGTTCACATTGCCCCCCGCAATATGGCAGGCACTGATGGAAACAGGACGCCCCGCCGCCTGCACATTCCTCCCACAGACGATGACTGACACAGTCAACAGCAGAAGGGCTGCAAACCCTTTCCAGTTCTTACCCATTTTTCTTTTGCACACTCTCATAAGATTCTCCTAACCTCAGTTTACTTCGCAGTGTCACACTGCTCATTTGGTACAGTTTACCACATCTTAATCCGCCGCGCAAACCCTACTGCTGTAAATAACTGTTAATCGTCCGCTGTAAAATTTTCATATTGCTATCTATTGTTTTGTCGTTTTGCAGAATTTCCCCGATCTCGCTGTCGGAGAGCGCCAGCGCCTGCTCATATTTTTTAAACTGGGGCGCGGTGTAGCCCTCCTCGATTACCTTGCCGAGAAGCTTTCCGCTGATCACCGTCTCGCCCTCCTCCATCTCCGCCTGCACGATCGCCTCCATCTCCGCGGACCGGGTCACCGCCCGCAGCACCGAAGCGCCCTGTGAGTGGGAAAAAATCTGTGTCTGGATTTCCTCGTCGTAGGTGAGCAGCTTTAAAAATTCCCACGCCAGCTCCTCCTTCCTTGTGTTGGCGCTGATTCCCATAAGCAGGGTATCGACCTGGGACACATTGCCGCCCTCTTTGCCTGCCGGCATGGTGATGCAGTCCCATTTAAAGTTGGCATATCTTTTAATCTTGTAAGGATACGTCTTGTAGGTGCGGTACTCCGCGAACGTCAGCGGCATAAACGCCACATTGCCGCCGTTGAAATCCTCCTGCGCCACCTTCTGTCCGCGATACAGCTCGCTCAACTGACGAATGTATTTCACCGACTCGATCACACTGTCCTCCGCCAGATAACAGGTTTTTCCGTTACTCTGAAAAATTTCGCCGCCGTTGGAGTAGACAGCGTCCAGCCAGTCGTAGTTGCATATCCCAAACTGATCCAGAATGCCGTCCCCGTCCAGATCTTTTGTCACAAGACGGCAGATCCCGTACATCTCCTCCCAGTTCCAGTCCGCGTCCGGAATCTCGATGCCTTCTTTCGTAAGAAGCGTCTGGTTCACAAACATTAAAGTGGGCACCGTCTCGTAGGGCAGGGCATACTGGGCATTCCCGTACTTGCCCGTGCTGAGGGCGCTCTGAAAATATTTCTCCGTATCGAAAGATGCATCCTGCTCGATCAGCTCATCCAGATTTTTCATAATGCCTATGGATGAAAACTGGTCAAAGTCGCTTCCCAGCACCATAAAGACGTCCGGCTCCTCTCCCGCCAGGATTTTTCTGGAAAGCCACTCCGAGTACTCTTCCTTGGGCACACCGCTGTAATAGTGCACCTTTACGCCCGGATGTTCCTCCTCGAAACGGGCGATCGCCTGATCCACAATCGCAAAGCTGTTCGCGTTCGCCACATTCCAGTTACTTCCGGTAAACATCCCAAACTCCAGCACCACAGCCCGCGGTCTGGTATAATACAGACAGCCCGCGAGGAACAGAAACGCGAAGATCACGCCGGCGGCTATGCACTTTTTATGATACAGCAGTTTCATGACTCTTCATCCTTCACATAGGGTGCTACATTGACCTGTACCGCCCAGATTGCAAGCTGGGTGCGGTCGCGCAGCTCCAGCTTATTTAAGATTGTACTCAGGTAGTTCCTCACGGTTCCGTCCGACAGCTTCAGCGTCTCCGCAATCTCCTTGTTGGCAGCGCCTGTCCCCACCTGCTCGATGATCTTCCACTCGGTTCTGGTCAGCTCCTCCATGCCCTTTTTCCCGACCGGAATCGTATAATCAGCCCGCGCCATTCTGGAAAACAGGGTGAGCACCTTAGCCGCGATATCGGGATTGATCATGGCGCGTCCGTTGTATACCGTCCGCACCGCACTCTCCAGTTCATCCATGGACACGCCCTTTAACAGATAACCGCTTGCGCCGTACTTCAAAGCGTTGTAGACGTACTCGTCATCGTCAAAGGTGGTGAGGATGATAATTTTAATCTGCGGATAATTTTCCTTAATGATCTTCGTGCACTGCACCCCGTCCATCTTGGGCATACGGATATCCATCAGTATCACGTCGGGCTTCTGCCTGCGCACACACTGGATCACCTCCTGCCCGTCCGTAGCCACATCGCATACCTCGATACCCTCCTTGCTGTTTAGTACTATCTGCAAGCTCTGGCGGATCAGCTCCTGATCGTCCGCCACCAACACTTTAATCATAATTCTCCCCCCAACGAATCGGTATGTGCGCGGTCACCTTAAAGCCCTTTTGTCCGTCAAAGGTAATCGCACCGCCTAACATCTCTATTCTCTCCTTCATATGCCTCGTTCCGAACCCGCTCTTTAACTCCTTACAGCCGATGCCGTCATCCTTCACCTCAAGCAGCACCTCCCCGTCTATCCGTTTCAGCGTGACCCAGATCTGACCCGCATGTCCATGTCGTACCGCATTGGTAATACTCTCCTGAATGATGCGGTAAATGATATTGGACTCATCCTCCCCAAACTCCAGTTTTTCCCCTCCCGCGTCGAAATAAATCTGGGTGTCGGAAACCTTGCCCATATCCGTAACCATCTTTCGTATCGAAGCATTCAGGCTGAGCCGTTCCACAGCGTCCGGCCGCAGCTCACTCACCGAACGGCGCACCTCCTTAATCCCTTCCCGGCTCACATCCGCCAGAACGCTTAACTGTTTCTTCACTTCCTGCGGCGCCACATCAGCCAGAGCCAGACAGGCATCCAGCCCGGCAATGATTCCCGTCAGCCTGTGTCCGAGCGTGTCGTGAATTTCTCTGGCAATCCGGTTTCTCTCATTGGTCTGCGCCATCTTTTCCGCCATGTCGGCGTACTCCGAAAGCTGCTCGTTGGCATTCTGCAGCTCATGGTAGAGCACGTTTACCTCCTCTATGGTGCCTCTCTGCAGGTTTATCACAGAAAAACAGTATCCCACAAACAAAATAATGTTCAGAGAGATCATCGTGTTCCAGATACACAGAAGCCACTGCTGGCTTGTAAACGTATAGTAGCCCACATAATCCGCCATATTAAAGAGCGGCATGTAGATGGACAAAAGTTCGTAATCCGCCAGCAGGTAGCCGACAATAGCAAGGAGCAGAAACGCCATCTTCGCCTTGCTGTCCTTGACGTAGGCAATCACGTTGGCAAATACCAGAAGCAGGAGTCCGTTGTAGTTGAAATCCAGCCGGTAGATGATTACCACGCAGATAACCAGTTCCGCCACAAGGGAAGCCGCGCTTCCCCTGCCTTTTCTCATCTTTAAAAAATGCCGGAATACAAAATTGACCATAAGAAAACCGAGCAGAACCAGACAGAGCCACAGGTTGGTTCTGGGATTGTCCGGTATCGTCATCACACCGCCCAGAAAATCCCTGGCGTCATAGTTCGCCCTGATACGGTTCGTCGTCATATAGATGAATGTACATAAAAACGCCACTGCAATCCCGTTCAAAACAAGCATTGCCCACTGGAACATATCCGTGTAATACTCTTTCTTCCTGCTCATAGCCATCCTCTACTGCCAGCCGTTCACCTCGTACTGGTCCAGATTTTCCCCGGTGATCATGTACGGCTCGATGCCAAGATACTCGGGCACTTCCTCCCCGCTCAGATACTTGTACGCGATCTCCGCCGCCACCCTGCCGATGGTTTCCGGGCTCTGTGCACTTGTCCCCGTCACGTAGCCCAGCTTTAACATCGCCTTAAAATCGGGCGAGCCGTCAATGCCGTAAATCAGCACCCCGTCCTCTCTCCGACGCTGCTGCAGCGTGGCAAGGGCACCAAGGGCCGACGGATCGTTGCCTCCCAGCACCACGTTAAAGGAAACGCCCTCCGCCAGCACTTTCTGCATGACCTTTGCCGAGACTTCCAGTTCTCCGTAACCGGTTCCCGTATAGACGACACGATAGTTTTCATGGCCGTCGATGGTGTCCATAAATCCCTGGATCCGGTTGCTGATCGAAGCCTGCCACGGACAGTCGATCACCACAATTTCCGCCTCTTCCATCCGCTCCATCATATCCTGCGCACACAGCACGCCCGCCTGATAGTTGTCCGTCTCGATAACAGACGTCACATATTCCGTGTCCTTCACCACAGTGTCGATATTGATAACCACCACGCCGGCTTTCTGACAGGCAATCAGAGCCGGGCGGACCAGCTCCCAGTCCACCGGATTTAAAAAGAGCACCTCGATACCCTCGTCGATCATCTCCTGAATCTGGCTGTTCTGTTTCTCCTGATCCTGGCAGGGATCCCTGGAGATCAGAATGTCCCCGTTTCCCTCAACAACCTGTGCGATCGCATCGTTTAACACATCGAAGAACGGATTGTTTCTGGTCATATAAGTAGCGCCGAAAATCCTCGGCCTGTCAACCGGCTTCGACCTGTCCACAAAAGAACATCCTATCACTGCTATTATAAAAAATGCAAGCCCCGCTGCCAATACACACCGCTTCATTTTCTCTGTCCCTTCTAATCGGGCAGGAAGACTTTCTCCCTGCCCGCCGCACCGCCCACATGCTGTGAAACTATTCCTTATGCGGGCGTGTGCATATAAAGGAGACTCGGGATACCATACTTCATATCCCGAGTTTCCGCTCTCATCTTATCAGAAGACATCACTTCCTGTCCATGACGCCTTCAGGCTACGCCCATATGCCCGTGTTTATCTCCCTGCTTTCCTGTTACGGATAAAGTCCACATAAACCGCCAGCAGGATAACGAATCCCTTGACAATATACTGCCAGTTGGAATCCACACCCATCAGGTTCAGTCCGTTGTTCAGAACACCGATAATCAGTACACCGATCAGCGTGCCGCCAAGACGCCCGGAACCGCCGCTCATGGAAGTACCGCCCACAACAACCGCCGCGATGGCATCCATCTCAGCGCCCTCGCCGGATCTCGGCTGTCCGGAGTACAGTCTTGAGGCAATCACCACGCCAGCGATACCCGCCATAATCCCGGTAAACGTGTAAACCCAGAACTTCACTTTCTGTACGTTGATACCCGAAAAGCTTGCCGCCTGCGCGTTGCCGCCCACCGCATAAATATGCCGCCCGAAATGGGTACGGTTGACAAGCATGACCGCTATCACAAAGATAATCAGCATCAGAATGACCGGCGTCGGAATCGGTCCTACATAACCCGCACCCGGAAACTTGAACGCGTCCGTCATACAGCGGATCGGCGCACCCTGTGTATAGACGAGGGCGATACCCTTCGTGATGTTCATGGACGCCAGCGTCACGATGAAAGGCGGAATGTTCGTTTTGCAAATGACAACGCCGTTAAACATGCCGACAACCGCACCGATAAGTATTGCAATCAGGAAACCCACCACTTCCGGGAGACCCATGTTGACTACGCATCCTGCCGCCACACAACCCGACAGGGCGATGACGGAACCTACCGAAAGGTCGATACCGCCCAGAATAATAACCATCGTCATTCCTGTTGCAAGAAACAGGTTGGACGCATTCTGACGCAGGATATTGAACACATTATTCTGCGTCAGGAAAGTAGACCTTGTCGTCGGAAAAATAACAAGAAACACGCACATTGCGAGCAGCGCAATGATAATGCCTATATTGTCTTTAAAATATTTGACAGCTCCGTTTTTAAATCTGACCATGTTGATACCTCCTCCACAATTACTTCGCCGCTAACTGCATGATTTTTTCCTGTGTTACGTCCTCATGGCTGAGGCACCCTGTTACACGACCGTCATTCATCACATATACGCGGTCGCTCATATTGATGATCTCCGGCATCTCCGAGGATATCATAATGATAGACATACCCTTTTTCACCAGCTCATTCATAATCGCATAGATTTCTGCCTTCGCACCCACGTCAACGCCCCTGGTGGGCTCATCCAGAATCAGAATCTTCGGGTCTGTGGCAAGCCACCGCCCGATCATCACCTTCTGCTGGTTACCGCCGGACAGGTTTCTGATGACCTGCTGCTGGCTCGGCGTTTTGGTCGCCATCATGTCAATATATTTCTGGGTAATTTCTTCTTCCTTCTTATAATCCACGCGTAAGTTTCTGATAAACTGTCCCAGAACCTCTATCGTGGAATTAAACTGCACGTCCTGCACCAGATAGAGGCCTTCCTCCTTCCGGCTCTCCGGCACGAGCGCAATGCCATATTTCAGGGCATCTACAGGGGACTTGATATGTACCTGCTTCCCTTCCACATAAACGCTGCCCTTCATATCGGGCGTCAATCCGAATACCGCCTTCATGGTCTCACTGCGCCCGGCGCCCACCAGGCCTGCAAAACCGATGATCTCACCCCTGCGCAGCTCGAAACTGGCGTCCTTCACCATCTTTCCGTCCGCGATATGTTCGCCCTTCAGTATCACTTCCCCCGGTTTCTGGAAATCTCTCGTATAATAGTTCGTCAGTTCACGGCCAACCATCATGGCGATCAGTTCGTCCTTGCTCGTCTCTTTCACGACTCTCGTGCCGACACTCTCCCCGTCACGCATGACCGTGACACGATCGCAGATCTCCTCCAGCTCACTCATTTTATGGGAAATATAGATGATACCCACACCCTTCTTCGTCAGCGTGCGGATTGTCTCAAACAAAAATCCGACCTCTTTGTCCGAAATCGAAGAAGTGGGCTCATCCATAACCAGTATTCTCGCGTTAAAGGAAATTGCCTTCACAATCTCCACCATCTGCCGCTGGGCGATGGTCAGTTTCTCCACAAGCGTATCTGCGTCGATGTGCATTTCATAGGCGTCCAGAAGCTTTTGCGCCTCCTCCGTCATCTGTCTGCGCTTGATATTGAACTTGCTCCCCGCCTCTCTTCCGAGAAAAATATTTTCGGCCACCGTCATGTAGGGAACGAGCACCAGCTCCTGGTGCACAATGGAAACGCCTGCATTTCTGGCCGATACCACGCCGTCAATATTCACTTTCTGGCCTTCAATCCAGATTTCTCCTTCCTCCGCATGGTAGATCCCGCCGAGCACTTTTATCAGGGTGGACTTGCCGGCGCCGTTCTCCCCCAGCAGGGCGTGAACCTCCCCTGCCCGAAGCTGCAGATTTACATTGCTTAACGCCTTTACGCCCGGAAATGATTTACAGATTCCTTTCATTTCAAGCAAATATTTCTCACCCAACTCCAATCACCTCCTGCTTCCTTCCCATAAGGGGAAAGGCTTTGCCCCTCGCCAGCGCATCTCTGCACTGAGAACAAAGCCCTTCCATATATTATAGGACGATCTGTTTACTGCCATCCATCTGTTCCGAACTCATCCACATTGTCTGCCGTAATCAGGAATGTCTCAATCGGGATAAACTCTTCTACGGTCTCGCCGTCCAGCCACTGATAAGCTGTCTCAGCGATGGTCTTGCCGATGGAGATCGGGGACTGCGCACCCGTACCTTCCATGATCGTATCTTTCAGCAGCGCTTTTACGTCAGGAGAACCGTCCACACCGTAAATCATGGGAGTAACACCCGCTGCGTCCGCCGCCGCATATGCGCCGAGAGCCGTGGGATCATTGCCGCCGAAGATGGCTACCACATCAGGGCTTGCTGTCAGAAGGTCTGTCGCCTTCTCGTTACCAAGCTGCTGGTTACCCTGCGCATCCTGCTGTCCTGCAATATTGAAAGTCACGCCGGACTCCTCCAGAGCTGCGAGGAAACCGTTTGTTCTGTCAGTCACGGACTGCATGGTCGGGGAATCCAGAACCAGAATGTCGCCGCCGTCCGGGCACTTCTCAGCCAGATCCTTGCCGCATACATAACCCGCATTGTAGTTATCGGAACCAGCGTAGGAAACCAGATAGCTCATATCGCCCACCTGGGTGTCGAAACCAAACATCGGAATATCCGCATCCTTCAGCATATCAAGCGCAGGAATGATGCCGTCTGCATCTACCGGGTTCACAAAGATCAGGTCGATGTCTCTGGAGATCAGATCCTCGATCTGGTCGATCTGTGTGTTGGAATCGTTGGCAGGATCCATAGATACCAGCGTGTCACCGTGAGCCTCCACTACTTCCCTGATCGCGCCCTCCAGAGCTACGAAGAAGGGGTTGGTGCCGTCCATACAGGTGTAACCGATGGTTCTGCCGCCCTCAGAATCCGCAGGCGCCTCTGCCTCTGCAGCGGGTTCTTCTGCCGCAGGCGCTTCCTCCGCCGCGGGCGCTTCCTCTGCCGCGGGAGCCTCCGCTGCCGGCTCAGTCGCCGCGGGAGCTGCCTCACCGCCACCACAGCCTGCAAGGATTGTTGTCAACATTGCGGTACATAAAACAGCGCTTACAAGTTTTTTCTTCATTACAATTTCCTCCCTTATTTTTTTGATAAGTCGAGTATAAATGTTTTCTTTCCTGCTGACACCTGTCCTTTGTAATGAATTTTTTATGACATCTGTCACTTTTTCATATGACAATGTCATAAATGGGAAAATCCGACAAAAATTTTCCCTGCGCAAAAAAAGAGAAGATGCCCTCATCTCCTCTTTTGTAAATTCCGTATGCACTTTTGCAAATGGCATTACTTTTCAGAAACGTCCGGAAGACCCGCAAACCCTTTCACCAGATCCTCGTCTGTGGGAATATAATCGGTCATCTGCCCGTCATGGAACTTCCCGTAAGCCACCATATCGAAATATCCCGTGCCTGTCAGTCCGAAGACGATCGTCTTCTCCTCGCCCGTCTCCTTACATCTCATAGCCTCGTCGATTGCCGCTTTGATCGCGTGCGCGCTCTCCGGCGCGGGCAGGATGCCTTCCACCCTGGCGAACTCCTCCGCCGCCTTGAACACCGCCGTCTGCTCCACGCTGACCGCCTCGATCAGACCGTCGTCGTAAAGCTGTGACACGACGGAACTCATGCCGTGATAGCGCAGGCCTCCCGCATGGTTCGGAGCCGGCATAAAGCCGCTTCCCAGCGTATACATCTTCGCAAGCGGACAAACCTTTCCGGTATCGCAGAAATCATACACATATTTTCCTCTGGTCAGACTGGGACAGGATGCCGGTTCCACCGCAATGATACGGTAGTCCGCCTCCCCTCTGATCTTCTCTCCCACAAAGGGGGAAATCAGACCGCCCAGGTTGGAGCCGCCGCCAGCACAGCCGATAATCATATCCGGCTTAATGTCATATTTTCTGAGTGCCGCCTTCGTCTCCTCACCGATGATGGACTGGTGTAGCAGCACCTGTGACAAAACGCTGCCCAGCACATAGCGGTAACCTTCTCTCTCCCCGGCTGCCTCCACCGCCTCGGAAATCGCACAGCCAAGACTGCCGCCCGTTCCCGGGAACTCTTCCAGAATTTTCCGTCCCACATTCGTGGTGTCGGAGGGTGACGGCGTCACCTGCGCGCCGTAGGTGCGCATCACCTCGCGGCGGAAAGGCTTCTGCTCATAGGAAACCTTCACCATATAGACATGGCAGTCCAGATCAAAGTAAGAACATGCCATGGACAGCGCCGTGCCCCACTGACCTGCGCCGGTCTCCGTGGTTACACCCGCAAGCCCCTGCTGCTTCGCGTAATACGCCTGTGCGATGGCGGAGTTGAGCTTATGGCTGCCGCTCGTGTTGTTTCCCTCAAACTTATAATAAATCTTAGCCGGTGTATCCAGCTTCTTTTCCAGACAGTACGCCCGCACAAGCGGCGAAGGACGGTACATCTTGTAAAAATCCAGAATTTCCTGCGGAATGTCGATATAGGCGTCCGTGTCGTTCAATTCCTGTCTCGCCAGCTCGTCACAGAACACCTGACTCAGCTCCTCAAAGGTAATCGGCTTCAAGGTGCCGGGATGTAACAGCGGCGCGGGCTTATTTTTCATATCCGCCCGGACATTATACCACTGTTTCGGCATCTCCTCCTCTTCCAGATATATTTTGTAAGGTATCGTTTTTTCTGACATGTTTCTTTCCCCAGTCTCCTTTAATGTTTCAGCTTGAATCTGCTCGTCTGCGTCTTCAGCCTGTTCACCTGCTCATACAGCTCCGCGCTGACTGCAGCGGACTCCTCGCTGTTGGCGGTATTGGTCTGCACCACATTGGAAATCTGCCCAAGAGCCTCGGATACCTGTGAAATCGCGGTAGCCTCAATCTGCACCGCATCAGCAAACTCTTCCACGGCGTTGTTGGAATCCGTAACAAGTGTAAGCGTCCTCTTCAAGGACTCGGACACCTCGTTCACAATCCTGCTGCCCCGTCCCGCAGCCTGCACGGAATTTTCAATCAGATCCTTCGTGGCCTTGGCCGCCTGGTCGGACTTCGCCGCCAGATCACGCACTTCTTTCGCCACCACCGCAAAGCCCTTGCCTGCCTCGCCTGCCCTGCTTGCCTCCACCGCTGCGTTCAGCGCCAGAATGTTTGTCTGGAAAGCGATATTCTCAATCGTGGAAATGATGTTCTCAATCTCCTGGGAGGTATTGCTGATATCAGACATCGCGCTGACAAGCTGCTCCATCTGCTGGCTGCTCAGATTTACCTGATCGCCGGTCATGCGCGCGTTATCCCGCATCTCGGTAGCCATCTGCATGTTTTTCTCCGCGCTTCTCGCCAGATCCTCGGTCGTGGCGGTAAGTTCCTCCACTGCGGCCGCCTGATCCGTCGCGCCCTGCGCAAGCATCTGGGAACTGCCGGAAAGACTCTGCGCGTGCCCGAATACCTTGTACTCTACATTATTAATGTTGGACATAGCCGACGAGAGAGACGCCGTAAAACTGTCTATCGAATCCGAGATGGAACGGAAATCACCGATAAACGGTACCGACGTACCCACGTCAAAATTACCGCTGGAAAGCTGGCTCATCATACGGTTGATATCTTCTATGTACTGATTGATCCGCTCAAGGGACTGCTTCAGTGTTCTGGCCAGATCACCGATCTCGTCATTGGCCGCATAATTCAGTTCAATATTCATGCAGCCATCCTGCAACGGTTTCGTCTTTTCTGTGATCAGAAGGATAGGCCTCAGCACACGTCTCATAATATAGATCACCAGACTTAACATTAAAATTAAAGTCAGGAATAGCCCGGCGCCTGTAACAATATGCATGGTACGCACGGTCTGCTCCATATCGACCGCACTGATCTCGTTCAACTCCACGCCGCGCTCCACAACCTGTTCCAGAAGCCCTACCAGAACGCCAAGATTGCTCGAAATGGTCTCCTGGTAATACGCCTGCGCCTGCGCAGGATCCGTATTGTACAGCTCCAGCACATAGGTGGCCGACTCGTGCAGCTCCTTGTGCAGCGGCTCAAGCTGGGTCCGCAGATCAAGAATGGTCTTGTCTTCCGTTCCCGCCTCCCCGTACAGCCACTGTCCCAGCACACAGCCTGTGGGATCCGTGCTGCCAGTAAATTCCATGTTGGCATACAGAGCGTTACTTAAGTTGGAAGACCACTTGTAATGGGCAGTCTCCGCCTTCTGTGCCCTCTGCAGCACCGCGTTCACAGCAACGTTGTTTGCCGCGCTGTCCTCCATATTATAAATGTTTTTAGTTGTCATTACACTGAACACCATAACTGCCAGCAAGGCAGCCGCCACCCGGACTCCGGCCATGATTTTTATACTCTTGCGCATCTCCACTTCTCCTTTAATCATGTTATGTTTATGTACAATCGTACGAATAGATTGTAGCATAACCACTATTTTATTTCAATCACTTAAAATAAATCCTTTTACCACTTTCGGGCAAATGATTTTGACCGTCAGATACGACCCGGCTGTCAACCGCAGTCGGGGTCCTGCGCATCATACAGTTTCCCCGTGGCAAAGGGACTTCCCACATCACATCGCCCGTGATGGTACGCCTTTTTCTGCTCTCCCCCGGAAAGTTCCTCCGAGGTTTCCACCTTGATCCGGCTGACGCCGTCTTTCGTCAGACTGTCAAGCATTTTGATTACGTCATCCACTTCACTCATCTGTCACCCTCCTTAGTTAACTATATTCTACTCACCTCTTAAACGCAGCCTGATACGCAGCCGCTCCCGACGGACACCGCGATGGCTTCGCAGGTCTTAGCGATCAGATCGTCTGTGTGGGCATCCGAAACGAACATGGCCTCAAACTGGGAGGGCGCCACGTAAATGCCCGCCCTGCGCATCTTATTAAAATAATCCGCAAACGCCTCCCTGTCACACCGGCAGGCGTCCTCGTAATTTTCCACCTTCCCTGTCTGCTCCTTTTTCGCCTGTTCCTGTCGTTCCTTTCCGTCTCCTTCCTGTTCCCTTCTCTCATGTTCCGGCAGCCGGTGGGCCGCCGCCTTCCTCCCGGAATCCTTCCACCCGGGAACAAAAAATGCCGAGAGCAGAGAACCTGCCCGGTTCACCACAAGCCCTGCGCTTCGGTAAGCCTCCTCCAGCGTCCGCGCCCGCCTGTCAATCCTCTCGTAAATGCCCGGATCGTCCATGAGTATTTTCAGCGTGGCGACGCCCGCAGCCACCGCCACGGGGTTTCCCGACAGCGTTCCCGCCTGATAAACCGCTCCGAGGGGCGCCACACAGGACATGATATCCCGCCTGCCGCCGTAGGCCGCCAGCGGCATCCCGCCGCCCACAATCTTTCCGAAGGTGTAAAGGTCCGCATGTACACCCGTGTACCCGGACGCACCGCCAAGCCCAAGCCGGAAGCCCGTAATCACCTCGTCAAATATCAGAAGCGCCCCCTGCTCTTTCGTGATGCGGCGCAAAAATTCCAGAAACCCTTTTTTCGGCGGCACCACACCCATGTTTGCCGCCACCGGCTCCACGACGACCGCCGCCACCTGTCCGTGGTTTTCCTCCATCAGCGCGCGCACGGATTCCTCGTCATTATAGGCCGCCGTCAAAGTACATGCCGCATATCCCGCCGGCACGCCCGCGCTGTCGGGCACGGACTGGGTCATAAGCCCGGAACCCGCCCTCACCAGCAGACCGTCTGAGTGACCGTGGTAGTTTCCCGCAAACTTGATGATCTTTTCCCGCCCCGTATAGCCTCTTGCCACACGCACGGCGCTCATCACCGCCTCTGTGCCGGAGCTGACCAGACGCGCCATCTCCACATCGGGCACGCAGGCGTTGATCCGTTCCGAAAGCTCCACTTCCCCCGCCGTCGGCGCGCCGAAGGTAAGCCCTCCCGCACAGGCTCTCTGCACTGCCTCCACCACCTTTGGATGCGCATGTCCCAGAATGCCTGGCCCCCAGGAGCAGACATAATCCAGATACCGGTTGCCGTCCACATCATAAAGCCACGGTCCCTGCGCCCGCTCCACAAAGAAAGGATGTCCCCCAACCGCGCCGAACGCCCGCACCGGGGAATTGACCCCGCCGGGGATTCTTTGCTGCGCCCTATTGAAAAGTTGTTCCGATCTTACGTGTTCCATATGACTCCCCATTCCGAAATGTTTCCGCAGACCGCCCTGTTATTGGTCCTTCTCCCATGCGGCGGCGTCCAGCGCATGGTAGGTAATGATGATCTTCGCGCCCGCGCGCTTCATCGCCGTGAGATTCTCTGTCACAATCCTTCTCTCGTCGATCCACCCTCTCTCTGCCGCCGCCTTTACCATGGCGTACTCCCCGCTCACATTGTACACCGCCAGGGGCATGTCGAAGGTGAGCGCCGCCTCCTTCAGGACATCCAGATAGGCGAGGGCCGGTTTGACCATCACAATGTCCGCCCCTTCCTCTATGTCCGCGCGGATTTCCCGCAGCGCCTCCTGCCCGTTGGCAAAGTCCATCTGGTAGCTTTTGCGGTCCCCGAATCCCGGCGCCGACTGCGCCGCGTCCCGGAAAGGTCCATAGTAGGCGGATGCAAACTTCGCGCTGTACGCCATAACCGGCGTCTGGGTAAAGCCTGCCCGGTCCAGCCCTTCCCGGATCGCCGCCACCCTGCCGTCCATCATATCCGAGGGCGCCACCATATCCGCACCCGCCTCCGCCAGACTCACCGCCATCTTCACCAGATACGGCAGCGTCTCGTCATTGAGAATCTCCTCCCCGCGCACCATCCCGCAATGGCCGTGGGAAGTGTATTCACACAGACACACATCCACCACGATATAGATCTCCGGGTACTTCTCCCTGATATAGCGGACCGCCCTCTGGGTGACGCCGTCCCGGGCGTACGCCTGACTCCCCTGGGGGTCCTTGCATGCCGGAATGCCAAAAAGCATGACGCCCCCGATACGCGCCTCTTTCACCCTGTCTAATATTTCATCCAGACAGTCAATGGAATACTGGAAAACACCCGGCATGGAATCCACCGCATTTTTGATTTTTTCTCCTTCTATCACAAATAGCGGGTAAATAAAATCCTTCGGGTGCAGTCTCGTCTCCTGCATCAAAGCGCGGATTCTCTCATCCCTTCTCAGTCTTCTGAATCGGTACATGGTTTTCTTCCTTTCTACGGTAAACTTAATACTTCTTAACGAGTCACCCTCTGCTGTGACTCAGATCCGTGCGGAGAATGCCCCATTTCTCACGCTATCACTACAAAGGCAATCGACAATGGCGCCCACATCCGCTTTCTCTGCAATCAGGGGCGGCTGCGCCGCATACTTTTGCACTTCCTTTGCGCACTGTTCCCCGATGCACACATAGCGGCTCTTCGTGTTCCGGGCGCCCCTCCTCTCCATTCCCTCAAAATAAGCCTTTGCGCCCATGGCAGAGCCGAAGACAATATAGTCCGGCTCCTTAGCGACCACCGTTTCCCGCTTTTCCTCCTGCACCCCCAGCTCATAAAGGGGATGCTCCTCACAAGGGATTCCATGCTCACGGAAAGTCTGCGGCAGCACGTCGCTTCCCTGCTTTGCCCGCAGGAGGAGTACCGGGCACTGTCTCCCTTGTCCACCGGCCTTTTGGCATCTTTCCTCGCCACCCGGACCTTTCGTCTGGTCCTGTCCGTCCAAAATGATGTGCGCCAGCCCTTCCGCCAAATGCAAGGAATCATAAACCGGCGGCATATAGTCCACATTGATTCCGACTTCCTCAAACGCTTCCGCCGTTCCCGGACCAATCACCGCGATTTTGTGCCCGGACAGCGTCCGCAGGTCGCGCCGCTCCCGCCGCATCCTTTCCAGAAAGACCCGCACCCCGTTGGGGCTGGTAAAGACAAGCCAGCCGTAACCCAAAAACTCCGGCAGGGATTCTTCGTTGGGTTCAATCTCCATAAAGCTCATATTCCACGGTTCGGCGCCCTTTTCCCGGAGCACGGATGACATCCTGCCCGCAAAATGTGCCGTCCCGGTCACGCCGACGGTGACTCCCGCCAGGGGCATATCATACAACCTTTTCTCCGTGCAATCCGCCGCTTTCCTCCCACTCTCTGCACCGTATGACTCCTTACCTTCCGCCACACCGCATTCCGCCTCCGCAGTTTTCTCTCCTTTCCTCTCCGCTCCGTTCGTTTCTATCTTCTCAGAGTAAATGAAAGTTTCCCGCCCTGCCTCTGCTCTGCCTTCTCCCGCCATGATGAGCTCCAGTTTTGCCACCGCGCCGACCACAATCACCGCCGGGGAGGTAATCCCCCAATCCGCCGCCCGCGCTGGCAGTTCAAAAAGCGGCGCTCTCACGGCTCTCTGTCTGTCCGTCGTTCCTTCCATAATAACAGCGCAGGGCGTAAGCCTGTCCTTGCCCGCCGCCAGCAGCCCAGCCACAATCTCCGCCAGATGATGCATCCCCATCAGGACCACAAGTGTTCCCTTAAGCTGTGCAAGGGTGTGAAAATCCAGTTTCAATTCCTCTCCGCCGTCTGTCTTTGCCGCCGTTCCCGTCACCACTGTCACGCTGTCCGAAAGCCCCCTGTGGGTCACCGGAATCCCTGCTGCCGCAGGAACCGCGATGGCTGACGTAATGCCGGGTATCACCTCACAGCGGACGCCCGCGTCCCGCAGCGCGATAAATTCTTCCCCGCCTCTGCCGAACACATAGGGGTCACCGCCCTTCAGGCGCACCACCGTTTTCCCCGCCCGCGCCTTTTCCACGAGAAGGGCATTGATTTCAAGCTGGTTCCTGCTGTGACATCCATACCGCTTTCCCACATATATTTTTTCGCAGTCCGCCCGCGTCCACTGTAACAGTTCCTCTGACACCAGACTGTCATAGACCACCGTGTCACATTTCTGCAGAGCCTTTAACGCCCGCAGCGTCAAAAGTTCCGCGTCACCACAGCCGCCGCCCGCCAGATATACCTTTCCCTCGCTCAAGGTTCCCCGTTCTCCCCAATCCTACAGCCAGTCCGCTGATTACTGTTTCCTTTGCCATCCGCGCACCCGCTGTCTATTTTTTCTATTCCTTTATCAGCCGCACGGCACACCGCTTTTTACCTGCCGCGCCGCGTATCGTGCCAGCCGTCTGCCTTCCGCCTCACTGACCAGCCCGGTCACTCTGACCCGTCTGTCCGCATACATCACATCCAGAACAAGTCTGTCCGCCGCATATGGCGTCTGTGCCGAATCCCTTTTCCGGCGCTCTTCCTCTTTCACAATCCTGCACCATGCCGCCGCGGTCTCGCTGCAGTCAGCCGACATCTGCGCCAGCGCCTCCCGCTCAACCACATAACAGAGCGCTGTCTGCGCATCCGAAATCGCTTTGCAGATTCCAGCCGCCGCAGAGCCTTCCACAGCCTCCACAGCCAGGATGCCCTGACATGCCGCAGGCAGAAACAGTTCCGGGGAGAGCGGATAGAAATCAAACATCCCTTCCCTGTCAGACTCCGTTCCCAGCCGGTCCAGACCAGCCTTCGCCAGAATAATGCCGTCGTAACTGCCCTCCTGCAGTTTGCGAAGCCTGGTGTCCACGTTGCCGCGGATCTCCTCACAGACTACATTCTCCCAGACTTTCGCCGCAAAATGCTGCCGCCGCCTGCTGCCTGTGCCGACCCGGAATGTACACCCTGCCTCTTCCCCCTGTTCTCTCTTCTGCGCCGCGCCCTTTTCAGTCAGTACACCTTCGCATGCCTTGCCAACAGCATCCCCCGTTTCCGGCGCAGTCCAATTCTGCCATATCGCCGCGCCTGCATCTGTCCATTTACCTTCGTCACAAACGTCCGCCCGCCTTGCCGGCACCCTGTTGCCCTTCGCCACCACAAGCACATCCCGCGCGTCAGCCCTGGGCAGAACCGCGGCAGTCGTCAGCCCGTCCGCCAGCTTCACAGGCAGATCCTTTGCGGAATGCACCGCCAGGTCAATCTGCCCGGCAAGCAGCGCCTGCTCCAGTTCCGAAGCAAAAACGCCCTTATCGCCAAGCTGCGACAGAGGACTGTCCTGTACCCTGTCCCCTCTGGTATGCACAATGACAAGCTCCGTTTCGATCCCGCCGTGCGCTCCCCACAGGGCTTCCTGCACAAGAGCCGCCTGCTTCAGAGCCAGTTTGCTCCCCCTTGTGCCAATCTTTATTTTAACCATGTTCTGGGCATTCCTTCCTCTCCCTTTAGCACTGACAGCAAGTCAGGCGCGCCGTCTCCGTTCCCATTTAGAAACTGCCACCCGTCTCATCTCTCATACCAGTCAATCATTTCTCCCCAGCCGCTCCATGCCGACTAATTCAGTCAACTCCGCTGTCGTTACCCCGTTCCCTCTTTCCATGCAGTCCATACAGTGGAAAAACAGCCGTTCAAACAGTTTCTTTCTGGCGCTTTCCTCCTCTTCCTGCGCCATCACCACGGGGCGTATTTGACCCAATAAGTCAATCACTTCCCCGACTGACTCCGGGAGCATTCCCGCAATCTCCCGCCGCACCCACGAAGCCGCAAACGGGCTTTTCCCGTCTGTGGAAATCCCCACGGTAAGCGCCCCGTCCTTTATGAGCGCGGGAAAGAAAAACGTACACTTCTCCCTGTCGTCCGCCACATTGACCGGAATCCGCCGCGCTTTGCAGCAGTCCGCAATCTCTCCGTTCAGCGCTGTATCATCCGTGGCGGCAATCACAAAATCCGCGCCGTCCAGATCCTCCATCCGAAAAACGCGTTCCTCTAAATGAAGGGAGCCCGCCGTGTCCTTTTGCAGCAGCTCCCCCTGTGTCTTTACACACATCTCTATATCCGGCGCAATCACCGTCAGTTTTGGCCCGAACGCGAGCAGCTTCTCGACTTTTCTTGCCGCCACCGTCCCGCCGCCCACGATTACGCCCCTTTTTCCTTCCAGTTCTATAAAAAACGGGAAATATCCCATGTGTATGCTCCCTCTTGTATGACTAGATCGGTCAATCCCTTCTCATTCCCATCCGCGCCGGATTTCGTATTCCCCCGGCTTACCTGATGTAAGCAGTCACCGCAATACCATTAACACCTTCTCAAAAGAGCTGCTGTCCAGCCCGTCCCGCAGCAGATAGAGCAGCTTCTCCGCCGAACAGTCCGCGTACCGTTCCTTCCAATGCCTGTCTGCCTCGGTAAACCGGTGGAATGCCAGCGCCTTGCAGAGCTTTTCCAGCTCCTCCTCCAGAATCTCCTCCGCGTCCGCAAAAGCCTGCTGCTTGCGCCTGTTATTCTCCTCTGCCAGCTTTTTGATATCATCCAATGCCACAAGGCGGCAATGCGCCAGTTTCCCGATCTCCGCATCCAGATCCGGCGGCATGGATATGTCAAGGAAAAGCCGTTCCTTCGGAGACTGTATGGCCTCCCTGACCCGCCCCGCCGTCAGCGTATAGTGGGGGCTTGCGGTTGCCGAAATAATGGCGTCCGCCTCCTCCAACGCGGCGTAGCGGTTCTGATACGCCACATGTTCCACCTGCTCACCGCCGCTTTGGCAGATACCTTTGTGCGACCGCACCGTAGCTATGACGCGGACATTTTTCTGACTGAGCAGATTCTTCAATATAATACCGCCCATCTGCCCGCTGCCACCCATCAGAAGCACCGTCTTATGGGACAGCGGCAGATGCGCCACCTCATTTGCCGCCAGCGTCGCCACGGAAACTGCCGTCCTGGAGATCATGGTCTCCGTCTTTACCCGTTTGGCGCAGGCGAGTGCCGCCTGAAAAGCGCTGTTCAGCTCATACCCGGTATCCCCCGCCTCCTTGGCGGACAGGTAGGCGTCCCGCGTCTGCCCGAGAATCTCATCCTCCCCGAGCACCATGGATTCCATGCCGCACACCACACGAAAAAGATGGTGCAGTGCCCTTTTTCCCTGATACCTTCTGGCAAGGCTTCTGATCTGCTCCACCTCGTTTCCCGAAAACGTACCAAGCGCTTTCTCCAGTTCACAGAAGCGGTTTTCCGCCCCCTCCACATAAATTTCCGTGCGGTTACAGGTGGAGAGCAGCACACACTGCTCCACCCCCGTCACCGCCCGGATTTTTTGCAGGAAATCGCCTGTCTTCTCTTTCGGGATATAAAACTTCTCCCGCTCCCCGGAATCCGCCGTTTTATGACTGATACTGATACACTCCATTTTTTCTGCCGCTTACTCCTCATAACATCTTCAGCCAGAGAGTTTGACCGGATCGGTCATTCTTCCTGCGCATACCATAGTGATACGCAGACACCATGTATCAGATATTTGCATATCACTTCCTGTCCACATTAGCAGGTCGCCCCGCCTTTCAGATGCATCTTCGCGCCAAGAATTTCTTCTTTCCTCGAAAGCAGGTCATCCGCCATAAGCTGCGCCTGCACGTTCTCAAAGCCAAGCCTGCTTATCGTATCCGCAAACCGCTCTCCCGTATTGCCCTGTTCGCGGAACAGCAGGATCGCCTTTTCCAGAACGGAGAGTACTTCCTCCTCATCCAGGAAGATCTTATCCAGCTTCTGCCCGTGCGCCACTCTCTTGCCCCAGCGCCCGCCGATATAGATGCGGTAGCCGTACTCGCTCTCCTCCGACGCCTTGAAGGGGCATTTGCCCACACAGCGTCCGCAGTTGTTGCATTTGTCGGGGTCGATCAGAAGCTTGCCGTCCACCACCTGCGACGCCTCCACCGGGCACGCCAGGGAAACCTGACAGATCTTACAGCCCCGGCACTTCTCCAGATCAATCGCCGGCACCCGCTGTCCCACGATGCCGAAGTCGTTTAAGTCCGGCTTCACGCAGTTGTTCGGGCAGCCGCCCACCGCGATCTTGAACTTGTGCGGCAGCTTCACGGACGCGTAGCCGTGGAAAAACCGCTCGTGGATCTTGTCGGATAAAGCGTAGGAGTCTAACAGCCCGTACTGACAGGTCGTTCCCTTGCACGCCACAACCGGGCGCACCTTGGAGCCTGTGCCGCCAGTTTCCAGACCTTCTTCCGCCAGAAAAGCACGGATATTCTCGATCTGGTCAAAGGGCACACCCACGATTTCCATGGTCAGTCTGGTGGTCATCACCACGTCGCCGTTTCCAAACCGCTCCGCCGCCTCCGCGATCTTTTTGTGCTCCGCCGTGGTAATCTTGCCGTTTCTCGTGATCACACGGACGTTAAAATTATTTGTCCCCTTATTGTGCAGACAGCCAAGCGCCTTCACGCGGGTAATCTCCTCCGCGGGCACCGTCACTACGCCGGGCTTACTGTCCACTTTCACCACGTTGAAGAAGGAGGAGCCCTCCAGCACCTTCGTGTTCGTGTAGCCGTAGCGTTTCAGTCTGTTCTGCAAAAGATAAGCTCTCTTGCCTTTCGCACA
>CASWVG010000044.1 GCA_949472775.1 uncultured Lachnospiraceae bacterium
CATACGGGAACCAGAACCAGAGCGGCGGTTACGGGGCACAGACCCCATACGGGAACCAGAACCAGAGCGGCGGTTACGGGGCACAGACCCCATACGGGAATCAGAATCAGCAGGGCGGCTTCGGTGCGCCGCAATCCTACGGAAACCAGCAGGCGGGCGGCGGTTTTGGCGGGCAGCCTCCTTATGGCGGACAACCGCCTTACGATAATCCCTACAGCCCTTATGCCATGCCGCAGAAAAAGCAGAATGCCGGACTTATTATTGGTATTGTGATCGGCATTATCGTTCTGTTTCTCGTGGCGGTGTTCGCGCTGGCAAGCAGAGCGGTGAATCTGCTTTCAGAGAAGGAGAAGGAAGACCTTCGCCGGGATGTGTACGATTTCGATGAGGATGATTATGACTTTAATTACCATGAGGATGACTTTGACTATGATTTAGATGAGGAATACGACTACAGCGATTTTTTCAGTGATGATGATTTTTACGATTATGATTACTATGAAGATGCCGAGTATGACGACAGATACTACAACCTGCATAATGAAATAAGGTCGGATCTGTCCTATCAGGTGGCGCTGGAGGACTTTGAATATGAGTCGGATTACGATAACGCTGTCATTGTAGCCAGCATTCCGGTTCTTTCCGGAGAGAATGTGCCGAATCTGGATAAAATCAACAAGGATATCCGAAAAGAAGTGGATGAGATGACAACGCTTTTTGAATCGGAGTACGAGTCCCACATCAAAGAGAGCGAGGAAAATTATTTCATGGCATCTCTGGTGGGCTATGTGGCTTATATGGACGAAGACAAGCTGAGCATTGCCTGGCAGGAGGAGATGTACAGCGACAGGGATGGCGGCGTTTATCTGCGGAGTATTAATGTGGATATGAAAAACGGGGTGATTCTGGACAATAAGGATATCCTTGCGATTGACGACGCGTTTTCCGTGGAGTTCCGCCAGAAGAATGACGAGCAGAACGGGGAGATTGACTACCTTACATACATGACGGATCAGCAGATCACAGATTATTTTAAGTCCGACGATATCATTGTTTTTTATACGCCCAAGGGCATGGAGATCGGCTTTAACTATGAGGAGGGCTGGGTGACAGTCACATATGAGGAGTATGAAAAGTACCTGAAAGTCTTTTAAATAAGGAAGAGGGAGCGCGGGTGTCGGCAGATGTCGGCGCTCTTTCTATGCTTATTAATTTTCTTTTATATTTTTTTGTAAGAAATGCTTGCGGGTTCCCGGTTTCTCTGGTAGACTGGCTTTATCCGAGAAAGTGGAATCTGTTATGCATATGCATGTCCGGCATTTCGCCACGAATTCCATTTGTTCATGTCAGCAGAAAATCAAGAGCGAACGAAGTGTGCATTTGATTTTACCTGGCATGATAACGAAAATGAGTTTGCTTTTTCAAATTACAGAGGGGAAGGAGGGTAAAGTGTCATTTATGGGACATAAAAAGTGTTAAGATCATTTTATAAATTTTGAAGTTGACAAAAACGAACATTTGTTTTATTCTATGATAAGAACAAATGTTCTACAGACAAAAGCGGAGGAACCGCTTTGACATGGAGGGAAACATGGAAAGAGATGAAAAATTAAAAGCGTTGGACGCGGCATTAGGACAGATAGAGAGACAGTTCGGAAAGGGAGCCGTTATGAAGCTAGGCGATCCTTCCGTGCAGATGAATGTGGAGACGATTCCCACGGGATCTTTGAGTCTGGATATTGCGCTTGGGCTTGGCGGTATCCCGAAGGGGAGAGTGATTGAGATATACGGTCCCGAATCCAGTGGTAAGACGACAGTGACCCTGCACATGATTGCGGAGGTGCAGAAGCGTGGCGGCATCGCCGGATTTATCGACGCGGAGCATGCGCTGGATCCCGTTTATGCGAAGAATATCGGTGTGGATATTGACAATTTATATATTTCCCAGCCGGACTGCGGCGAGCAGGCTCTGGAGATTACGGAGACCATGGTGCGCTCGGGGGCTGTGGATATTATCGTGGTTGACTCTGTGGCGGCTCTGGTGCCGAAGGCGGAGATCGACGGCGACATGGGCGACAGCCATGTAGGTCTGCAGGCGAGACTGATGTCCCAGGCGCTCCGAAAGCTGACAGCAGTCATCAGCAAGTCTAACTGTACGGTTATTTTCATCAATCAGCTTCGTGAGAAAGTAGGCGTTATGTTCGGAAATCCGGAGACCACTACAGGTGGTCGCGCGCTGAAATTTTACTCTTCCGTCAGATTGGACGTCCGTCGAATTGAGGCGCTTAAGCAGGGCGGCGAGGTGATCGGCAACAGAACGCGCGTCAAGGTTGTTAAGAATAAGGTGGCTCCTCCCTTCAAAGAGGCGGAGTTTGACATTATGTTCGGTGCGGGTATCTCTACACAGGGCGATATTCTTGACCTGGCGGCGGAGAATAATATTATCAACAAGAGTGGCGCATGGTATGCCTATGATGGGAATAAGATCGGACAGGGCAGGGAGAACGCGAAGCAGTATCTGAAGGACAATCCGCAGATATGCGCCGAGGTGGAGCGGAAGGTCAGAGAGCTCTTCAACATGGAGACGGATGCCGTGGAGGGGATATCCGCGGAAGAAGTGCCTTCCGGAGGTGCATCGAAGTCGTCCAAGGCTTCCAAGGCCGATAAGGAAACCGGGAAATAAAAGGCCTTAGGCAGAGTGAGACGGAAGATCCGGTGGATGAAGTCCTGCCGATGAAAAGTCGGTGGGAGCAGACTGCGGAGGAAAGAGGATGAGGGTCACACAGCTTGCGAACCTGGGAAAAGGCCGCTATAAAGTGTACATAGACGAACGCCCGGCTTTTGTACTCTACAGAGGTGAACTGAACCGTCTGGGAATCCGGGAAGGGGAAGAAATCCATGAGGAGAGCCTGCTTGAGATCCGTGAGCAGATTCTACCCTTGCGGGCGAAGAAACGAGCCATGAATCTGCTGCTGAAACGCGAATATACTTCTTCCGGTCTGCGGGAAAAGCTGCGGGACGGAGATTACCCGGAGACATGTATTGAGGAGGCAGTCGCTTACGTGGAATCCTACGGGTACGTGGATGACCAGCGGTATGCCAGAGATTTTATTGTCTATAATCTGGATCGGAAGAGCCGGATGCGGATCGAACAGGATCTGATGCGGAAAGGGATTCATAAAGATACGATCCGTGCCGTCTTTGAGGAATTGGAGGAGGGCGGGACGAGGCAGGATGAAGTGGCTATGATACGGGGGCTGCTGGAAAAGAAAAAATATGATGCCAAAACCGCGGACGCACAGGAAAAACAGAGAATGTACGCTTTTCTCTATCGTAAAGGCTTTCACGCCGACGCGATTAACAGAGCTCTTTTGCTTGACATAACATTAAATTCAGTATAAAATTAGTATGTTGTAGTTTTGCTGACTATCAGGTTGTCAGTATTTGGAAATTGACGACAGCCGGCAATAGATTTGGTAATGTACAATGAAAACTAAATAAGGAGGTGCTCCTGTAATGTGGCAAGTTGTGGTAGCAATAGTCGTCACTATGGTGATCACCGTTCCTGTTTCTGCGCTGATTGCGATTAACTATCAGAAAAAGATGGTGGAAGCAAAGCTTGGAAATGCGGACGAGAAAGCCAGAGAGATTATTGACGAAGCTCTAAAAACTGCTGAGACGAAGAAGCGTGAGTCGCTGCTTGAGGTCAAGGAAGAGTCCATTCGCACGAAGAATGAACTTGACAAGGAAATCAAGGAACGGCGTGCCGAGGCACAGCGCTATGAGCGTCGCATACAGCAGAAGGAAGAGAACATCGATAAGAAAGCGGACGCTATTGAGAAGAAGGAAGCAAGCCTGGCAGAGAAGGAAGAAGCGCTTACCAGGCAGCGAGAAGAAATTTCCAAACTGAGCGAGCAAAGATTACAGGAACTGGAACGAATCTCTGGATTAACCTCCGAACAGGCAAAAGATTATCTGTTGAAAATTGTTGAAGATGAAGTGAAACACGAAACTGCTGTCATGGTTAAGGAGATGGAGAGCAGGGCGAAGGAAGAAGCGGACAAGAAGGCGAAAGAGTATGTCATTACAGCCATTCAGAAATGTGCTGCAGACCATGTGTCCGAGACCACGATTTCCGTGGTGCAGCTTCCCAATGATGAGATGAAGGGCAGGATCATCGGAAGAGAGGGACGTAATATCAGAACTCTTGAGACGATGACAGGCGTGGATTTAATTATTGACGATACGCCAGAAGCGGTTATTCTCTCCGGCTTTGACCCGATCCGCAGGGAAGTGGCGAGGATCGCACTCGAGAAGCTCATCGTGGATGGACGGATTCATCCAGCCAGGATTGAGGAAATGGTCGAGAAGGCGCAGAAGGAAGTCGAAGTTATGATGAAAGAGGAGGGCGAAGCTGCCACCCTCGAAGTCGGTGTACATGGGATCCATCCCGAACTGGTGAGACTTCTCGGTAAGATGAAGTTCAGAACCAGCTACGGTCAGAACGCTCTGAAGCATTCCATTGAAGTGGCACAGCTTTCGGGCTTACTGGCGGCGGAAATGGGACTGGATGTCAGAATGGCAAAGCGCGCAGGACTGCTGCATGATATTGGTAAGGCAGTCGATCACGAGATGGAAGGATCACACATCCAGCTTGGCGTGGAGCTTTGCAGGAAGTATAAGGAAGGACCGGTGGTTATCAACGCGGTAGAATCCCATCATGGCGACGTGGAGGCACAGACGTTGATTGCATGTCTGGTGCAGGCTGCTGATACGATTTCCGCGGCAAGACCGGGCGCAAGAAGAGAGACATTAGAGACATATACAACAAGACTGAAACAATTAGAAGACATCACAAACAATTTCAAAGGTGTGGATAAATCTTTTGCTATTCAGGCAGGTAGAGAGATTCGTGTAATGGTAGTTCCGGAACAGATCAGTGATTCTGATATGGTACTGCTCGCAAGAGATATCTCCAAACAGATTGAAGCTGAGTTGGAATATCCTGGCCAGATTAAGGTCAACGTGATCAGAGAGAGCCGTGTCATAGACTATGCGAAATAAGGATAGTAAAAAATGAAAAAGAGGAAAGTATTGGGAATGTAACGTTTTCGATGCTTTCCTTATTTTTATTCGAGTCTCCCAATGCAAGGAGGTCATTCATGGAGCAGCCCATCGTTTTAAAAGAAATCTGTTCGCATGGCACGAAGTCGCTGCCCTGCGCGGTCTATCGGACGCACTCTGTGGGAAAAGGCGTTTTTGTGAAACATCACTGGCATGATGAAATAGAAATCCTGTATTTTTCAGAGGGCGGATTCCGGCTTGAAATCAATATGGAGTCTTTTGAAATTCAATCCGAATGTATTTACTTCATTAATCCTGGCGAATTGCACGGCATTATTTCCGGGACCTTGGAAAGGCACTGGGAGGACGCCGTTGTTTTCTCACCCGGTATTCTCGGTTTTGATTCCCGCGACGAGGCGCAGATTTCTCTTATGAAGCCGATTCAGAACGGGAAATTGCTCTTTCCGCGCTGTATTACGCCGCAGAATCCTGCGTTTTTATCATTGCGTCATTCCTTCCAGGATATCATGCATGTGTTTGGACAGATTGCGGAAGCGGTTCCGGAGAAAGAGAATGATGAGAAACCGTACTCTGCGAAGAACAATGCGCCGGGCATAAATGACTTGACCAGTCAATTGTACGTCAAGTCATCCCTGCTTCATATTTTTGCGACGCTGTCTGAACACAGGCTTTTTCTGCCTGTAGAAAGAAACTTCGACAAACGTGTGGAGAGTATTAAGACGGCGCTCCTGTTTATTGAAGAGAACTATCACAGTAAAATCTACATTTCGGACCTTGCCGGACTGGTCAATCTGAATGAGCAGTATTTCTGCAGACTTTTCAAAAAAGCAATAGGGCATTCACCCATAGAATACATCAATGCGTACCGCATCAGGCAGGCAAAACGTCTTCTGGAAGAGACCGATTTACAGGTGACGGAAGTCTGTCTGGAATGCGGCTTCAACAATCTGGGGAATTTTATACAGGAGTTTCGGAAACGCACAGGCGCGACGCCTTTGCAGTATAAGAAGCGTGTAGAAATGTTCTAAAAGTCATAATACCGTAATTTTTGAGCAAATAACCGTAAGACATACGCTATGTAAGTCATTATGATAGAGACAGCAGAGGAAATCAGAGCGGCGGACAAAGGGTGTCCGCCTGCCGGAAAAATAGGCGGCATACAAGGCAGGAGGTACGGTTATGGACAGAAAATGGTGGCATGACAAGGTGGCATATCAGATTTATCCCAAGAGTTTCTATGATTCCAACGGCGACGGCATTGGCGATATTCCAGGTATCATCGGCAAACTGGATTATCTTGCGGATCTGGGCATTGACATTCTCTGGCTTTCGCCCTGTTATCAGTCCCCTCTGGCGGATCAAGGGTATGATATCTCGGATTACTACAATATTGATCCCCGGTTTGGAACCATGGAGGATATGGAGCGGCTGATTGCGGAGGCAAAGAAGCGGGGGATCTGCATTCTCATGGATCTGGTAGTCAACCACTGCTCCGATGAACATGAATGGTTCAAAAGAGCCTGTGAAGACCCGGATGGAAAATACGGAAACTATTTTTATCTGCGGGATAAAAAGGAAGGGGAGCTGCCGACGAACTGGCGGTCCTATTTTGGCGGTCCCGTGTGGGATGATCTGCCGGGTACGGATAAACAGTATCTCCATGTGTTTCATAAGAAGCAGCCCGATCTGAACTGGGAAAATCCGGAAGTCAGAGAGGAAGTTTACAAGAACATCAACTGGTGGCTGGACAAAGGGCTTGGCGGTTTCCGCATTGACGCCATTATTAATATCAAGAAGGCGCTGCCGTTTCACGATTATGAGCCGGACAGAGAGGATGGTCTGTGCAGCATCCACGCCATGCTGCGGGGAGCGAAAGGAATCGGCACGTTCTTAGGGGAAATGCGCGACCGTACATTTAAAAAATATGATGCTTTTTCCGTGGGCGAAGTGTTCAATGAAAAACCGGAAGAAATTCCGGATTTTATCGGAGATGACGGTTACTTTTCCAGTATGTTCGATTTCAATGAGACGATTTTCGGCGGCAGCGAAAATGGGTGGTACGATGCGACGCCCATCACGCCGGATGATTATAAAAAGTGCTGCTTTGAAGCGCAGGCAAAGGTGGGGGATATCGGATTTCTCTCAAATATCATTGAGAACCATGATGAACCGCGCGGAGTAAGCCGCTATATTCCCGAAGGGGACTGCTGCACGGAGAGCAAGAAAATGCTGGCGGCGCTCAATTTCATGCTGCGGGGACTGCCTTTTATCTATCAGGGGCAGGAACTGGGGATGGAAAATGTTCCGTTTACGACCATAGACGAGGTGGATGATATATCTACCCACGACGAGTACAGGGTCGCGCTGGAAGCGGGGCTTTCCCCAGAGGAAGCGCTGAGGGCCGTATCAAAGTTCAGCCGCGACAATGCCCGCACGCCGATGCAGTGGACGGACGGGGCTAACGCCGGCTTTACCACCGGCACGCCATGGCTGAAAGTCAATCCCAACTATCCTTCCATCAATGCAGCGGCGCAGGTGCAGGACGCGGATTCGGTTTACTCTTTTTATAAGAAGCTGATCGCGTTGCGAAAAGACCCGGTTTATAAGGAAACCATCGTGTATGGCGCACTGGAGCCAGTGTGGGAAGAACGCCACAATCTGATGGCATATTATCGAAAAGGGGAGCGGACACTTCTGGTAGTTGGAAATTATCAGAAAGAGCCGCAGGAAATTGAGCTGCAGAAGGGGTATAAAAAGGCGCTCCTGAACAATTATAAGGATATTGCGCAAGATAAGGGAATAATCAGACTGCAGGGTTATCAGGTTCTTGTGTTGGAAATGTAAATTCGATACGGAAAGGAAGGGAATAGATATGAAAAGAGCATGGTGGAAAGAGGCGGTTATCTATCAGATTTATCCGCGCAGTTTTATGGACAGCAACGGAGACGGAGTTGGTGATCTGCAGGGGATCATCAGCCGGCTGGACTATTTAAAATATCTGGGGATTGATGTGATCTGGCTATCGCCGGTGTATAAGTCCCCGAACGATGACAACGGATACGATATCAGCGATTATCAGGACATCATGGACGAATTTGGCACGATGGCGGATTTTGACGAGCTGTTGGCGGCGGCGCATGAGCGCGGGATTAAAATTGTCATGGATCTGGTGGTGAACCATACGTCGGATGAACACAGGTGGTTTGTGGAGAGCCGGAAGTCCGTGGATAATGCGTACCGCGATTACTATATCTGGCGGGAGGGAAAAGACGAACAGACGCCTCCCAACAACTGGGGATCCTGCTTTGGCGGGCCGGCATGGCAGTATGACGGGGAAACCGGCATGTATTACCTGCATCTTTTTTCAAAGAAACAGCCCGACTTAAACTGGGATAATCCCAAGGTGCGGGAGGAAGTGTTTGACATGATGACATGGTGGTGCGACAAGGGAATCGACGGCTTCCGCATGGACGTCATCAGTATGATCTCCAAGACGAAAGAGATGCCGGACGGCGAGGTGCACGGTCTGTACGGCAGTTTTGACCCTTACTGCGTGCATGGGCCCAACGTCCATAAGTATCTGCGGGAAATGAACGAGAAGGTGCTCTCGAAATATGATATTATGACGGTCGGAGAGACAGCCGGGGTGACCACGGAGCAGGCGAAGCAGTATGCGGGCGAGGACGCCCATGAACTGCATATGGTATTCCAGTTTGAGCATGTGGAGGGGGACGGAAAGTACGGGAAATGGACGGACGAGAAAATGCCTCTCACTAAACTGAAAAAAATCCTGTCCCGCTGGCAGACAGAGCTTTATGGAAAAGCGTGGAACAGTCTGTTCTGGGACAATCATGACCAGCCGCGGGCGGTCTCCCGCTTTGGCGACGACCGCCCGCAGTACCGGGAAATGTCCGCGAAGATGCTTGCCACCTGCCTGCATATGATGCAGGGGACGCCCTATATCTATCAGGGGGAAGAGCTTGGCATGACGAACTATCCGTTTCAGAGCCCGGAGGAATTTCGCGATATCGAAAGTATCAACGCTTACCGGGAATGGTGTGAGGAAGGCCCCATCCCCCATGAAACTTTCTGGGGCTGCATTACTTTTAAGAGCCGTGATAACGCAAGGACGCCGGTACAGTGGGACGATTCGCCGCAGGCAGGCTTCACCACGGGAGAGCCGTGGATCGCGGTCAATCCCAACTATACGCAGATCAATGCGAAGGCGGAGACGGCGGATCCTGGTTCCGTGTTCCATTATTATAAGAAACTGATTGCCCTCAGAAAAGAACATCCGATCATCGTATATGGCAGATACGAGCTGTTGATGGAAGACAACGAGGACCTGTATGTCTATACGAGGGAGATGGACGGGGAGAAACTGCTCGTTGTATGCAGTTTTTGTGACCATGAGACAAAGCTCACCATACCTGAGGAATTTGTGGGAGCCTCCTGCCTGATCTCCAATGCAGAGGGGGTATACGACAGGGCGGAAATAACGCTGAAACCGTATGAAGCTTTCGTACTGCGGACAATTTAACATTTTAACCATAAAATGGCTTTAGAAATACAGAAAATTGTCGTATATGCATACTTGTGAAATTGGCATACTTATAGTAGAATAAATACCAGTGTATGATTGTATACAATTATTCAACAGCATGATTACAAGGATGCAGGAGGGTGCTATGAAAGCGTACAGTGTGATGACCAAAAAGGAACTGACGGCAGAAAGAGCGGAGCTTAACAGACAGTTTGCGGAGGCAAAGGGAAAGGGTTTAAAGCTTGATATGTCAAGAGGGAAGCCGGAGCCGGCGCAGCTCGATATGGGCATGGGTCTTTTGGATGCGTTGACTTCCGAGTCGGATATGATGTCCATGGAAGGCGTGGACACGAGAAATTATGGTCTGATGGATGGCATCACAGAGGCGAAGCATCTGATGGCGGATGTGATGGGTGTTTCCGCAGACAGTGTGATTGTATTTGGAAATTCCAGCCTTTCCATTATGTACGATATGGTTTCGCGTTCCGTTACCCACGGCGTTATGGGATCTACGCCATGGTGCAGACTGGATAAGGTTAAATTTTTATGCCCTGTGCCGGGTTATGACAGACATTTTGCAATCACCCAGCATTTCGGAATCGAGATGATTCCGATTCCGATGACGGCGGCAGGTCCGGATATGGATCTGGTGGAAAAGTATGTGTCAACGGATGCGTCGGTGAAGGGAATCTGGTGTGTGCCCAAGTATTCCAATCCGCAGGGTATTACCTATTCTGACGAGACGGTGAGACGGTTCGCGGCGCTGAAACCGGCGGCGGAGGATTTCCGTATTTACTGGGATAACGCTTATGCGATCCATCATCTTTATGAGGATAAGCAGGATACGCTTTTAGAGATCCTGAGTGAATGTGAGAAGGCGGGCAGCCCGGATATGGTTTATGCGTTCTGCTCCACCTCCAAGATCACTTTTTCCGGTGCAGGCATAGCGGCGATGGCATCTTCCCCGGCGAATCTTTCGGATATCAAGAAGACGCTGACGCTTAGGACAATTGGATATGACAAGGTGAACCAGCTCCGCCATGCCAGATACTTTAAAAATCTGGAGGGGATGCTTGCCCATATGAAAAGACACGCGGATATCATCAGACCTAAGTTCGAAGCGGTGCTCTCGGTTCTGGAGCAGGAACTTGGGGGGTTAGGAATCGGCGAGTGGACGAAACCGCTGGGCGGCTATTTCATTTCCTTTGAGGCGATGGAGGGCTGCGCGAAGGAAATCGTGGCAAAATGTAAGGAGCTGGGTGTGGTTCTGACAGGCGCGGGTGCAACTTTCCCTTACGGCAAGGATCCGAAAGACAGCAATATCCGCATTGCGCCTACTTATCCGACGGCGGAGGAGATGGCGCAGGCTACGGATGTGTTCGTTCTCTGTGTGAAGCTAGTCAGCGTGGAGAAGCTGCTGCAGGAGGCAGTTGCCGAGACGGCTTGAAAGGAAGCGGGAAGACAGCCCGTTTAGCAAAGAGATACTGGTAGCGGAAAAGGAAATTGTTTGAGAAGAGGATACAGATAACATGGCGGACAATCATTACGAGCGTTTAGGCAGGGAACTGATTCACAAGGGCGCGATCATAGACTATTATCAGGATACGATACGCGTGGAAAATGGCAATGTGGTTAAGTGGGATCTGATTGATCACAAGGGTGCGGCGGCTGTCGTGGCGGTAAAGGACGACGGGAAACTGCTGATGGTGAGACAGTATCGAAACGCATTGGACAGGGAGACACTTGAAATTCCGGCAGGCGGTTTAAACAGTGTGGATGAGCCCACAAAAGAGGCGGCGGCAAGAGAGCTGGAGGAGGAGACCGGCTATGTGGCGGGGAAACTGGAACTGCTCCTGACGCTGCGGACGACGGTTGCTTTCTGCAACGAGAAGATAGATGTCTATCTGGCGACGGATTTAAAGCCCGGCAGCCAGCATCTGGACGAAGATGAATTTTTAAATGTAGAGAGTCATGATCTTGATGAACTGGTGCAGATGATTTATGACTGCAGGATTCAGGACGGGAAGACGGTGTCCTCGATCCTTGCCTACAAAGAAAAATATGTCAGATAGAGTATGTTATGTAAACTAAAAATGCGCAGGATGCAGTCATGACTCGTCCGCTTCGGACATATACTGTCCTATAGAAGATTGGAAGAGGCGGTGCAGTCTTGCGCAGACAGTTTGGAATTAAGAGCGGCTATCATATGGCGTATCTGTTTATGATCGGTCTTTTTGTGGGGATTCTGTTTGTCAATCTGGGGCATGAAACCTGGATTAGAAACGGCAGCCTGTTGGGGACGGAGATGATGAACAGACTGAAAAGCAGCAGACCGGCGGGAGAGGGCCTGGTGGGATATATTCTCAGGCACAGGCTTTTTACGGGCTGCCTTTTATGTCTGGTCTCCACAACCCTGATAGGTATGCCGTTTCTTTGCGCCTATATCTGTTATATGGGGCTTTCGGCCGGGTGTCTTTTATCCGTGGCTGTTATTCGCTACGGGCTTAGGGGCCTTTTGTTTATGGTGGCGGTTCTGTTTCCCCAGGCGTTGTTACTGGTTCCCGCATATATTCTGCTCTTTTTCTGGGCGGCGGATGTAAACCGGACGCTCTATGCGAGAGGGACGCAACTGGAGGGATATGAGCGGTACAGCAGTCGTTTCTATCTGAAAAAAGGCATACAGATTGTTGGCATTATGGCAGTTGTCATAATGGGATGCTTACTTGAAAGTTATGTCAATCCTAATATTCTGCATTTTGTCCTGAAAATCTTTTAAAAAATTTTTCCTGTTCATTTTTTCAAGATGTAGTAGACATAAAATCATATATGGACGATATGTTGTGCCTCGTAGGGAAAAGGGCGCAAATGCCCGTAAAATCAAGAAAAATTCCATTTGCTTTTCTAAAAAAATCTGATTATAATGGTACTCAGACAGCGGTTTGATTTACATAAAGAGAACGCACAGGGAAGGGTTTCCGGGTAAATGGAAAGAGAGATTGGTGCATTTATCACGTATTTACATAATGTGAAGAATACATCCGGTAATACGGAGATGTCTTATAGAAGGGATCTGGAAAAGGTATCGCATTTTATGGAGTCGCGCGGCATCCGTGTGGCGAAGGATATAAAGGCGCAGGATCTGGCTGACTATGTGAAATTTTTGGAGGACAGTAAGTTCGCGGCGGCTACCGTGTCGCGAAATATCGCATCCTTAAAGGCATTTTATCATTATATGGTGCAGGAGGGGCTGGTGGAGGAGGACATTTCCGATAAACTCAAAGCGCCTAAGATCGAGAAGAAGGCACCGGAGATTATGTCGCCGGATGAGGTAGTGCGTCTTCTGGAGCAGCCCTCGGGGAACAGCCCGAAAGAAATTCGTGACAAGGCGATGCTGGAGCTTCTCTACGCCACGGGAATCCGTGTGACAGAGCTGATCACGCTGAACCTGTCCGATGTGAATATGCAGATGAATTTTATCCTCTGCCGTGACCGCAACAAAGAGAGGATCATTCCTTTCGGTGCGGCTGCAAAGAACGCGATGGCGAGATATCTGGACGGTACGAGAGAGGAAATGCTGGAGAATAAGAAGTCGGAAGTGCTGTTTGCGAACTGTTCCGGACAGCCCATGAGCAGGCAGGGCTTCTGGAAACTGATCAAGCATTATGCGAAGAAAGCGGATATACAGGCGGATATCACACCACACACGCTGCGCCATTCCTTTGCGGCGCATCTGGTGGAGAACGGCGCGGATCTCAGGAGCGTGCAGGAGATGCTGGGGCACTCCGATATATCCACCACACAGATTTACGCGAATCTGAACCACAATCATATCAGGGAAGTGTATGCTAAGGCGCACCCGCGTGGATGATTAGGCAGGAGGCGTGGCATAAAAAGCAATCAAAGAACGGTTTTTCGCTTTTGAGAATGTCAGGGGCGGCGGGATAGTTGATATTTCCCGCCGCCCTGTTTAGGTGCTTCTATGAGAAATTGTGACCATGCAAACTACGCAAGGGGAATGCGCTGCATACGCCGCCGGTTCCTGTACGCCCGCTTTCGCCTGCCTGGCCGGGAGGTAGTTTATCCTGGCGCTACATATAATGGTACTTTCCGCGTTTCGCAAACAGGAAGGCTGCGGAGAGCGCGAAGGCGAACACCTCGGCGGCAGTGATGGCCCACCAGATGCCGTCCACGCCGAAGAGAAGCGGCAGGATCAGCACGGATGCGGTCTGGAAAAGCAGTGTCCGCATAAAGGAGATCGCCGCCGAAACCGCACCGTTGTTGAGGGCGGTAAAAAAGGAGGAGGCGAAAATATTAAAGCCTGCCAGCAGGAAGGAGAAGGCAAAGAGCCGGAACGCATGGCAAGTAAGAGCAAACAGCTCTGCGTCATAGCCCACAAATATGCTGGAGAGGGGAGCGGCAAGCAGGTAGGCGGCTGCGGTCAGCACAATGCTTGTGCAGGCCATCAGCAGCACGCTCTTTTTGAACATATTTTTCAGTTCCCCATCATTCCCTGCGCCGTAGTGGTAACTGACAATGGGCGCCGCACCGATGGCGTAGCCGATGTAGATGGCGATAAAGATAAACTGCACATACATCAAAACGCCGTATGCCGAGACACCGTTTTCACCGATGTACTTCAGAAGCTGAAAATTATAGATCATGCTGACAACGGATGCGGAGATGTTGCTCATCAGTTCCGATGAACCGTTGGCGCACGCCTGCAGGATGGGTCTGATTTCCAGTTTTGTCCGGGTAAGCCGCAGAAGGCTTGTGTTGGGGCGGATAAAATAGAGCAGGGGAAGCAGGCCGCCCACGCACTGGCTGATGCCGGTGGCAAGGGCAGCGCCCGCCACACCCCAGCGGAATGCGCCCACGAAGAGCGCGTCCAGAAACATATTGGTCACGCCCGCGCTGATGGTTGCCAGAAGGCCAAGCTTGGGCCGTTCCGCCGCAATCAGAAAGCTCTGGAACACATTCTGCAGCATGAAGGTGGGGATAAAACAAAAGACGATGCGCCCGTAAAGGATACAGTCCTCCATCATCTCCGGCGTCGCGCCCAGGAAGGAAGCCATGGGGCGCGTAAAGATAAAGCCGATCGCGGACAGGACGATGCCTAGGAGCAGGGTCAGGTAAACCATCATGGAAAAATAGCGGTTCGCCTTTTCCCGGTCGCCGGTGCCAAGCACCAGGGAGACCAGGGCTGTGCCGCCGGTGCCGATCATAAAGCCCATGCCGCCCAGAATCATAATGAAGGGAAAAATCAGATTGACGGAGGCAAAGGCGGTCTTTCCCGCAAAGTTGGACACAAAGAAACCGTCCACCACACCGTAGATGGAGGTAAATACCATCATAATGATGGAGGGCATGGTAAAACGCAGAAGCTTATTGTAAGTAAAGTGGTCTGATAATTGTATACTCTTTTTCATAAAATCACATCCTTTTTTATATTGCACAGTATTATGTAAACTAATCTTGCCGCAAGTGCTGCAAACGTTCCCGGAAATCTTCTAAATACCGTTCTGTCAGCGACAGATACTGTTTCACATCTTCTCTCGTCCACGAGGCAAAAATTTCATTCTCTATGGCAATCACTTTGGCGGCGGTCCGTCCGGCCAGTTTTTGCCCTTCCCTGGTAAGAAATACGGTTTTATTTTTGCCGCCGGTATTTTCCAGATAGATCAGCCCTTCCGCCTCCAGCCTGCGCAGCGCGGAATTGATGGTCTGTTTGCTGACGCCGGCGTTGCGGCATATGTCCCGGAGCGGACAGGAAGTTCCGGCGTGACAGACTGCGTAGAGAACCATCATGGAGCTTTCGGGAAGGCCCAGCCTGGATGCCGCTTCATGGTAGGCGGACTCCGTTTCGCTCAGCAGATAATTGAATCGTTGCAGTTCTTTTGAAAAATCAGGTGTCATTATCTTGTCCTCCATGTTTTAGGCGGCAGTGTGTATGAGGGATCGTTAAAATAGTATGAAATCATACTATCGAAGGGATTATAGTACGATTTCATACCAAAGTCAAGCGGTTCCATGAAAGTTTTCACTTGGCAGGATTGTGACTGATGTGGGCAGAATGATTACATGCTTTTCCACGGGATGTGCTATAATGTCATGAGTGAGATGTTATTTGAAAACTGTGTCATTTGAAATGGGAGGAATGCATATGGAGTTCAACAGACAGAATGTAGAACAGGCGCTGAAAGAAGCGTCAGAGTCTAATCCGGGGCCATGGACAGAGCACACCCGGTATGTTGCAAAAGCCTGTAGGAATATTGCGGCGCGCTGTGATAACATATCTGAGGAACAGGCGTATCTTTTTGGACTGTTGCACGATATTGGGCGCTATGCGGGTGTGACCTCGGAGAAGCATCTGCTGGACGGTTACCGTTTCTGCATGGAACGCGGCTGGGAAAAGGCGGCCCAGATCTGTATATCCCATGCGTTTATGATCCAGGACATCGGAACCTCTATCGGGAAGTTTGATGTGAGTAACGAAGAGTATTTGTTTATGAAAGAGTTTGTCGCAAACGCTGTCTATGACGACTATGACCGTCTGGTGCAGCTGTGCGACTCGCTGGCTCTGCCGACAGGGTTCTGCCTGTTGGAAAAAAGATTCGTTGATGTGACAATCCGATATGGTGTTCACCCTGCCACAATAGACAGGTGGAAGAAAATTTTAGAGATCCGGGAGGGATTTGAAAAACGGATCGGCTGTTCTGTCTATGATCTGCTTCCGGGTGTGGTGGAAAACAGCTTTCTTTAAAAGAGACGGCATTTTGCCGTCTCTCTCATCAGTCTCATTCATATTCCGCAATGTCATAAATCAGCCGTTCCGACTCTGCCCAGCCAAGGCAGGGGTCGGTGATGGACTTGCCGTAAATGCCTTCGCCGATCTTCTGGCAGCCCTCCTCGATATAACTCTCGATCATCACGCCCTTGACCATGCTGTGAATGTCTCTGTTTAACTTCCGACTGTGCATCACTTCCTTTACGATGCGGATCTGCTGCTCGAACTTTTTGTCGGAGTTATTGTGGTTGGCGTCGATGACGCAGGCCGGGTTGACCAGATCGTAATCCTGATAGAGCGTATACAGGGTGTTCAGGTCTTCGTAGTGGTAATTCGGAAGACTTCTGCCGTGCTTGTTTGTGGAACCCCGAAGCACCGCGTGAGCTAACGGGTTGCCGCCGGTGCTTACCTCGTATCCGCGATAAGTGAAATCGTGGGGATGCTGCGCCGCATAGATGGAGTTGAGCATCACGGAGAGGGTGCCGCTTGTGGGATTCTTCATGCCGGCGGCTACGTCGAAACCGCTGACGGTCATGCGGTGCTGCTGATCCTCCACGGAGCGCGCGCCGATGGCCACATAGGAGAGAATGTCCTCCACATAGCCCCAGTTGTCGGGGTAGAGCATCTCGTCTGCGGCTGTCAGTCCCGTCTCCTCTATGGCGCGGATGTGCATTTTGCGCATGGCGATCAGACCGCTTGTAAAGTCGGGTTTCTTTTCCGGGTCGGGCTGGCTTACGATGCCTTTATATCCTTCGCCTGTGGTGCGGGGCTTGTTTGTGTAAATCCGGGGAATCAGGATCAGCTTGTCCTTCACCTTCTCGTTGACTTTCGCCAATCGGTTTACATAATCACAGACAGCCTCCTCATTGTCTGCCGAGCAGGGACCGATGATCACGATAAATTTCTTGCTTTTTCCGGTGATCACGTCCCGGATCTCGATATCTCTTTCTCTCTTTACTTCCACCAGATGGGCGGGCATGGGAAAACGCTCGCGGATCTCATCGGGGGTGGGTAATTTGGCTACATATTGAAATGACATGGCTTCCTCCCGGCGAAAACGGGGTTACCGTTTCGCTTTTATCTTGATTTTAGTTTGTCTCGCAAAAACACATACATTATAGTATATTAAGTGGAGAACCGCAAGCAAAACGCTACGATGTTCCTTTTTCGCATGCTGTGTGCAGCTTGCGGGAAACATGTAAGGCGGACGCGGTGCAAAGCAGCGTCTGCAGCATCTGGCTGGCCAGCATGCCCCAGAGATATCCCTGTATGCCGTAGCGTGGAATGGCAAAGAATACGAACAACAGACGCAGCAGCAGACTTGCCACGCTGAAAAGGAAGGTGCGGATGGTCTTGCCGAGTCCGTTCAGGATGCTGTTAAGCATACTGGCAATGTACATGAAAGGACACAGAAAGCTGAGTGTCAGAATAAAGCTGCCCGCCAGCTCCGAGTGAAAGAGCATACGCCCGGCAAGTCTGCCGGATAGCAGAAACAATGCGGTGCAGATAAAGCCCAGCAGAAGACAGAGGCGGATTGAGGTGAAGATGGCGCGCCGCACCGCCGTTTTGTTGCCACCGGCGTCCGCCTCGGACACGATAGGCAGGAGCAATACGGAGACGGAGCCTGTGATGGCGGAGGGGAACAGAATTAACGGCAGGCTCATGCCGGTGAGTACGCCGTAAACGCTCAGGGCGTCGGCGTTGCTTAAGCCGTATGCCATCAGACGGTTCGGTATGTAGATCGCCTCCACACTCTGCAGAAGGTTCAGTACCAGACGGTTTGCCGACAGGGGGATGGCAAGCTGTAAAAGCTGTCCCGTAATGCGCCGGTATATCCCGATCAGCCCTGGGGCAGAATGGTTACGACGGTGACCGGAAATGATGCGCCGGAGGGAAAACGCGGACGTATTTTTTGAACCTGCCGGAAAGACAGACAACCCCCGCACAGAAACGTGCCCGTCTGCCGGAAACACTTGGTGGGCGCGCGCCAGAATGGCCACCACCGAGACGATCATGGAGGCGCTTTCGCCGATCACAAGTCCTACCACGGCGAAGCTGATGGTGGGCGTAAGCCCGTGCCTCTGGCAGATAAAATAAATCAGATAGACGCTTCCCACCCGGCAGACTTGTTCCGCAAGCTGGGAAAACGCGGGAATGCCGGTTTTGCGGATGCCATAGAAATAGCCGTTGATACAGGAGTGCACGCTCGCCATGGGAATGGAGAGCGCGATGATGCGAAGGAGCGGGGCTGTCCGCGCTTCCAGCAGGAGGTTTGCCGCGATCGGTTCCGCATACACATAGATACCAGACGCACAGACTGCGGAGAGCGCCATCGCCAGAACGAAGCCCGCCCAGAGCGTGCGGAAGGAATTTTTGTAATCGTGGGTGCTCGTTTCGCTTGCCACATACTTGGAGATAGCGGTCTGGATGCCGGACACGGTGAGGGAAAAGGAAAGTGCCAGCACGGGGGAGATGAGCTGATAGAGCCCCATGCCCTCCGCACCGAATACGTTGGAGAGGAAAATACGGTAAAAAAAGCCGATAAAACGGCTGGCTAATCCGGTTATAGTCAGGATAACGGTTCCTGTTACCAAAGGGTGTGACCATTTTTTAAACGTCATAGAACACCATCTCCGTATGGGATATGGTCTATGTTTATGTCGGAATGAAGAAAAATAGAATTTTGTGACCGGATATTGTTTGCATGAAATGGGCAAAAAAGGCGCGTTAGACGGGCAAAAACAATAGTTTGACAGATATAATACTATATGGTATTATATTGTATAGGAGGAATTTGAAAGAAAATCTTTCAAATGGATTTGCGGGTGGATGGAACATGCCGGCATGTTCGCTTGGCCCATGGAGGTGGAAATGGAAACACAGGCAGGCTTTTTGATCACGCAGATCAAGCAGATCGGCGGACGGGTGTTTGAAAAAATTTTACAAAAAGAAAACATCAGCGAGTTTAACGGGGCGCAGGGCAAGATTCTTTATGTTCTCTGGCAGCATGACCATATCTCGATCATAGAGTTGTCAAGGCTTACCGGGCTTGCGAATACAACGCTCACCAGCATGCTTGACAGGATGGAGGCGGCAGGGCTGTTACGCCGTCTGCCGGATCCGGGGGACAGGCGCAAGAACCTGATCGCGCTGACCGGGAAAGCGGAGAATCTGAAAGAAAGCTACGACAAAGTTTCAGCAAAGATGCATGAGGTATATTTCAAAAATTTCAGCACGGAGGAGATACTTGCGTTTGAGGGATATCTGCGGAGAGTAGCGGATAATGTGAAGGAGGAATTGTAGTTATGGCGAAAATATCGAGACAGGGGACCAATGATTTTTGTCCACAGACGTTGTTTTTATATGGCACATACAAGGAGGATGGGACGCCGGATTTCGGTCTGTTCTGCTGGTTCAGCTACTGCTGGGACAAGACACTCGGAGCGATGGTCTGCATAGGCGGGGAAAAGCTGACCAAGGACAGGATCAAGGCGGGACATGTTTTTTCGGCAAATCTTGTCACAGAAAAAATGCTTCCTATGGCCGATTATCTTGGAATAAAATCGGGATATGATGCGGATAAAATGAACTTTCAGGCGGACATTGGCAAGGGCGAGGTACTGAACGTGCCGGTTCTGATGGAAAGCCCCGTGAATTTTGAACTGGAAGTGGCACAGAACATGGTACTTGACGGCGGCGAGGTGTTTTTGTGCAGGATCAAAAATGTGCTTTACAACGAGGAGCTTGCGGATGAAAGCAGTTCTGTGGTGGAGCGGTTAAAAAAGATTGCGCCCGTCTCAACGACCTGCGAGACTTACTTTTCTTATACAGGGGAAGCTCTGGGCGCATGGGGAGAACCGGCGAAAGAGTTTTTGAAAGGCTGACGCAAATTTGTGTCATGCCTTGCGGTAATATTTTGGAATGGAGATCAGAATGGCGGAAAAAGTGGTAGTTGGCATGTCCGGGGGCGTGGATTCTTCCGTGGCTGCCCTTTTATTAAAAAGACAAGGTTATGACGTGGTGGGAGTTACCATGCAGATCTGGCAGGAAGAAACGTCTGCTGCGGGGGAGCAGGGAGGCTGCTGTGGGTTCAGCGCGGTGGAGGATGCCAGACGGGTGGCAGAGACGCTGGATATTCCCCACTATGTAATGAACTTCAGACGGGAGTTTCGGGAAAATGTCATGGATTACTTCGTGGCGGAGTATCTGGCAGGCAGGACGCCTAATCCGTGCATTGCCTGCAACCGCTATGTAAAGTGGGAGGCCATGCTGCACAGGAGTCTGGAAATCGGGGCGGACTACATTGCCACGGGACATTACGCGGGGATTACCCGCCTGGAAAACGGCAGATATGCCGTCCGAAAGGCAGTGACGGCAAAAAAGGACCAGACTTATGCCCTTTACAGCCTCACACAGGAGCAGCTTGCCCATACGCTCATGCCGGTGGGGGCGTACACGAAGGAGGAGATCCGGCAGATGGCCGGGGAGGCAGGACTTCCCGTGGCGCACAAGCCGGACAGCCAGGAGATTTGTTTTATTCCAGACAATGATTACGCCGCCTTCATTGACAGGGAGGCGGGAGAGCGGGTGCCAAAGCCCGGCTGCTTTGTGACGAAGGAAGGGGAAACCCTTGGGCGGCATCTGGGCATTACCCACTACACGGTAGGACAGCGCAAGGGATTAAACCTGGCAATGGGGCGGCCCGTGTTTGTCACGGAAATCAGACCAGAGACAGATGAAGTGGTGATCGGCGAGGCCGAAGATGTGTTTGGAGACACTCTGCACTGCAGCCGCATCAGCTACATGGGCATGGCGGATCTGCCGGAGTCGAGAGAGGTGACTGCCAAGATACGCTATGCCCATGCGGGTGAAAAATGCGTGATTGAGAAAGCGGGCGAAGACCAGATCCGTGTGACATTCAAAAAGCCCGTCCGGGCAATCACGCCGGGACAGGCTGTGGTATTCTACGAGGATAACTATGTGCTGGGCGGAGGAATTATTATGTAAACCCAAACCGCAGCCGAAGAATGCGCGGCGCAATCTGTGCGACAGTCTGGCTCATAGCGGGAGAATGCTATGCATGCTCCGAATCGGGCGCACTTGTGCCCGATTTTTTCATGGCCTGTTTGTTCTTATACATCCTGTCATCCGCGATCTGATATATTTTTTCTATGTTATATTCTTTCGGGCTGCAGGAAGCGTAGCCGTAGGCGATGGACAGATGCAGATCCGGGATTTCCACGTTTTTCTGCGCGATATTGTCTTGAAACTCTGCCACTATGGCAGAGATTTCTTCGGCTTTATTGGTTTCTGTAATCGCGATAAACTCATCGCCGCCCATCCGTGCGACAATGCCGTGAGGTTCAAAAGCGTTGACAATGACATCGGCGGCGCTTCTGATCAGGATATCGCCCTGTGCGTGCCCGTAAGTATCGTTGGTGGTTTTCAGATTGTTCAGGTCAAAACAGAAAACCGTATAGTCCGGGTTTTCCATTTCCTTGACACGGGTCATATATTCCATACAGTAACGGCGGTTGTGTATCTGTGTCAACTCGTCCGTGTACGCGCTTTTGAGAAGGAAATCCCGCTCTTTCTCCTGCATCATTTTCCGCGTCATGTCGATGTAGAAGGAGGTCAGAAGCATGGAGATAAAGATGACCAGCCCGACGGAGGCAATTCCCTTTGTGGAGGAGATGGCAATGCCGAAATAACGGTGCACGTAATAGAAAACCAGATCGTAACCCACACAGCCAGAGAGCACCAGCATACCGATCAGAAACAGCCGGTGGACGATCTGGCGGGTGATCCGCAGATTCATAAATTCCACGGTAACGGAAAAGATCAGATGGCACACGATCAATAACTGCATATATTTCAGTGTGGCGGCACAGTGTACAAGATCCACCGTGTGTAGCCCGAGAAAGAGAGCGGTCGCAAAAATCTGCGCCGTGAGGAGTATTTTGTAGATCGTATACATCAAAGGACGATTTAAGGCAAGCACATCATCCCGCATATAGATGAGCAGCGGGATGGGCGTCAGATACAGCATGATATATTCCAGCAGGCTCATCGTGTAGAGCGGCATGGAGAAAATAAGGAGCACATTGTAGTAGCACAGCGACCACATGCCGATACAGACGGAGAACAGGGAAACGCATAAAATGCGTGAATATTTTCCGGAAAACATCATGGCAATCAGTGTGATGCAGCAGGCGACAAGCCCGAAAATCGTAAGAAAACAGCCGAGAAACAGAGGTACCCTGTTTTCGGTCAGGATGATGCGGTAAAGATTCTTCCATTCATGGATACAGACCGGCTCGATGCGGGAGAACGCCTTGTCCTCCGAAACGGTAAAGTGCAGCGTCAGCTTTTTTGACGCGTAGTCGTTGGGAAGATCGACGGGCAGATAGCCGCTGCCGACCGTTTTATTCCGTTCGATCCGGTCCCAGCCGTACCGGTGAATCTCTTCTCCGTCTATGGAAACTGTGACGGCAGCCTGTTTGATCTGTAGAAGAAGCGCGTGCCCGGTACAGTCCGTGTCAGCGGCAAAAGTCCGCTCCATGGTAATGGTATCGCCCTTGCTTACCGGCGGGAAACGAAAGGCGTCCAGCGAGACATTTTGCCAGCGGTCCTCATTGATGGTAATATCCCAGCCGTCATCCAGAGAAATATAATGGGAGATGGCAGAATATTCGCTGGACAACATGCTGTCGATAAAGCGTGTGGTGAAATAGACGCTGAGCAGCGCGTAGATGATAAAGGCAGTCTTCAAAACATTTTTGCGGGTCAGTTTTTTTCTTATTTTCATGGCAAGTTCCTCTGCAGGTATTTCTCACGGCTTATAATTTATGGAAAGAAGGGGTTCTCTTTTCGTAGGTTGTATAGTAGCGGAAGCCGCAGTCTTTCAGAATTTCGGCAGCGCGGTTAAAGGCGTGGGCGATCTGCCCGGGTCCGTGGGCGTCGCTTCCTGTGGTGATGATTTCGCCGCCAAGCGTCCGGTAGCGTTTCAGAATGCTGGTGCAGGGATTGGGTTCCTGCATACCCCTTGCCAGAGCGGCAGTATTGATCTCAATGCCCTTTTCCATGGCAATCAGTTCGGATAAAATCTGATCAAATATATTCCGGTACATCTCGTAGGAGTACCCTTGATCTTTCGTCGGACCGTAACGCACCACATAATCCAGATGCCCGTATACGTCAAAGTTGCTGTAAACCTTCAGATTCTCCAGTATAGATTCAAAATATTCCCGGTAAGCCTCCTCCTGCGGGCGCCCCTCATAAAAAGCGGGATAGTAGGGGTCTTTACCGTGACAAAGGTGGGAGGAGCCGATGATGAAGTCGTAATCATGTTCTTTGGAAAACGCCGCGTTCCTTTTGGCGAGATGGGGCTGCAATCCCAGTTCCACGCCGAAAAGGAGAGTGATCTTATCCGCGTATTTTTCACGAAGCTTCAGAAAACCGTAGAGATAGGCGTCCGGGTTCACTTCGAAAAATCCGGCAGTCTCGCGTTCGGTCACCGGATAGTCGAAGTCGTTGTGTTCCGTAAAGCACATTTTGGTAAGCCCCAGTTGGATTCCTTTGAGGACCATCTGCTCCATGGGCGTGTCGGAATCCCCCGAAAAGGAGGAATGTAGGTGAAAATCCGCTGTGATTGGCATGAAAAACTCCTTTCCGCGCAGGCGGAAAACGCTTTTGCTATTTATATCACAAGTATAGTTGATCCAGGAAAAAATTACAAATGTTTTTATAGGGCAGATGCGCGCGGCTTTCCTTTTGACTTATGGATTTTACCAGGTGTATAATTATACAAGAATGTGGAATTTTTTTTGGGAATGAGGCAGGGCAGGGGAGACGTATCATGGCAATTATCGGAATTGATCTGGGAACGACCAACAGTCTGGTCAGCGTCTGCCGCGACGGCAGGGCGGTTATGATTCCCAATTCTTTAGGGGGAAATCTGACGCCGAGCGTGGTCAGCGTGGATGAAAACGGGGAAATCTGCGTGGGCGCCGTGGCAAAGGAGCGGCTGGTTTCCCACCCGGAGGCGTCGGCGGCTTCCTTCAAGCGTTATATGGGAACGGAAAAGGTGTTTACGCTGGCGGGAAATGACTTTACGCCGCAGGAGCTTTCCTCGTTTGTCCTGCGCCAGCTCAAAGAGGACGCGGAGCGGTTTCTGGGGGAAGAGGTGACGGAGGCTGTCATCAGCGTGCCGGCATATTTTAACGACAACCAGAGATACGCCACCAAGGAAGCCGGGAGACTGGCGGGCATCCATGTGGAGCGGCTTGTGAACGAGCCGTCCGCCGCCGCGCTGACGGCAAGCCGGATCAGCGGGGAGGAGGAAGGGTCCTATCTCGTCTTTGATTTTGGCGGCGGCACGCTTGACGTGTCCGTGGTGGATTATTTTGACAACGTGATAGAGATTGTCGCCGTGAGCGGCGATAACCGTCTGGGCGGCGATGATTTTGACGAGGTGATCGCCCGCAGTTTCTGCGCCCATCACCAGATGGATTACGACAGTCTGGACCGGCAGAAGAAAGCTTCGCTTTTGCGGCTTTGCGAGAAGTGCAAACAGGAGCTGACCAGTCAGGATGAGACAGAGCTTGTATGGGAGGCGGAGGATAAACGGATGCCCATAAACAATCTTGTACTGGCGGGGCTTGGGCAGAACTTGTTTGACCGAATCAGTCATGTGATTGATACGGCGCTTCGCGACAGCGCCCGGACAATGGAAGAGATTGACGAGATCGTTCTGGTGGGCGGTTCCTCCAGGATGCCCGTAGTCGCCCTCTATCTGCAGACACAGCTCAATAGAAAACCGGGCATGGTCGCCTCCCCGGATGAAGTGGTCGCCATGGGGGTGGGCATTTA
>CASWVG010000045.1 GCA_949472775.1 uncultured Lachnospiraceae bacterium
TCTTTCATTTGTCTGGTGTTGATACCGGTGCGCTTCCGTTTTTTCCTGGCGCGCCTTTTTTTCTCTATCTCTTTTTTGCGGGGCGGAAGGATAGCTGAATGTCTGCCTTTCTGAAGATGGGATTTGCTCCTGCATCCTATTGTGGAATGCTCGCAGAGCTGGAGGACACATGTAAATGCCATATAGATTTGGTAAGAAAAGAGGCAATTAAGGATAAGCAGTTTCTGGAAGAGACAGGTAAAGATGAGGCGAAACTCTATGAGCGGTGAGAAGTCAGAGCGGATAGTGATGCAAAAAATGTCTGGGGATAGAATGCCCATGCTTGAGGTAGAAAACTTATCTTGTGGCTACGGGAAAACAGAGGTGATACACGACCTGTCCTTTCGGGTGAAAGCGGGTGAGAGGCTGTGCATTCTCGGTCCGAACGGCTGCGGAAAAACGACGCTTTTGCGCTCTCTTGCGGGAGTGATTCCCTGGCAGGGCAGTGTGGAGGCGGACGGGGTTTCCCTGCACGGGCTGTCCCCGAAGCAGAGGGCGAAAAAGATTGCGCTGATGAGCCAGTTTTCCCGGGCGGCTTTCGATTATACGGTATATGAGGCAGTGATGCTGGGGCGGTATGCGCATCGGAGCAATTCTCTGTTTCCGTCAAAGACAGCGGCGGACTTTGAGGCTGTGGAAGATGCCCTGCGGCGCACTGGTGTATGGGATCTGAGGGAAAAGCTGGTGACAAAGCTTTCCGGCGGGCAGATGCAGCGGGTGTTTCTGGCAAGAACCTTTGCGCAGGAGCCGCAGATTATCTTACTGGACGAACCGGCGAACCATCTGGATCTGCGTTATCAGGCGGAACTTCTGGAAAGTCTGCGCGACTGGACGGCGGACGGGAAGCGGTGTGTGGTGGGGGTGTTTCACGATATCGGTCTGGCACTCTCCTTTGCGGATACGGCACTTTTACTGGAGGCGGGAAGAGAACTTGCCTGTGGTCTGGTGGAGGAGCTGGATGAAAAGCTGCTCGACCGGCTTTACGGCATGGATGTGCGAGGCTATATGAGAGAGAGATACGGAAGGTGGGCGTAAGGAGGAAAGAAGGAAGAGTGCGCCTATCACAGCCGGAATTACCATTAATTGTCTGACTGGAAAAATTACATAAAGAAATGCGTCCGTAAATCTATTTTCAACTTCACAAGCGCGGTGTATTTTGTTAAAATAAGCCTATGGGGTAAGTTTCGGGAATGATCATGGCGGGTGGGTAAACTATGACACACAGAGAGAAAGCAGAAAAACTGTTACATCAGAAATACCATTGCTCGCAGGCTTTGTTTGGTGCGTTCGCGTCGGATTTCGGGATGGATCTGAAGACAGCCTTTCGCATCAGCACCTGTTTTGGAGGCGGTATGCGGCAGGGTGGTGTGTGTGGGTGTATCACAGCTTCCATGTTGGTGCTGGGCCTGGCCCTGGGTTTTTACGATCCGCAGGATACGGAACGAGAGATCTACGGTAATAAAAAGACGGATGAGTTTATCAGACGATTCACGCAGGCGATGGACGGGGCGATAAACTGCCGTGACATTCTGAGCAAGGATATCTCCAAACCGGAAGAGATGGCAGAGATACGCAAGGAAGGGCTTATCCTGCAAAATTGTCCGAGGGCGCTTGACGCCAGTATTGAGATTCTGGAAGATATGCTGGCGGAATATCTGAAGGATGTGACGCAAAGCAGTCTGGAACTGAAGGATATACCGCAGGATAATGAAATGTATGAGGTTCTGAAGGAGATGGGGCGGCTTCGCTGTTTCCGGAGAAATATCAACAGTCTCCTGCACGACTCGGAAAGGCAGATTGCTTTTATCCAGTTTGATATCCGTAAGTTTAAAGTTATAAACGACCTTTACGGCGAAAAATTCGGTGATGAAGTACTGGATTTCATTCGCAGACAACTGCAGGAGATCTGCAGAGAGAAACAGTTTTATGTAAACCTCCGTAGCGACGTGTTTATGATCGTGACAGAGTGTGGGGAAACGGATGAGCTGAAGGCTTTTATTGAGAGGCTCAACAGCCGGATCCAGGTCTTTAAAAGGGTAAGGCTGCAGATGTCTTACGGGATCTATCTTGTTGAGGACCCGGCCATGGAGCTGCGACAAATGGAAGACCGCGCTGCGATGGCGAGAAAAACGGCAAAAAACAGTATGCTCGGCAATATTGTCTTTTATCAGGAGCGGTTTAAGGATTCGCTGTATAACAGGCGGTTTATCGAAGAAAATATGATGGCTGCCATCACAGACCACCAGTATCTGATGTATTTGCAGCCGAAATACAACATTGAGAAGAATGAGATCATAGGTGCGGAGGCGCTTGTCAGATGGAAGCACCCGGAACGGGGGATGATTTTTCCCGATCAGTTTATTCCGATTATGGAGGAAAACGGCTTTATCAGGAAGGTGGATTACTATATTTGGGAGGAAGCCTGCCGTTTTATCAGACGGTGCCGGGACGAGGGACTGCCTGACTGCCCGATTTCAGTGAATGTTTCCAGAACCCATATGCAGGATAATGAATGCATCTGGATGCTGGAGGAAATGATTCAGAGAATCGGGATTCCCAGAAAGCTTCTGGAACTGGAGATCACAGAGACGGTGGATGACCGGGAGGTGAGCCGGAAGGCGTACCAGTTGAAGGAAGAGGGATTTAAACTGCTGATGGACGATTTCGGAAGCGGGTATTCGTCTCTGAATATTTTGCTGGAGACACCCTTTGATCTGATTAAACTGGATAAAAAATTTATGGAAAATATGATGCTGTCCGACAAGGGCAGGCTGATTCTGGAGCATGTGGTCGCCATGGCGAACAAGCTGGGGCTGGAGCTTCTGGCGGAGGGCGTGGAGACGCAGGAGCAGGTAGCACTGCTGCAAAAATATCGGCTGTGACCAGGTACAGGGTTATTATTATGCGAAGCCCATGCCGGCGGAGGATTTTTTCAATTTGTTAAAGGAACAGAATAATAGAGCATAGACAGGAGAATAAGGGGATATGGATTATAAGGCGATTCCGTTTGAACAGAAAATCAAGGAGAATATCAGAAGCTATGCGTTGGATAATCTTTATGCGCTGGATGTGCTGACTGAATATTGCAAGGCATTTGGCGCAGCGGCGGATGTGTCGATTCTGATTACCGAAAGACACGGGGAAAAGATCGTGTCGGTAGGCGGTTTTGCGGGCTTTACGCCGGATGTGGTCAAAGATCCGGGACGCAAGGTCAGAGTGTACGGCAGGACGATTGCGCATCTGTATGCCGAGACCGACAAGGTACAGGAGGAAAAACGGCCGGCTGTGGAGCGGATGCTGGACAGCTTTGCTGCCATGCTTTCTCACTGGGGAGAGGAGACTTATCTGCACACGGAGACGGCGATCTATGCGGATGAGCTGGAGCAGAAGCTGGGCGTACAGCATGTGCAGACCGCCAGAGGAGAAAACGAGGACGCGCTGACAGGAGTGTACCATAAGCTGTATTTTGAGGAGCGCATGAAACTGATCGACAGGGCGGAAGTGGTGCCTGTGGCTGTTATCAATGTGAATATTAACGACTGGAAATATGTAAATGACAATTTCGGGGATGAGGAGAGCGACCGGCTGATCAAAACCATTGCCGACATTCTGAAGCAGGAGAAGAAACCGGATTATGTCATTGGCCGCGTGGACGGCGATGTCTTTATCGTGCTGATCCCTATGGCGGAGGACGGCGAGGCGGAGGACTACTGTCAGAGAGTACAGCAGGCGTGCCTTTCCTATGAGGACAAGATTCTTGCGCCCTCTGTTGCCTGCGGCGTTGTCTACAAGACGAATGTGGAGGAAATGATTGAAGATAAGCTCGACGATGCGGAGTATGAGATGTTCAATAATAAATTCGAGATCAAAAACGCGCCTGGATACAGAGAACGGTTGGAAAAAAAGAAATAAGTTTAAAAATATAAAATAAGTATTAAATCCCTTTATTTGGATAAAAACGAGATAATTGGAGAAAACTAAAGAAAAGAAGAGGAAGAAAGAGGAATATCTTCATATGCGTATGTGAAACCATTTGCAAACGTCCGCATATGAAGATAATATATGTTCCAGAGTTAGCACTCATGAGAGACGAGTGCTAACAAGTTAAAAAGGATGAAAGGTATCACATAATAAAAAGGAGGCAGTTATCATGAAGTTAACACCACTTGGCGACAGAGTTGTATTAAAGCAGTTGGAAGCGGAGGAGACCACGAAGTCCGGCATTGTATTACCGGGACAGAGCAAAGAGAAACCACAGCAGGCGGAAGTGATCGCAGTAGGTCCCGGCGGCGTTGTGGACGGCAAGGAAGTAAAGATGGAAGTGAAGGTCGGCGACCAGGTTATCTACTCCAAATATTCGGGCACGGAGGTGAAGCTTGGCGAGGACGAGGAATACATTATTGTGAGACAGAATGACATTCTCGCGGTCGTAGAGTAGAGTAAAAAGAAGTTCCAGCCGCTCACAGCAGAGGCTGTTTCGCGGAGAACTTCCAGGAGTTGCTTCGCAACTCCGTTTCACTCAGGAGAATGCTTGAAAAGAAGCATTCTCCGCATTGAACTAAGAAGTAATCAAAATCGAAAAGCAGGAGGACATAAAACTATGGCAAAGGAAATTAAGTATGGCGCGGAAGCCAGAGCGGCTTTGGAATCGGGTGTAAATCAGCTGGCGGACACCGTGAGGGTGACCCTTGGACCGAAAGGCAGAAACGTAGTTCTGGATAAGTCCTACGGCGCGCCCCTTATCACGAACGACGGTGTGACCATCGCCAAGGAGATCGAGCTTGCGGACGCTTTTGAAAATATGGGCGCACAGCTTGTCAAGGAAGTGGCAACCAAGACCAACGATGTGGCAGGCGACGGCACCACCACAGCGACTGTGCTGGCACAGGCTATGGTGAATGCGGGTATCAAGAATCTGGCGGCGGGTGCGAACCCGATTATCTTAAGAAAAGGTATGAAGAAGGCTACCGAGACGGCTGTGGAGGCGATCGCTAAGATGAGCTCCAAGGTGAACGGCAAGGAGCATATCGCGAGAGTGGCGGCTGTTTCCTCCGGCGATGACGAGGTTGGCCAGCTTGTTGCAGACGCGATGGAGAAGGTTTCCGGAGACGGCGTAATCACCATCGAGGAGAGCAAGACCATGCTCACAGAGCTTGATCTGGTGGAAGGTATGCAGTTTGACAGAGGCTACATCTCCGCTTATATGGCAACCGATATGGATAAGATGGAGGCGGTTTTAGAGAATCCCTACATTCTGATTACAGATAAGAAGATCGCAAACATCCAGGAGATTCTGCCTCTCTTAGAACAGATCGTTCAGTCCGGCGCAAAGCTCCTCATTATCGCTGAGGATGTGGAGGGCGAGGCGCTCACTACCCTGATCGTGAACAAGCTGCGCGGCACCTTCAATGTGGTTGCTGTTAAGGCGCCCGGCTACGGCGACAGAAGAAAGGCAATGCTTGAGGATATCGCAATCCTTACAGGCGGTCAGGTCATCAGCTCCGAGCTTGGCTTAGAGCTTAAGGATGCAACCCTTGACCAGCTCGGCCGTGCGAAGTCCGTTAAGGTGCAGAAAGAGAACACCGTTATCGTGGACGGCGAAGGCGAAAAGAGTGAGATCGAGGCGAGAATCGGCCAGATCAAGAAGCAGATCGAGGAGACGACATCCGACTTCGACAAGGAGAAGCTGCAGGAGCGCCTTGCGAAACTGGCAGGCGGCGTGGCTGTGATCCGTGTAGGCGCGGCGACAGAGACCGAGATGAAAGAGGCGAAGCTTCGTCTGGAAGACGCGCTGGCAGCAACCAGAGCGGCTGTGGAGGAAGGCATCATCGCAGGCGGCGGTTCCGCATACGTGCACGCAGCCAAGGAAGTGGAGAAGCTGGCAGAGAAGATGGAAGGCGACGAGAAGACAGGTGCACAGATCGTGCTGAAGGCCCTTGAGGCTCCTTTGTACCACATCGTTGCAAACGCGGGTCTGGAAGGCTCCGTGATCATCAATAAAGTAAGAGAGTCCGAAGTGGGCGTAGGCTTTGACGCCCTGACCGAGGAGTATGTGGATATGGTAAAGGCAGGTATCCTTGATCCCGCCAAGGTGACCAGAAGCGCACTGCAGAACGCGACTAGCGTGGCAAGCACCCTGCTCACCACCGAGTCCGTAGTGGCAAACATCAAAGAGCCCGAACCCGCAATGCCCGCAGGCGCAGGCGGCGGCATGGGGATGATGTAACGTAATAAGCTGCGGCGCAGCAGATGTGAGGAAAGAATGCGCCCTCCAAGCTTGCTTGGAAGGGCGTATTTTTTGCGAGCAGATGGTATGGCGAAGCCAAACGATAGCGAGAGGCTTGCCTCGAGCTATCCAGCGCCGTAGAGTTGGCGGCGCGCGGCTCCAGCGCCGTGAACGAGCAAAGGTCCGTCGTAGACGGACAGAGAGCGCGGAAGCGCGGCTTTGCGAGTGATAACGTAGAATACACAAAAGAATGCGCCCTCCGAGCTTGCTTGGAAGGGCGTATTTTTTGCGAGCAGATGGTAATTCTTATTTGTTTCTATTTTTATTGGCCATTTGCCGGCTGACAATAAAAATGCCAATCACCATCTGGCAAATGGATAATCCCAGCATGAAACCGGAGAGAAAATCCTGAAATTCCGTCCCGCCAAACAGTTGGGAGAGGGTTAACATAACAATACCTACTATCATCAGAATATATCCGGTAAACGTGATTTTGGCGTTTTTCAGATCCTGCATTTCCTTCATCATCTCTACAATCTGTTCATTATCATAAGTATGTATACTTCTGTCATCCTCTTCCCCGTTCATCAGTTCGGCAAGTGTTGTTTTCAGCTCTGTACATAGCGACTCGATGATAGAATAGTCGGGCATACATTTTCCCGTTTCCCATTTAGAGATGGTTTTGTTTGAGACACCTAATTTTTGCGCAAGCTGTTCTTGTGTCAGATTCAGCTCTTTGCGTTTCTTCGTAATAAACTTACCTGTTGCCGCTTGATCCATGATCATGTACCTCCAGTTGTTTTTCTATGGCAAGTATAGCATTTTGAGGTGTTCCATGACATCCCCTGTAAGGCGAATCTGGGTGGAATTGGCTGGAAAACCGCTTCCGGGGCTACTTTTCGTACATAACAGAAAGAGCGTGTATTTTGCGCTTCATGTTTTCACGGACATGTGGCGGCTCCAAACATTCACAGTTATTTCCAAAGCCGAGAAGCATATCATAGTGGTAGTCATTTTCTATAAAAGGAAAATCAACGAGATAATGCGAGTCATCGTCCGGCGAAAAATCTTCACAGGCACAATAGTCGAGTACCCGGTCCAGTATGGATTCGTGAATGCGGATTTTGATTTTTATCTGCATGGTTTCCAAAAGTTCAGAAAAGTCCCAAACTGGTTTTTGATATGTTCGCGGTGTAAAGGTCTCCTCCTGTATTTTTAAATTTGATATACGGGATATCCTGAATAGACGAAACTCTTTTCTGGCATGACAGTATCCGTACAAATACCAGTTATGCCCCTTCAATACAAGCTGATATGGCGCTACTGTCCGCACGGATTTGTCCCCGTGGTGAGCCACATATTCGAACAGAAGCAGCCGGTTTTCCTGCAAAGCGGATTTGATTGTCTCCAAATATGGCTGCATGCTGCGGTTGCCGGTCCATTGACTCAGATCTATGTAAATCTGACCTGCCTTTAATTCAATCTCTTTCGCTCTTTCAGCGGGAATAATGCTCTTGACTTTGGCAAGGGCGTGTACCACTTCGTCACCCCGCACGATGCCGGAAAGACTGGAAAGTCCCATTAAAAGAGCAGAAAGGTCATCGGCAGAGAAAAATTTTTTGTCAATTTTATATTCCTGCATAATTTCAAAGCCGCCGCCCACTCCTGACGTCGAACGGACCGGGATTCCCGCCAGATTGATCGCGTCTATGTCGCGATAAATGGTACGGGGTGAAACTTCAAAGATGTCTGCTAATTCTTGTGCGCCTATCCGCTTTTTTTCGAGGAGTATTATAATAATGCTGACAAGTCTGTCTATTTTCATCCGATAGCCACCTTTCAAAATTCCTTTTTTAAAATAATAGATTGTTGCCATACTGATGTCAACAATTGAGGGGTATAATAAATGAAATACAAAAACAAAACAGCCGTCAGGAGGAAACAACATGCAGAAAACAGCCTTAGTAGTAATTGATATTCAGAAGGATATAACAAAGAATTACAAGGAAATTATTGACAACATCAATCAGGCGGTAGACTGGGCCGTGCATCACGAGATTCCTGTTGTCTATATCAGACACGAAAATCTGTCGCCTGGCACGAGAACTTTTAAACCCAATACAGCCGGAGCGGAATTTGCATCCGATTTGAAAATAGTGTCAGATCACATTTTTACAAAATATAGAGGAAATGCATTGACCAGTGAAGCATTCACAGAATTTATCAGACAGAATGAAATCAGTGATTTTTACATAACCGGGGCGGACGCGGCTGCCTGTGTGAAATCGACCTGTTACAACATGCGCAAGGCAAATTATGGAGTTTACGTCTTATCGGACTGCATAACCAGCTATGACAAAAACAAAATTGAGAAAATGCTGCACTATTATGAAAGCAAAGGATGTAAGATAATCAGCCTGTGTGATTTGCTGTCATAGGAACATTGGAGAAAGAGTTTGAAGTTTGAATTATGGGAAAGAGTATCTTGTCAGGTGCTCTTTCTTTTTCTTTAGAGTATCGGTAAACATATCGGGAAAAGATGCGAGAAGTTTGTGAGGATTTATGGAAGTGAATTTGAAGTTGATATTGCAGTTATGCTGAAGTAGAATTGAAGAAATAGAAGTTAGAGAGAAAGTGAGTGACGTGCCGGAATGGAGGGAAATATGGAAATTACCATCAAAGTAAATGAAAAGCGAATCATAGGCAAGAGAAGCCCCATGATTTATGGGCATTTTATCGAACATTTTCACAGGCAGATTTATGAGGGAATTTACGATCCGGGGCATCCGTTAGCGGATGAGGATGGTTTCCGCACGGATATTCTGGAGGCGATGCGAAAGATCAAAGTGCCAGTGCTCCGTTGGCCGGGCGGCTGTTTTGTGTCCTCCTATCATTGGAAGGACGCGGTGGGAGCGCACAGAAAAACCGCGTTTGATAAAGCGTGGCGGGTGGAAGATCCAAACACTTTCGGCACGGACGAATATATCAGACTCTGCAGAAAGATCGGGTGCGAGCCTTATATCTGTACCAACGCCGGGACTGGCACGGCGGAGGAGATGAGCGACTGGGTGGAATACTGCAATCTGGAATCGGAAGGACAGTACGCAAAATGGCGGATTGAAAATGGATATCCGAAACCTTACGGTGTACGGTTTTGGAGTATCGGCAACGAGAATTACGGAAGTTGGGAGATCGGAGCGAAATCAACCGACGAGTGGGGACGGCTGGTCAGGGAAGCGGCTAAGATGATGAAGCATGTGGATCCGTGCGCGGAGCTGTCCGCGGCGGCGCTCCCGGATGTGGACTGGAACATCAGTCTTTTGAAGAACTGTGGTCCCTATCTGGACTGGCTGTCCATACACGAGTATTGGGACATGATGGCGCAGGAGAACTGTCCGGCTGACTATGAGCAGTGCATGGCTTTCACAGACCGGATTGACCATTCTGTGGACGAGGTCAGGGGGATTTTAAAGGCAATGAAACTGGAAGGAAAGATCAGACTTGCCTTTGATGAGTGGAATTTGAGAAGCTGGCACCATCCAAATGTGCATACAATTATGCAGGGCGTCCGCAAAGAGGAGTATATAACGCCGAGGGATAAAAATGATGATAATAGCACCTATACAATGGCAGATGCGGTTTTTGCGGCATGCTTTCTCAACGCCATGAACAGGAACTGTGATATTGTGGGGATGGCTAACTTTGCCCCCATATTAAATACGAGAGGCTGTATTTACAGCGATAAGGAGGGAATTGTGCTCCGAAGTACCTACCATGTCTTTGACCTGTATGTGAACTACATGGGAGATATGGTGGTGGATCTGTGGGCGGAGGCTCTGCCCGAAATGAACGTGACAGGCAAGGACGGGAAGGCGCATACGATTGAGACGCTGGACATGCTGGCAACCGTCTGGTCTGACCGGCCGGGGCTGGCGCTTGCCATAGTGAATAAGCACAGGGAGGATGCGTTTGATATCTGCCTGCCTGCGTCCTATTGCGGTGCGAAGGCAACGATTTACAGACTGGATGGAGAGGGGCCTGACGCTTATAACGATGTGGGAAAGACGGAAGTATATATTGAGAAAGAGGAGTCATGGATCTGCCACGAGGGGATGAAGCTCAGGGTTGGTCCGCATTCGGTGAATGTGGTACAACTGCTATTATCTTAGAGTGAGTCATGCTAAATGATTATGATTTGTCTTGCAAATAATACCTGTCTTTTGGAGCTATAGAAAAAAACAGACATTTTCTGATCTGCTATCTGGCGGTGCTGCTGGTCAGACTTTTCCAGATACGAATTTTAGATAATGTATATTAAATTGCCCCTAAAGAATCATAGTTCCAAATCCTAAAGACGGGGGCGTAAATAATTGTGCCTGGATATACCAAAAAGTTTGCATATAATAATAGATATCACTGTCAGCATGGCAGTACAAAGGGCTGCTGAAATAAATGGATTTATAAATAAAGCAGTAGCAGAGAGATTGGAAAAGCAAGTGGAAAAGTAAAATTTTTCTACTTGCTTTATCTTATGGTGCGGGGTAAAACGCTAGATTATTTTAATTTTTCTTGCAAATACTACGAAAATGGCGTAAAATGGCTAGTATGTAATATTATGTAATCCGATAAGGGTTAGGTGAATGTATGGCGACAGAAGAAAAGACTGAATTGGTTTTTGACGATGGCAGAATTGAATCGATAGAGGAATTTCAGACTCCCGGGCAGCTTTACAAGGAGCTTATTGCCCGTGTGCGCAAATACCACCCTTCGACGGATATCAGCCTGATCAGAAAAGCCTACAAGGTTGCTTCTGATGCCCACGAGGGGCAGGCGAGAAAGTCCGGGGAACCCTATATCATCCATCCGCTGTATGTTGCCATTATTCTTGCGGATCTGGAGATGGATAAGGAGACGATCGTCGCCGGGCTTCTGCACGATGTGGTGGAAGACACCATTATGACAGACGAGGAGATCAGTGAGCAGTTCGGGGAGGATGTAGCCCATCTGGTGGACGGCGTCACGAAACTGGATAAGCTGAATTTTCACGGAGAACACGGAAATTACGATAAGGACGCGGAGAAGCTGGAACGGCAGGCGGAAAATCTGCGCAAAATGTTCCTTGCCATGGCGAGGGATATCCGCGTCATACTGATAAAGCTGGCGGATCGTCTGCACAATATGCGTACATTGCAGCATATGCGGCCGGAGAAACAGCAGGAAATTGCGAGGGAGACGCTTGACATTTATTCTCCCATTGCCCAGAGACTGGGCATTTCAAAGATTAAGGTGGAATTAGACGATTTGTCATTAAAATATCTGGAACCCGACGCTTACTATGATCTGGTAGATAAAATTGCCGTCAGGAAGAGCGAGCGGGAGCGTTATATTCAAACGATTGTGGACGAGGTCAGTGTGCATATCAAAAATGCGGGGATCAAATCCCAGATCGACGGCCGCATCAAGCATTTTTTCAGCATCTACAAGAAGATGAAGAACCAGAATAAGTCCATAGACCAGATCTATGATCTGTTTGCGGTGCGAATCATTGTGGATTCGGTGAAGGACTGTTATGCCGCGCTTGGCGTGATCCATGAGATGTATAAGCCGATTCCCGGCCGTTTCAAGGACTATATTGCCATGCCCAAGTCGAATATGTATCAGTCCCTCCACACCACACTGATCGGCGCAAGCGGACAGCCCTTCGAGATACAGATCCGCACTTATGAGATGCACAAGGCGGCGGAGTACGGTATTGCGGCCCACTGGAAATATAAGGAGGCCTCCGACGGCAGGAAGGTGGAGACGCAGGAGGAAGAGAAGCTCGTATGGCTTCGCCAGATTCTGGAATGGCAGCAGGATATGACGGACAATAAGGAGTTTATGAATCTGTTAAAGGATGACTTAAACCTCTTTGCTGACACGGTATTCTGCTTTACCCCCACAGGGGATGTGAAGAGCCTGCCTGCAGGTTCCACGCCCATTGATTTTGCCTACAGCGTGCACAGCGCGGTGGGAAATAAGATGATCGGCGCGAGGGTCAACGGCAAGCTCGTGACCATAGATTACGAGATCAAAAACGGCGACCGGGTGGAGATAATGACTTCCCAGAACTCCAAGGGTCCGAGCCGTGACTGGCTGAACGTGGTGAAGAGCACCCAGGCCAAAAATAAAATCAACCAGTGGTTTAAAAATGAATTAAAGGAAGACAATATCGTCAAAGGGCGCGAGCTGATTCATGCTTACTGCAAAGCGAAGGCGATCAATGCCGCAGACGTTCTGACGCCTAAGTATGAGGAGGCTGTTATCAAGAAATACGGTTTCCAGAACTGGGATTCGGTGCTGGCGGCAGTGGGACATGGCGCCCTCAAGGAAGGGCAGATCATCAACCGTATGCATGAGCTTTTTGAGAAAGACCATAAGCGGGAGATGACGGATGCCGAGGTGCTGGCGGAGATCGAGGAGAGTGTCCGGATCAACCGCGCCAAACCGGGTAAGAGTACAAGCGCGATCGTGGTGAAGGGCATTCACGATGTGGCGGTTCGTTTCTCCAAGTGCTGCAGCCCGGTGCCGGGGGATGAGATTGTAGGTTTTGTCACAAGGGGAAGAGGCATTTCCATCCATCGGACGGACTGTGTGAATCTGATGAATCTGCCGGAAATAGACAGAAACCGGCTGATCGACGCAGAGTGGCAGCAGGCGGAAGGAGCAGCGGCCGGCGAGAAGTATCTGGTGGAAATCAGTATTTACGCCAATAACAGGAACGGCCTTCTGGCGGATGTGTCCCGGGCACTCACCGAGAAGGAGATTGACATTCAGGCACTCAATACGCGGGTGAACAAGCAGGGCACGGCCACCATCATGGTCAGCTTTGAGGTCGGAAGCAAAGAGGAACTGCAGCGGATCATAGACAAGATCAGAACCATAGAGAGCATTATAGATATCGAGAGAACAACTGGTTAACAAAGTGAGAAGTACTTCTAAAGACGTCCCGCCATAGGACGGGACGCCAAGAAGTACTAAATCTCACTTGGGAGTATGCCTGAAATGCGGCATTCTCTGGATAGAGGAAGAGAGAGGAATCGGGAAGATGTCAGATTTAAAAATCGGCAGGCTGATGCTTGGCATCTGTCAGACAAACTGTTATTTTGTGTACAGAGAGGGCACGAAGGATGTGATTTTCTTTGATCCGGCGGACAAGGGCGATTACATCTATGAGACATTGCAGGAAAAGGGTTTTCAGGTCAAAGGCATTCTTCTGACCCACGCCCATTTTGACCACATCTGGGGCTGTAACAGGTTGCGGGAGCTGTCAGGAGCGCCAGTTTACGCCTATGAGGAGGAAAAGCCGCTCTGCGAGGACGCGGTCACCAACGTTTCTGACCAGGTGGGACGGCCCTACACGGTGATTCCCGACAGGTATCTGAAAGCGGACGAGGATATCACGATCGCGGATATGACCTGTAAGCTGATCGCCACGCCGGGACATACCGTGGGAAGCTGCTGTTATTATTTTGAGGAGGCGGGTATACTCCTTGCGGGAGATACGTTGTTCCAGGAGTCCGTGGGCAGGACGGATCTGGCAACGGGAAGCATGAGTGCACTGACCAGATCGGTCAAAGACAGACTGTTTGTACTGCCGGATGAGACGAAAGTGTATCCCGGACACGGGGAATCCACGACGATCGGGCACGAGAAGATGTATAATCCGTTTGTGCAGTGAGGAAAACCGGGATGGAGATAGGCCGGGTTTGTCGCTTCACATAGATTCAAGATGGGACTCAATGTTGATAGAAGTGCCAGAGGATGGCGGATACAAGATAGAAATGAGCGAAAGATAGGCGATTGCAGAGACTGTGGATCGCCTATCTCGGCGTAATGGGCGCAGAATAAGGACAAAAAAGGATATGTCATGTCCATTGAGATTGGGAGAAGGAACGTGAAAGTGCGGGGTGAGTAATGTTGGGAATAGCAGGCGTGGATAATTGGCGGCCTTGAGACGGAAAATATAAGAAAGCAGGGAATGAAATATGGAAGGAAAGATGCAGACGGCAGCGGGAGACAGCATGCGAATTTTAAACCGGGATGTCATCAAATATATCGCCATGTTCACCATGCTCTTAAACCATATCGCGCATGTGTTTCTGACAAGGGGAACGGCGGTGTACGAGGTGTTAGAGGATATCGGTGTCTTTACCGCGCCGGTGATGTGTTATTTTCTGGTGGAAGGGTATCTGTACACGCACTCAAAGGTGAAATACGGGCTGCGGTTGTTTTTGTTTGCGCTGTTGTCCCAGATTCCTTTTCAGCTTGCCTTCGGTTACAAGAGCCTGAACATGATCTTTACGCTGCTCTGCTGCTTTTTGATTCTGACGGTGATAGAGAACGTGAGCAGTCCCATGCTTAAGGCGGTGTTGTGTGTGCTGCTTGTTCTCGTTACAACATTGTCTGACTGGGCGGTGATTGCGCCGGTTACAACGATTCTGCTCTGCTATGCCTGGGGAGACAGAAAAAGGATGGCGTCTGGGTATCTCGTGGCGTATTTTCTTTTTTCGGTGTTAAATGTGCAGAATTATATGTTCGGGGAAAAGGGCGACTGGACGGCTTACGCCGTTTTCCACGGTTTTCTTTCCGGAGCTGGCATATTGGCGGCGGCGGTGACGACGCTTGTTCTCTACAACGGGGAGCGGGCACAGAAGGGCCGGAACTTTTCAAAATGGTTTTTCTATATTTTTTATCCGACGCATTTATTCTTGTTGTATATGATCAAAATTGGTTTACATAATATATAATTGCCGCAAATGGTTTTGCAGCGCGACAAAATAGTTTACATAATTGAAATGGATTATTATATATAAGTTGACATAAAATTTAGATTATAGATCATTTTCTTAGAAAATAAAGAAACTATTAGTTGACATAAGTAATAACATTTGAGATGTTGAGTTAACATAATGCTGATCTGAAACAAGACTAAACAGACAGAGGGAAGGACGGTTCGGCGCTGTGGCACAGGAAACTTCCGACAGACAACAGAAAATAGAGAACCTGGCAGAGGAAATCATGCGTCTTGCCCATGACGGTCTTCTGATCAATATGCGGTTTCTGGATGTGGCGTTGTCGAAGCTGAAACTTACGTGCAGGCAGCAGACGGGCGCGCATCTGTTTGACGGAGCCGCGCTTATCTATGACCCGGTTCGGCTGTTAAGACAGTATAAGGTATCGTCGAATTACGCGGCAAGGCTTTATCTGCACACGCTTCTGCACTGTATCTTTTTCCACAGCAGTGGGACGGATAAGCTGAACAGGCTTTATTGGGATATGGCGACGGATATCGCCGTGGAGAACACGATTCTTGACATCAATCTGCACCTGACCGGACTGCAGACGGACGACACACTTAAGAATCGTCTGGAGATTCTGAGAAAGCAGGCGGGCGGACTGACTGCGGAGAAGATTTACAGGCATTTCCGGGTGGAGGAGCCGTCCGAAAAGGCGGTGGAGGAATGGAATAAGCTGTGCCACTTTGACGAGCACATTTACTGGGACAGGCGGGAGGAACTGGAACTGTCTCAGGCCGAATGGCGCAAGATCAGCGAGCGCATCAAGGCGGATTTAAAGAGCTTCAGCCGTGATAAGAATAGCGCGGAGAGTATAGAGGAGAATCTGAAGGAGGCCACAAGGGAGCACTATGACTATGCGGGTTTCTTAAAGAAATTCATGGTCCTGGGCGAGTCCGTACAGGTCAACGATGACGAGTTTGACTATATCTACTACACTTACGGGCTGGATACCTACGGTAATATGCCGCTTGTAGAGCCTTTGGAGTATAAGGACAGCAATAAGATCCGGGATTTCGTGATCGCGATTGACACTTCCGCCTCCTGCCGTGGAGAAATTGTACAGGCTTTTTTGCGGAAGACCTACAATATCATGCAGGAAGCGGAAAGCTTTTTTACGAAAATCAATGTGCATATCATCCAGTGCGACAGCGAGGTGCAGCAGGATGTGAAGATTACGCAGCGGGAAGAGTTCGACCGTTTTATGGAACGGGGGAAACTGACGGGCTTTGGTTCCACGGATTTTCGTCCGGTGTTTTCCTACGTGGAAAAGCTGCGGGAGGAGGGAGAGCTTGCGCGGCTGAAAGGGATGATCTACTTTACCGACGGATACGGGATTTATCCGGAGCAGATGCCGGATTACGACGTGGCTTTTGTGTTTCTCCAGGACGATGAAAATGCGCCGAAGGTACCGCCGTGGGCGATCCGTCTTGTTTTGGAGGACGAAGATTAGTGTGAGAAGTACTTCTAATTCACTCGCAGCAAAGGCTGCATCGCAAAGCCAGCAGAGCTGGCTTGGAAGTACTAAGTCTGCTTTGCAGACTTTTCTCACACAGGTGAATGCCCAAAATACGGGCATTCTCCGCACGGATTTGTGTCGCTGTGAAGCAGCGACATGGAGTTAGAGTGAATGACAGGAGCGTACAGATATATGAATATTAAGGATGCGAAGAATTATATCAAGGATTCGGTCAGAATTTATCTGAAAAAGGATGAGGAGGGGGAGTATCGGATTCCCATCGTCAGGCAGCGGCCGATTTTTCTGCTCGGCGCGCCGGGCATCGGCAAGACGGCGATTATGGAGCAGATTGCCCAGGAGCTTGGGATCGCGCTGGTGTCCTATTCCATGACCCACCATACAAGGCAGTCCGCGCTGGGGCTTCCCTTTATCGTGCATAAGGAGTATGAGGGAAAGGCTTACGACGTGTCGGAATATACCATGAGCGAGATTATCGCCTCGGTCTACGACGTGATGACGGAAAGCGGCATCCGGGAGGGCATTCTGTTTCTGGATGAGATCAACTGTGTGTCGGAGACACTCTCGCCCTCCATGCTGCAGTTTCTGCAGTATAAGACGTTCGGCAGGCATCAGGTGCCGGAGGGATGGGTGATCGTGACGGCAGGCAATCCCCCGGAGTACAATAAGTCGGTGCGGGAGTTTGACATAGTGACGCTGGACCGGTTGAAGATTCTGAAGGTGGAGGCGGACTATGCGATCTGGCGGGAGTACGCCAGAGAGCGGGGCGTGCATACGGCGATTTTAAACTATCTGGATATGAAAAAGGAAGATTTCTATCAGGTGGAGACCACGGTGAAGGGCAGAAGTTATATTACGGCGAGAGGATGGGAGGATCTCTCCGAGATGCTGAAGCTCTATGAGGAAGAACAGATTCCGGTGGAGGAGTCCTTTGTCGGGCAGTATCTGAGGAATGACCGGATTGTCAAGGAGTTTACGGCATATTATGACCTGTATCGGAAGTATCAGAACGACTATAAGGCGGAGGAGATTTTGACCGGAATAGTCAGTGAACAGGCGAAGGATAAGGCGAGAAAGGCAGATTTCGACGAGCGGCTGTCCCTGATGGGGATGTTGATTGACAGAATGCAGCAGGATATCCGGGATAATATGCTGGATTCGCAAATATTGAGTGAGCTGATGAATCCCCTCAGGGCTTTGAAGGCAAAGGCGGAGGCGGGAGAGACGGCGCAGGAGCTTTCCGCGCTTGCCGGAAAACAGGCGCAGGGCAGGCAGAAGGCGATGGAATCGCTGCAGAAGGCAGGGGCTTTGTCCGCACGGGATAAGCGGCTGAACAAGGTGGTTGCCGGGTTTCTTGGTGAGTGCGAAAAGAGCCTGCGTCTTGTAGAGACGTCGGACGGCGCTGCCGGGTTTGCCCGGGTGAAAGAACAGTTTGACACAAAAGTTTCCGCATATAAACAGGATACGGAGCGGGTGAAGAAGCGGATGCATTTTCTCTTTCAGTTTGTGGAGGACACTTTCGGCTCCGGCAATGAGATGCTGATTCTGGTGACGGAGTGCACGGTGCAGGCTGACTGCGCAAAATTCATCAGTCTTTACGGATGTGAGGACTATCAGAGGCACAACGAGGAGCTGATGCTCACCGAGCGGGGGGCGGAATTGACGGCACGGATAGAGGAACTGGAATTATAGGCGCGTGAGAAGAACTGCTAAAGACGTCCCGCCATTGGACAGGGACAAAGGCAGCAAAGCCGACTTGGAAGTTCTAAGTCTCACGCAGGAGAATGTCTGAGATGCGGCACTTTCCGTACGGATTCCGCAGATTAAAACGGTGGTAACAGGACGATGAAACAAAAAATAAAGCACGGAGAACTGAATATGCCGCAGGGGGTCCTGTCGTATAGGACGGACGGGCAGGCGGCGGAGATTACAGGATACCGGGGGAAGGATACGCAGATCGCTGTACCGGCCGTGATCGACGGCTGTCCTGTAACCTGCATCGGAAAGAAGGCTTTTTTGAGCAATAAGCTGTTGAAGGAGATATACCTGCCGGCGCCGGTGACGCGGATTGACGACTGGGCTTTCGCCTACTGCGCGAAACTGCAGCGGGTCATTGTGCCCTATCACCGCATGGAGATCGGACAGGGGATTTTCAGGGACTGTTTTCTTCTGGAACAGATCGTGGATGAGGAAGCGGATGCGGAAGAGAAAAAAACGGCGGATACAGCATTTCTGCTGGCGGCGGTGATGAGCAGGCTTGACGCCTTTTACCTGTTTGACTTCGAGAGCGCGGGCACGACAGAGTGGATTGCGCAGTGGGACGGACGGATGCAGACGCTGATGGAGAGAGGCGACGCGGAAGGATTCTCGAAAATGCTGCTGTGCGGGGAGGAAGATTACGGCAGCAGGGAGAACAATCTGGACTATTATACGGAGCAGCGAAGGCGGGAGAAGGTGAGGCTTTCCATGCTGCGGCTGATGCACGATTATGGACTTAAGCAGGCTGTGCGGGAGAAACTGGAGCAGTATCTGCTCTCCCATGTAAAAGGGTGTGAGACGGAGGAGACATGGAGAGTGGTGCTGGAGGAATACGGGGACGATCTGCGTTATTATCAGTTCCTTACACAGCTCGGCGGTGTTACCAGGGAGAACTTTCAGCCGATGATGGAGGATATGGGGCAGGCGCACACCGAGATGAAGGCGTATCTGATGAAGTATCACGGGCAGCAGCACAAGACAGAGGATGTCTTTGATGCGTTTACACTGTAATCGCCAGGAGATGTGATCGGAGTGTCTTAGCCATAGAAGTTTTGCTTTAGGATATTCAGGTTTAGAAAATAAGACAGCGGCTTTTGTATTGGATAAAGCAGATATTAGTGGGGAGGAGCAGCCTGGTATGAAGGAAAATTTAAACTGCAGGAGAAATTGGAAATTATATAATATTCTGCTTATCATTGTTATCATATGTCTTGCTGTACCAACAAAATTCTGGGAAAAGGGACCGGACATAGATTGTGGTTTTGTTTATGTCCTCAATAAATATGCAAGGCAGTTAACTTTTGGAAAGGATGTTGTTTTTACGTTTGGACTTTTGGCTTTTTGTTACACTGTATGGATGAGGGAAACAAAATTCTGATGACGCTGACTGCGTGGGCGCTTTTGCTGGCAGGACATGCCTTTTTACTATATCAGTATTTGTTTCGGCTGAAAGAAGGTAGCAAGGATAGAAAGGCAGTCGTGCTTGGCATGGTACTCTTTGTATTGTCTGAAAGTGCGTTTGGGACGGAGTATTACTGGTGCTATGTGGCGCTTTTTGCGTTGTTATTGGCGTTGAATGGGTTCAGAAGAGACGTTTATATTTTTGATATCCTGCTTATCGTTTCGTTGTATATCAAATTTAATCTCTTCATGATGATTTTTGGATTCCTTGTATTGTATTTGATGTTTGGATATTTTTATGACAAGGAACTGTATAAGTATTGTTCGCTGAGAATGCTGGCAGGGCTTGTGGTATCACCGTTAGTTTATTTTGTACTCAACGGGTTTTCGCCGGATAATTTAGTAAATTTTTGGAATTATATCAGAGGGTCTGTAGAAATATCCGCAGGGAACTGTGTGGCAATGGGCCCGGTTGGCAATGATGGGGCTCTGATATGGGCGCTTATTGGGGCGGCTGCTTTTTTGCTCTGTATAATTCTGGGATGGAAAAGTGGCATGTACAATTTTATGGTCATGGCGTTTGTAGGAGAATGCCTGTTTATGTGCTATAAACATACAATGGTTTTGCACAGAAATGGTATGGGCAGTATGATGTTCTTCCTTTCATTGCTTCCTCTGTTTATACGTTGGGACTGTCTTTTTGAGTCGCTTGGCGGAAGGAAAAGGCAGCTCTATGTTACACTTTTGTCTGTCCTTATTATGATTACCGTAGTAGAAAGCGGGTTGAAGGATATGAATCTGGTCAACCGGATCCGGAACAATGTGTATGAGCTTCCCAATACCATAAAAACAATACGGGAACAGGACCCTTCAGAGCTGGATCCCTTGCCGGGTGGAGTTCTTGCTGAGATAGGTACTTCCAGTATGACAGTATATCCGCACAGAATATCGTACTGCATGTCTTATGATTTTAATTATGTACCACTGTTTACGATACAGGCGTATTCGGCATTTACGCCATATTTAGATCAGATGACGGCAGAAATGTTCTGGGATGATGATGCACCATCCTATATTTTGTTTGCCACAACGACTCTGGGGGATCGCTGGCCTCTCATAGAATGTCCGCAGACGTGGGAAGCAATCAGATACAATTATGATGTATGCATACAGGAGGGAGTGCTTTTATTAAAACATAAAGAGCGGGAAGTGGCCAAGCGACCGGAGTATCATTTCCTGAAAGCCTCTGATTATGCCAGGGATGATGTGATTGACCTGGATGGCGCGGACTATTTAATCATGAATGCAGATATGAATTTACTGGGTAAGCTGACTAAAATACTTTATAAAATACCACCTGTGAATTTGCATGTGTATTATACAGATGGAAGAGAAGAAACCCACAGGGTCCTGCTGGATATGTTCAGCGGAGGGGTAGAACTTGGCAGGTTATCGTCGACCGGCGAGGGCGTAATTGACATCATGAATGGAGAAGCAGACTCTTGGAATGTTGAGAAAATTGTGTTAGAGGGAGAGGGTCTGAAGTATTATAAAAAAGAGATGCAGGTAGAATTTTATACTTCTGAAACGAGATGAGACGGACAAAACAGGAGCTTGGAGAATTTAAGGCTTGCACAATGCCCGGTTCTGTGGTATTATGAAATCTGCTTGAATAACGGAAGAGTTTTCGGTTTTTTCGGAATGGAGGATAAAAATGGGTGTATTGAGAATCATATTGACAGTAATTTATATTTTAATATGTATCGCATTGGTGATATTGGTGCTGATGCAGGAGGGAAAGGCAGCCGGACTTGGCGCGATCAGCGGTGCGGCCGAAACCTACTGGGGTAAGAACAAAGGTCGTTCCATGGAAGGAAAACTCGTCAAGATCACGACGGGGCTTGCGGTCGGGTTCATGTTACTGGCGGTTGTTTTAAACCTGACTTTGTTCTAAAGTATTCTAAAGCGGAAAGAACGAAAGCACTCTTGCACATGCGTAAGGGTGCTTTCTTGCGCGTATAAGCAGAGTCAGAAGCTTCCGTGCATAGCCGTCATGCTTGCACGGAAGGCTGTGTACGGGAGCTTCTGACGAGCAACGCGAACGAGAGATGCGAAGCATCTCGAGTCTGCTTATACGCAGGAACAGCAGAAACGGAAGGCGAATGGACACACAATTTGAAAAGCGGAAAAATTTAATATGTGAGCTGGTGGCGGACGAACAGTATGTACCGATGAAGGAAAAAGAGCTGGCTGCATTCATGCAGGTGACGCCGGCGGACAAAGGAATGTTCCGGGAGGTGCTTGGCGCGCTTTTGTCGGAAGGGAAAATACAGCTTACGAAGCAGGGCAGATACGTGAAGCCGGACGCGAACCGTCCCGTCGGCACGTTTATCAGCAACGCCAGAGGCTTTGGCTTTGTGGAGGTTGAGGGATATGAGGAAGACTTTTTTATTCCCGAAGACAAAACGGGCGGCGCCTTTCACATGGACAGGGTGCAGATCGCCTTTCTGCCCGGACGGCGTGGCCAAAGACGGGAGGCGGAGGTTGTCCGGATTCTGGAGCGTGGCACGAAGCAGCTTGTAGGCACTTACGAGCAGTCACAGAATTTCGGTTTTGTGATACCCGATAACAGCAAGATCGGAACGGATATCTTTGTGCCGAAGGAGCGCTCCAAGGGGGCGGTTACGGGGCACAAGGTTGTGGTGGAACTGACCTCTTACGGGGATGAGCGGCATAAGCCAGAGGGCAGGGTGGTAGAACTGATCGGGCATATCAATGATCCCGGCGTGGATATCATGTCTATTGTGCGCGGCTTTGAACTTCCCACGGAATTTGGCGAGAAGGTAATGAATCAGGCGAACCGGACGCCGGAAACCGTTTTGGAGGCGGACAGGGCGGGACGCACAGATCTGCGCGGCCTGCAGATGGTGACCATAGACGGAGAGGACGCCAAGGATCTGGACGACGCGGTCAGCCTTTTTAAGGATGAAGCAGGACTGTTTCATCTGGGCGTCCATATCGCGGATGTAACTAACTATGTGCAGGAAAATTCCGCGCTTGACTGGGCGGCTTTGGAGCGGGGAACCAGCGTTTACCTCGTGGACAGGGTGATTCCCATGCTGCCCCATAAGCTTTCAAACGGCATCTGCTCTCTGAACCAGGGAGTGGACAGGCTTGCGTTAAGCTGTCTGATGACGATCAACGAAAAGGGTGAAGTGACAGACTATCAGATCGAGGAAACGGTGATAAGGGTTGACTGCAGAATGTCCTACACTTCCGTCAGAAAGATTCTGGAGGATAAGGATGAGGCAGAGCGGAAAGCGTATGAGACGCTTGTCCCCATGTTTGAGCAGATGGAGGAACTGGCGTCGCTTCTCAGAAAGAAAAGGCATAAACGCGGCTCCATCGACTTTGATTTCGCGGAGAGCAAGATCATTCTGGATGGACAGGGACATCCTTTGGAGATCAGACCTTATGAGCGCAATGTGGCGACGAAAATAATTGAGGACTTCATGCTGATTGCCAATGAGACGGTTGCGCAGCACTTTTTCTGGCTGGAGACGCCCTTTGTATACCGGACGCATGAGAAGCCTGATCCGGATAAAATAAAAAAACTTTCGACTTTTATCAGAAATTTCGGCTATCATATCAAGCAGACGGGGGAGGAAATCCACCCGAAGGAGCTGCAGAAGCTCCTTGATAAAATCGCGGACACAGATGAGGAGACGCTGATCAGCCGTCTGACGCTCAGAAGCATGAAACAGGCGAAATATACGGTGGAGTGCACAGGGCATTTCGGGCTGGCATGTCAGTATTACTGTCACTTTACCTCGCCCATCAGACGCTACCCGGATCTGCAGATCCACCGCATCATCAAAGAACAGCTTCGGGGAAAACTCTCCGAAGAGCGTATCAGTCATTATGAAGAAAAGCTGCCGGAGGTGGCGAAACATGCCTCGAAGATGGAACGGCGCGCTGCGGAGGCGGAGCGGGAGACCGACAAGCTGAAAAAGGCGGAGTATATGGAGGAGCGCATCGGGGAGATCTATGACGGCGTGATCTGCGGTATTACCCAGTGGGGCATTTATGTGGAACTGCCAAACACCGTGGAGGGACTGATCCATGTATCCTCGCTTTCGGGCGATTACTTTTATTATGATGAGGAAACCTGCGAGATGGTGGGGAAGGAGAGCGGCGTCTCATACAAGCTTGGACAGCGCGTCACCATACAGGTGAAGGGCGTAGACCGTCTGGCAAGGACAGTGGATTTTGTGTTTCCAGTTCAGCCAGACCGAATCTGACAGACAAATCGGAAGACAAATCAAAGGGAGGAGAGAGTATGGCGAAAGAGGCCATGAAACTGGTGGCGAACAATAAAAAGGCCTATCATGATTATTTCATAGAAGAAAAGTATGAGGCGGGGCTTGCGCTCCACGGTACGGAGGTAAAATCCCTGCGCATGGGAAAGTGCAGCATCAAGGAGGCATTTGTGCGGATCGAGAACGGGGAGACTTTTGTTTACGGCATGAATATAAGTCCCTATGAGAAGGGAAATATATTTAACAAAGACCCGCTCCGCCCGAGGAAACTTCTGCTGCATAAGCTTGAGATAAGAAAACTGGCGGGAAGGATGTCTGAGCAGGGTTATACGGTGGTTCCGCTGCAGGTCTACTTTAAGGATGGCAGGGCAAAGATAGAGATCGGCCTTGCGAAAGGTAAAAAGCTCTATGACAAGCGGCAGGATATTGCAAAGAAAGATCTGCGCAGGGAACACGAGAGAGAATTTAAAATCAAAAACCTGTAGATTGCATAGAATGAAGAAGCGTGGTATAATATGCGCGAAAGCTATGGGCAGTGCGCTGTGTCAGTTTTTTTGAGCGGCGCTGTGAACAGGCAAAATTATGAATACGGGCCAGTCAAGGTTTCGACAGGGGTCTTGCAGCTGGAGAAGCTATCCGCAGGCTGATGCGTCAAATCGCAAACTTAAACACAAACGCTGAAGATAATTTAGCATACGCTGCCTAATGGCAGCTGTCCGCCTTAGTG
>CASWVG010000046.1 GCA_949472775.1 uncultured Lachnospiraceae bacterium
CGCACGCAAGCCTGTCTATGACGATTTATGGCGAGCAACGCGAGCTTGGAATGCGAAGCATCCCGCCCCCACCTTTATAAAAGAAACAAAAAAAGTCAAATTATCACAGAACAGGACATTTCCAAGAGTGGAAGTGTCCTTTATAATTGAAAATAGGAATGCAGAAAGGGGCAGAAGACGTCGAAGAGACGTCTTAGAACAGGGGGGTATATGAAATACGGGCATTTTGACAATGAAAACAGGGAGTATGTCATCGACAGGGTGGATCTGCCCTGCTCATGGACGAATTATCTCGGCGTGGAGGATATGGCGGCGGTGGTGAACCACACGGCGGGTGGCTATCTTTTCTACAAGACGCCGGAGTACCACAGGATCAGCCGGTTCCGGGGAAATGCAGTGCCCATGGACAGGCCGGGGTTCTATGTGTATCTGCGGGACAATGACAGCGCGGACTACTGGTCGGTATCATGGCAGCCGGTGGGCAAACCGCTGGATCAGGCGAAGTACACTTGCCGCCACGGCATGTCCTACACGGTCTATGCGTGCGAGTATGAGGGGATACAGGCGTCTCAGACTATGTTTATCCCCAGAGGCGAGGCGGTACAGCTCTGGGATGTGAAGGTGAAGAATACAGGGGATAAGGCGAGAAACTTAAGCCTGTTCTCCTATCTGGAATTTTCCTTCCACCACATTATGATCGACAACCAGAATTTCCAGATGAGCCTGTACTGCGCGGGCGCGTCCTTCGAGGACGGGATCATAGAAGAGGATTTGTTCTATGAGGAAGAGGGGTATCAGTACTTTACGGCGGACTTTACGCCGGATGGATTTGACTGTATGCGGGACAAGTTCCTCGGTACATACAATACGGAGACAAACCCGGCGGCAGTGATCGCGGGCAAGTGTTCCTCTTCTTACGAAAAGGGCGGAAACCATTGTGGCAGCCTGCAGAAAAATCTGACCTTGCAGCCGGGTGAGGAAGTGCGTCTTGTCTTCATGCTCGGTGAGGGCAGAAGAGACGAGGGCAGGCGTATCCGTGCAAAATATGCGGATCACGGCGCGGTGGATGCGGCTCTTGCGGATTTGAAAAATTTCTGGGAGGAGAAGTGCTCCAAATTACAGGTGCAGACGCCAAACAAGGGGATGAACGCCCTGCTCAACACATGGACACTGTACCAGTCAGAGATCAATGTAATGTTTTCCCGGTTCGCCTCCTTTATCGAGGTGGGCGGCAGAGTGGGGCTGGGTTACCGGGACACGGCACAGGATGCAATGACGATTCCCCACTCGAATCCCGGCAAGTGCAGGGAACGGATCGAGCAGCTTCTCAGAGGGCTTACAAGCGCGGGTTACGGGCTGCATCTGTTCCAGCCGGAATGGTTTATGGAAGACACGGGCGTAAAGCCTTTTAAATCCCCGACGGTAATTCCGGAGCCGGATAAAAACAGCATAATACACGGACTGAAGGATGCTTGCTCAGACGACGCCCTTTGGCTTGTGGCTGCGGTGACGGAATATATCAAGGAGACGGGAGACAGGGATTTTGCTTCTTTGCAGTTGCCTTATGCGGACACATTTCTGGAAGGGAAGAAGGAGACGGAGTCGGTCTATGAGCATCTGAAACGGATTCTGGACTTCTCCACAGAGCAGGTAGGTCAGACGGGCATCTGCAAAGGGCTTCGCGCCGACTGGAACGATTGTCTCAATCTGGGTGGCGGCGAGAGTGCCATGGTAAGTTTCCTGCATTACTGGGCGCTTACACAGTTCGTCGGTCTGGCGAAGCGTCTGGGCAGGGATGAAGATGTGGAAAAATACGCGCAGATTGCGGCGCGGGTACAGGAAGTGTGCAATACGCAGCTCTGGGACGGCGAGTGGTTTATCAGAGGTATCACGGCGAACGGGAAAAAGATTGGCACGCAGGCGGACGTGGAGGGCAGGGTGCATCTGGAGTCCAACGCCTGGGCGGTTCTTTCGGGCGCGGCGGATGAGGAGAAAGCGGATAAGGCGCTTGCCGCCATAGATCAGTATCTCTACACGCCTTACGGGCTGCTCCTGAACACACCGTCTTATACCGTGCCGGATGACGATATCGGTTTTGTCACCAGAGTGTATCCGGGGGTAAAGGAGAACGGAGCGATATTCTCCCATCCGAATCCCTGGGCATGGGCGGCGGCATGTATGAGAGGCAGGGGCGATCTGGCAATGAAATTTTACGACGCGCTTTGTCCTTATCACCAGAATGACCAGATTGAAATGAGAGAGTCGGAGCCATATTCCTACTGTCAGTTTGTCATGGGCAAGGACCACAGCGCATACGGCAGGGCGAGACATCCCTTTATGACAGGCTCCGGCGGCTGGTCATATTTCTCGGCTACAAGGTTCATGTTGGGAATACGACCCGACTATGACAGCCTGACCATTGATCCCTGTATTCCGGCGGACTGGAAGGCGTTTGACGCAGTCCGTGTATGGAGGGGTGCGGTGTACGAGATACGGGTGAATAATCCGGACGGTGTGATGAAGGGTGTGAAGGAACTCAGAGTGGACGGCGTGAAGATAGATAAGATTATTCCCATGGAAGCGGGCAGCAGGCATATAGTTGAGGTGACGATGGGAGTGAAGTAGAGCGACGTGAAGGGAGATCGAAGAAAACTGTGCAAGATCAGGTTTTCATGGGAAGTGTTTCGCGGGTCAGAACAGAAACAGAGAATACGGTGACGGCAGGAAAGAGAAACATACGGAAACTGTGGAAAGATAACCAGGAGGGTATACAATGATTAAGTTTGGAACGGGCGGCTGGAGAGCCGTGATAGGAGATGAATTTACGAAGGAGAATATCCAGATTTTATCGAGGGCGATCTGCGATAAGATGCGGGAGGAGAAGGTGGAGAAGGAGGGCATTGTGCTCGGATATGACAGGCGCTTTCTCTCCAAAGAGGCGATGCAGTGGGCGGCACAGGTTTTTGCGGCGGAGGGGATCAAGGCAAGTCTCATCAACAAATCGGCGCCCACACCGCTTGTCATGTACTATGTGATGAAGCATGAGTATCACTACGGCATGATGATTACCGCGAGCCACAATCCGGCGATATACAATGGCATCAAGGTGTTTACCTTCGGCGGACGGGATGCGGATGAGGTGCAGACGGCGGATATGGAACGCTACATAAACGAGGTGACGGATATTCCCGTGGACGAGATGAACTATGCGGAAGGCATTGAGAAGGGACTGATTGAGGAGATCTACCCGCTCAACGAGTATCTGGACAGTATCATCGACACGGTGGATATGAACAAGATTAAGACGAGGGGGCTTCGCATTGCGCTCGACCCTATGTACGGGGTGAGCGAGACTTCCTTAAAAACGATTCTGATGACGGCAAGATGCGAGGTGGAGACTATCCATGAGAGGCACGATACGCTTTTCGGGGGCAAGCTTCCCGCGCCCACGGCGGAGACGCTTCGCGCGCTGCAGAACTATGTGATTGACAGGCGCTGCGATCTGGGCCTTGCCACAGACGGAGACGCGGACCGGATCGGCGTGATCGATGATCAGGGGAACTTCCTGCATCCCAACGATATTCTGGTGCTGTTGTACTACTATCTGGTGAGATATAAGGGCTGGCACGGTCCGGCAGTGAGAAATATCTGTACCACCCATCTACTTGACCGGGTGGCAGAGAACTTCGGCGAGAAGTGTTATGAGGTGCCTGTCGGATTTAAACACATTTCCGCAAAGATGTTTGCCACGGACGCCATCATCGGCGGCGAGTCTTCGGGCGGCATGGCTGTGAGAGGGCACATTAAGGGTAAGGACGGCATTTACGCCTCCGCGCTTCTGGTGGAGATGATTGCGGTGACAGGCATGAAGCTTTCCGAGATCATGGAGACGATCCGGAAGGAGTTCGGCGGCATGGCACTGGAGGAGCGGGATTACCGTTTCAGTCCCCAGAAAAAGGAAGCGATCCAGAAAGAGCTTTTGCAGGATAAGAAACTGCCGCAGATTCCCTATGAGGTGGAGAATGTTTCTTATCTGGACGGTTTAAAGATTTACTTAAAGGATGGCGGCTGGATCTCCGTCAGGTTCTCCGGCACGGAGCCCCTTTTGCGCATCTTCTGCGAGATGAAGGAGAAGCAGGATGCGGCGGCGTTCTGCAAGGTGTTTGAGGATTATCTGGAGCTGTAAAGAAAGGAGTGCGGGAAACTGGGTTTTCGGATATAATAGACCCATATAGAAATAGTGTGGGAGGTACTTCCAGAACGCAGCAGAGCTGACCTGGAAGTACTAAGCCTCACACGGGAGAATGTCTGGAATACGGCATGCTCCCCATTGATTTGGGATTCTGCGAAGCGGAATCAAGGGGGCTAGTATAAATGTGGTGGTCCGGTGGAACGAAGGCCGGGCTGCTGCGGAAAAAGGATGGGACAGCCAATGGATACAGCGGCGGAAAAAGATAAGAAGGAATACAGACGGAAAAAATCACTCAGATGGAGCATGGTAAGGCGGCTCGTGTTTGGGTGGTTTTTGCCGTTGTTTATCATGATATGTGTGGTCATATTTCTTATGACAAATAATGTGCTCAGGCAGGTGGAGCAGACGATTCAGTCGTCCGTTGAGAAGACGCTTGAAATCATGCAGATCCAGTTGAAGGACTGCGAGACGGCATCCAAGAACGCTTCTTATATGGCGGTGATTTCTAAATATTACAGGCAGCATTTCGGCGAGGCGGACCGCACGGAGTTTCGGGACAATGTGGAGGAATTTTTAAGGCAGCAGTACGCCTATGACGATAACTGCAGGACGGCGGAGCTGGTGGTGCTAAATGAGCCGGGAAGCTGTTATTATGCCTTGAACGAAAGCAATGGCGGCACGTACCAGGATATCCGTTTCTTTCAGGCGAAGGCGAGGGACAAAATACTGGAGGTGGCGGAGACGCTTGATACGGGCACGACGCTTGTGGGAATCGACGGGAAAATTTACATGGTCAGGAATCTGGTGACATCCAAGTTTGTTCCCTATGCAGTGCTTGCTCTGGAACTGGATCAGGATTCCTTGATGAAAAGCTACACGGGCATATGGGGCTATGCGGACGCCGCTCTGTACTGGAACGGGGAACTGCTTGTGCCAGGCATAAAGGAACATGCGGAGCACCCGGAACACAACTACGATTATATGCTAAGCGCGCTGGGAGAACGTGACGCAGTGTATGAGTACAAGGGCGGTGGCTACTCCCACGCATACCGCAGAATCAAAACCTATGGCGGAACGATGGTGCTTCTGGTCAGTCTCGACAACAGCGTGACTTATGCGGAGATGGCTGTCATGCAGTATTTTTTTCTGATCCTCTTTCTGTTTATGATACCGCTGGTGGTACAGATGATGCGCTTTTTTCACAACAAAGTGACGGTGCCGCTGGGGGAAGTCATTGTTGCTGCAGATGCGGTCAGAGAGGGGAACCTGGGCATACAGATTGTGAATGAGGAGGACAATGAAGAGTTCTATCAGGTGAAGGACTCTTTTAACCATATGTCAAGACAGTTGAAGAGCCAGTTTGACAAAATTTATCTGGAGGAGGTTGCTCTCAGGGATGCAAAGATCATGGCGCTGCAGTCGCAGATCAACCCCCATTTTCTGAATAACACGCTGGAGATTATCAACTGGGAGGCGAGGCTGAACGGCAACTATAAGGTGAGCGGTATGATCGAGGCTCTCTCCACCATGCTGGGAGAGACCATGAACCGGAGAGAAGCGCAATTTCATTCCGTGGCGGAGGAGATGGCATATGCGGACGCTTACCTCTATATTATATCCCAGCGTTTCGGGGCGAAATTCCGGTGCGAAGAAAGAATCGACGAGCGGCTGCTCAACGTGCAGGTACCAAGGCTCATTATCCAGCCCATCGTGGAGAACGCGGTGGAACATGGCATAGATATCACCGAGCAGGGCATGCTGGAAGTCCGGCTGTTTGAGCGTGAAGACGGGTATCTTTGCATCGAGGTGGAGGACAATGGACATCTGACAGAGGAAGACAGGAAGCGTATCGACAGAATTCTGTCGCAGGACATTGAGCTGTCAAAGGAGAAGCGTGTCAGCCTGGGGATTCGTAATGTTGACCAGAGACTGAAGATGATATATGGGGCGGATTGTGGACTATTTATAGAAAGCAATGAGGATGATCATACGGTCAGCACAATTTTGCTCAAAATGGAAGTGCCAGGCGAACAATAAAAGGCAAAAAAGAACAAACCCAACAATTTGCTGATTCTCCCTTACGGAGTATGATAAGTACAGAAACAAAACAACAGACAAAACGATCTGTAAACGAAAGGGAGGATAAGGGTATGATGAAAAAAAGAATGATGGCAGCAATGCTTGCCGGCACCATGGTATTGTCCATGACAGCATGCGGAAACAGCGGTAACGCGGGAAACACTGCAAGTACAGGAGGGGATGCAGCAGAGGCTCCGGCGGCTGAAGCGGAGGCTCCGGCGGCAGATGCAGGAGAGGCGGCTGAAGCACCCGCAGCGGCGGAAGGTCCGGTAGAGCTGGTTGTAACGACCACCTTCGCAGGTGAGGATTCCAACGCGCAGAACTACAAGGACGCTGTGAAGGCATGGGAAGCAGAGACAGGCAACGCAGTGGTTGACACTTCCGCAACCGCAGACGAGACTTTCAAGACAAGAGTCGCAACAGACTTTGAGACAGGATCTGAGCCGGATGTGCTGTTCTTCTTCAACGGGGCAGACTCCAACAGCTTCATCGAGGCGGGCAAGGTGGTTTCCATTGACGAAATCCGCGCAGAGTATCCGGATTACGCTTCTAACATGAACGAGGATCTGATCACAGCGTCTCTGGTGGACAATAAAAAATATGCCGTGCCTGCAAACGGTTTCTGGGAGGCAATGTTTGTAAACACCGAGATTCTTGAGGCAGCAGGGGTGGCAATGCCCGGCGCAGACTACACCATGGATCAGTTCAAGGCAGACTGCGAGAAGATCAAGGCGGCAGGTTACGCACCGATCGCGGCAGCGCTTGGCAACATCCCTCATTACTGGTGGGAGTTCGCAATCTTCAACAACCAGTCTCCTGCAACCCATCTGGAAATCCCGGAGAATGCGGGCGACGAAAACGGTCAGGCATGGGTAGCGGGCATGAACGACATCAAGGAGCTGTATGAACTGGGATATTTCCCGGAGAACACGCTCTCCGCAACGGACGATGAGACTTTCGCAATGTTCACGGAAGGCAAAGCGGCATTCCTGATCGACGGTTCCTGGAAAGTGGGCGGTATCGTAGGCGCATGCCAGTCCGACCCCAACGATCCGGCAACCCTGGATTCTGCGAAATTAGATAAGTTTGACGTAACCTATGTACCCGGCAAGGGAGACAGAAAGGCAACCGATCTGGTAGGTGGTCTTTCCTCCGGCTACTTTATCACAAGAAAAGCATGGGACGATCCCTCGAAGAGAGCGGCGGCAGTCAGCTTTGTAGAGTATCTGACTTCTGATGAGATGGTTCCCAAGTTTGCACAGCACGGCGCATCTGCACTGAAAAATGCACCGGAAGTTGACGCTTCTGAATTTAATGTTCTGCAGGTTAAGGCGATGAACATGATGGCAGGCACCACATCTCTGACAGGTGCGGTACAGGATCTGTTCGCAGGCGACTGCCGCGTATCTACTTTCGACGGCATGCCCGAGATCGTGACAGGCAGAGTGGCAGCCGAGGACGCGGTAGCAGAGGGCTTGGACGTATATCACAATCAGTAAAAACAAATAGGGGAGTGTTTGGAGGGGCAGGGGATTACCCTGCTCTTTCCTTCAAAAATTTTCTGGAAAGTGTGGAGGTGGCTTATGGGAGCTAATATATATCGCAATAAAAAGCCGGCACTGGCGTTCCTGCTTCCGGCATTTCTGTTTATGGTAGTGTTACTCTACTACCCGTTTTTTAAAACTATATCAAATAGCTTTATGCATCTGAAACAGCTCGGTGCAGCGGCAACCGAATTTAATACACCCTGGTATACCAACTACGAGGAGATGCTGCATGATCCGAATGTGTGGACGTCTGTGAAGAATACGATCATCATGATGGTTGTCACGCTGGTGGGTCAGGTGGGAATCGCCATCGTGCTGGCGCTGATGGTGGACAATATCGGCAGGGGAAAACAGATTTTCAGAACGCTCTTTTTCTTCCCCATCGTGATTTCCGCCACGGCATTAGGTCTGATGTTCAACTTGATTTTCCTGTATGACAAGGGCATGATAAACCAGTTTTTAGAAATGATGGGGAAACAGAATCTGACGGACTGGAAGGCGGAGGGCATTGCTTTGTTTACGATGATGGCGCCGGTTATGTGGCAGTATGTGGGGTTCTACTTTGTCATCCTTGTGACGGGACTGAACAATATTTCCGACGAACTGTATGAGGCGGCAAGGATTGACGGCGCGACAGCGCTGCAGCGGGTGCGCTACATATCGATTCCACTGCTCCACAACGTGATCTGTACCTGCAGCGTTCTGGCGGTTACCGGCGCACTTAAGGTGTTCGATCTGCCGTGGGTAATGTTCCCTAAGGGGATGCCTCTTAAGAGCACTTTCCTAACCGGTACATATATGTACTATCACACGATGGAGACAAAGAACGTGGATTATGGCGCGGCGCTGGCGGTTCTGATCGTGGTTCTGGGCGTGGTGCTCGCCAAGGTTGTCAACGCGATTTTCCGTGAAAAAGATTACTAGGAGGAGGGAGAGACTATGACTAAGAAAAAAAAGATGTCACCCGGATTGATCGTGGTGTATGTGATTCTGATTATTTGGGCGCTGACAACGGTCTATCCGATACTCTGGGTGATACAGAACTCTTTCAAGGCTAAAAATAAGATTCTGGAGAACTCTTTCGCCCTTCCGTTAGGCGACCTGTTCACGACGGCGAACTTCAGGAAAGCGTTTGAGACGACAGATATATTCGGGGCGTACAAGAGCAGCCTGTTTATCTCTACCATGGTGGCTCTGCTTGTGGTACTGCTTGCCGGTATGGGCGCTTATGCCCTTGCCAGATACAAGTTCCCCGGTTCGAATCTGATCAATTCCCTCGTGGTGGGCGCGATGATGTTTCCGGCTTTTGCAACTGTCATTTCGGTATATCAGATGGAGTTTAAGTGGGGCATCGCCAGCACAGGAAGCTGGTTGCTCAATATGCTGTCGGTAATCCTGCCGCAGGTGGCTGGCAATATGGCATTTGCGATGGTGGTTCTGACCGGTTATATCAAGGGACTGCCTATCGAGCTGGAGGAGGCGGCTTACATGGAGGGCTGCAACGCATTCCAGATTTACTTTAAAGTCATTATGCCGCTGACAAAGCCTTCCTTCGCGACGGTGGCGATCTTCTCCTTCCTGTGGAGTTACAACGACCTGTTCACCCAGTCTTTCTTCCTGAGAAGACCGGATATGTACAGTATCACCATGATGCTCAACAACATCAGCGCCAAGGAGGGAACCGATTATGGTCTGATGGTGGCTGTGGTAGCGCTGATCATCGTTCCCGTCATCGTCGTATACTGCTGTCTGCAGAAACAGATTATTAAGGGGATGATCGCAGGCGCAGTCAAAGGTTAATGTGCAAAGAACTGCCCGCTGCGAGGGCTGCATCATAAAGTCAGCACAGTTGATCTGGAAGTTCCAGATCTCACATAGAAGAATGTCAAAATCGAGTGGTTTTTCGAGAAATCAAGATTCGGTTTGTGGAATATGGGATAAAAGAAGGAATAGACATTTGGAAGAAATTTGGGTATCATTAAAATAGTGATACCATGTGGGGGATGGTCATGTACAAAGTGGCAATTATTGATGATGAACCATTGATCGTAGAAGGATTGTCAAGGACAATTGCGTGGGAGAAGTGGAATTGTCAGGTGGCAGGCACTGCCAGTGACGGAAGGGAAGGGATGGAGCTGATCCGTGAGAAGCGGCCGGATATCGTGATTACGGATATCTGTATGCCGAAGATGGACGGACTGAAAATGATCGCGGGGCTGAAATCGGAGTTTTCCAAGATGCAGCTTATCATCCTGACAGGTTACAGGGAGTTTGAGTACGCGAGGCAGGCGATCGAGCTGGGCGTGGCCAGATTTCTACTGAAACCTTCTAAAATGAATGAACTGGAAGAAGCGATTGCCGCTGTGACGGCGCGTCTGGATCTGATGGACCTGCCCATAGCCGCACCGGAAGAGGTATATGAGCAGGTGGATGAGACCGGGACGGTTTCAGAGGTGGAGGATGAAAACGGTGAGGCAAACAGCTTTATCGTGAAAAACGCGCTGGAGTACATCCGGGAAAATTCAAGAGAGAAGCTGCGTCTGTCTGATGTGGCGGATCAGGTGTATGTCAGCCAGTGGCATTTGTCGAAACTATTAAATAAGCATACCGGAAAGACGTTTTCCGATATCTTAAATGGCGCCCGCATGGATCAATCGAAGGAACTGTTAAAGGATCCGTCCCTGAGAATCTGCGATGTGGCGGAACAGGTGGGATTTCAGGATCTGGCGCATTTCTCCCGTGTTTTTAAGAAGATGGAAGGAATGTCCGCCGGGGAATATCGGAATACCCACTGGGGAACGGAACAGAACGGAGGTAAAGTATGAGAGTTTATTGTGCAAAGGACTACAACCATGCGAGCCGCGTGGCGGCGAACATCATTTCGGCGCAGGTGATTATGAAGCCCGATTGTGTGCTGGGGCTGGCGACGGGGTCTACGCCCATCGGCACCTACGAGGAGCTGATCAGACGGTATGAGCAGGGAGATCTGGATTTCTCCAGGGTACACAGCATCAATCTGGATGAGTACAGGGGGCTTTCTCCGGAAAACGACCAGAGTTACCGGTATTTTATGAATACGCACCTGTTTGACAAAATAAATATTGATAAGAAAAATACATATGTGCCGGATGGTCTGGAACCCGATAAGGAGAAGGCATGCCGGGATTATGAGGAGATTATAAGGGTTCACGGCGGCGTTGATCTGCAGGTTCTGGGACTTGGACATAACGGTCATATCGGCTTTAACGAGCCGGGAAGCGTTTTTGAGAAGGAGACCCACTGTGTGACCCTCTCGGATACCACGAGAGAAGCCAACGCGCGGTTTTTCAGTTCTATGGATGAAGTGCCCACAGAGGCGTATACTATGGGTATCGGATCCATCATGCAGGCGAAGAAGATCGTGGTGATCGTTACAGGGGAAGGCAAGCGTGAGATCGTGAAGAAAGCGTTCCAGGGTCCGATTACCCCCGAAGTGCAGGCATCTGTGTTACAGCTTCACAACGATGTGATTCTGGTCGGAGACGAGGCGGCGCTTGCAGGCTTTTAAGAGATAAGAGTAGTATTTTGAATCTGCTTATATAAAAGCAGAGCCAGAAACTGACAGAGGCAGGACGTATGTAGGGCTGCCTCTGTTTGTATCATAAAAAACTGGGAAAGGAGTGGGTAGAATGCGTGTAATCAGAGGGATGGTGTATACGGACAGGATGTGTTTTGAGCCGGGAGAGATTACGGTAGAGGGAGAACGGATTGAGAAGGTAGAGCAGGTCGAGGCGGGAACGCTTTCAGAGAAGGAGGCGCAGACGTATATCCTTCCGGGACTGGTTGATATTCATTTCCACGGCTGTGCAGGCTATGATTTCTGCGACGGCACGGTGGAGGCTGTGCGCGCCATCGCGTCCTACGAGATGACCCATGGCACCACCACAATCTGTCCGGCTACCATGACGCTTTCCGAAGAGCAGCTTCTTGGAATCTGCCAGGCAGGCGCAGAGGCGGCGGAGACGGAAGTTCTGGAGGAAGGCATTCCTTTAAAGGATGTTCTGCGGGGCATTTATCTGGAAGGACCTTTTATCTCAGAGGAGAAAAAGGGGGCACAGAATCCGGCATATATCAGGACGCCGGACAGACAGATGCTTGAGAATCTGCAACAGGCGGCAAAAGGAATGATCCGCATGGTTGCGATCGCACCGGAGACAGAGGGTGCCATGGACTGCATCCGCGAGTGCCAGGGAGCGTTTCGTTTTTCCATAGCGCACACCTGCGCGGACTATGAGACCGCGAAGGAGGCGATGGAGGCGGGTGCGCATCATGTGACCCATCTCTACAATGCGATGCCGCCCTTTACCCACAGAAAACCGGGCGTTATCGGTGCGGCGGCGGAGAATGAGGAGACCAGAGTAGAACTGATCTGTGACGGTATCCACATCCATCCCTGTGTGGTGAAGAGCACCTTCAAACTTTTCGGGGCTGAGCGGATGGTTTTAGTCAGCGACAGTATGATGGCGACAGGCATGGAGGACGGGGAGTACGCGCTGGGCGGACAGCCGGTGACCGTTAAAGGCAACCGGGCGTTATTGAAAGATGGTACCATTGCGGGAAGCGCCACCAACCTGTTCGGATGTATGAGAACAGCAATTCAGATGGGCGTTCCGAAAGAGGAGGCAGTCAGAGCGGCTACGCGCAATCCGGCCGAGGCGGTTGGGCTGGAAGAAGAGTGTGGGGTTCTTCTGCCGGGGCGGCGCGCGGACATCCTGATTGTGGACGGGGAATTTGTGCTTTGTGAGGTGATTAAGTCGGGGCGCGCGGTGCAGGCATAAAAAGTCAATTTACTTTTCGGATGCGGTGTGATAAAATAAAACGATTCAGAGGATTTGCATTCGGGGAGGAAAATTATGAAAAAGCGTAACATGGCGGCGCTTGCGCTTCTGGCTGTCATGCTGTTGACAGCCTGCGGAAGGGCGGCGGACATGGCTGTGACAACGAAGGAGATTGTCGTGCCGGAAATGTCATCAAAAGATATGCTGGTGAGTTCCTTGGAGTATTTATTGGAAGAGGAACCGGAAGAGGCAGATGGGGACGGAGAGGAAGCGGCGAAGGAAAAGGAGCCGGAGACAGCGGCGGATAAATCCGCTATGGAGAGTGACGAATTACTGGAAGAGCGTGAAGGACAGGAGGAGAAGGCCACGGTAATCTGCTATGGCAAAGACGTGGATTCCGGTCTGACCGAGGAAGTGATCACAGCGGATCAGATCACGCCGGATGTGCTTTTGAATGCACTGGCGAGGCACAATATCGTGCCCCTTCTTGACACGAAGGCGCTTTCCATGGAAGTGCGGGAGGAGAACGGGCGAAAGCTCATATATCTGGATCTTTCCAGGAGTTTTCGGGAATATCTGATGACCATGTCCCTGGAGGCGGAGTGCATTATTATATCTTCCATAGTCAATACGTTTACGTCCAACTATCACGCTGACGCGGTGTACATAACGGTTGAGGGAGAGACGCTTGTCACGTCCCATGCCGAATACACGGAGGCGGTGTCCGGGTATACGCCAGGGGAGCTTTTGACATATCTGCAGACTGCGCAGGATGAAGAGAAAGAGGATGTCACGGAGCCGGCGGAACAGTAGACGGCAGGCATAAGGAGGCAGGGTAACATGGCGGAAGTCAGTGAACGGGAGCAGTTGATATTTGATATCGCGCAGATGGAGTGGGAGTTGTTTCAGCAGGTCTACAATACAGGCGGCAGGGCGTCCTGCCAGGACGATCCCGACACTTTCTTTAAGATGCGCATGAGCCAGTGGATGGTTTACTCTGATGAGGTGCTTCTGAGTTATCAGGCGGACTGCCGTGCGGCGGTCGAAGAAGGCAGAAACCCGATTTTTGAGAAATATGGCTGGATGATGGAGAGCACTTACCCGGAAGAGTTTGAGGAAATTAAGGGGCATCTTCCCGACGTGTCCGAAAAGAAGGAGATTGTGGAGCGGATTATAGCGGTCAATCTTGCGTGGGACGCCAAAATGGCAAAAGAGTATCCGAACCTGCGCGGGCGGGGACGGGTTGCGACCACTGCGGAGGACGGCATTATGGCAGGCTCTTCCATGGAGAGTTATCTTCGCGGCGAGCTTTACACCTACTCCATGAAGACGCTTTCGCTGATCTTAAAGGAGACGGAGGAAGCAAAAGAAAAGGGCGAGAGCCTGTTAAAACAGACTATTGCCAATGAAACTGCTTTTTATGGGTATCAGTCCCTGGAAGATGCGGAGGAGAGATATGCGGGGGATGGCGGCTGAGAAAAGCCACGCCGTGTTTTCTGTCCGGTTGCATCAGATCTTTGCTTATACGATGACGAAAGGGAAACAAATGTCTGCTGGGCAGCCGCTTGTTTCCCGTTTGTTTTTGTCAGAAATGCAGGCGTCTGCGCACCTCGTTGCGCAGGCGTTTTTTTACGAGGATCGTGATCAGGGCCACGTCGATGATGACGCAGACGGTCAATACGACAGCGGACCATGTGAGCCTGAGCGGCGACTGGACTATGCGGTGGATCATCAGTTCAAGGGCGGTACAGAACAGCGGAATTTCGATAAACAGGCACAGGGCGCCCGAAAGAATCGTGAAGGGCACCTTTTTTGCAAGCAGGGTAAAGACTTCCATGCCGAGTGTGACGAGTGCCACGATGGGCAGGCCCAGTTCCCAGAACCATGTGGTGGAGGGGGTAAGATAAGAGATCATGTACAAGTATACCGCCACTGCCATTCCATCCGCAAAGAGGGAGATAAAGAATGGCATTTTGCTGTAGAATACCACCGGGAAGGTGAATACAAACAGGCAGATACAGATGCCGATCACCAGAAGGGACCAGAGGGAACGGTTGAATACAAGCAGATTTAGCAGAAGGCATGTGACGCCCGTGGCGGTCAACACAACGGAGAGCAGGATGCCGAGGTCCTTTCTCTTGACTACCTCCACCTGTCCTTTGTTGACGGGGTAGGGGGAAGGCGGAAACTCTTTTCCGGCTTCGACCGGGTTGATCACCGGCGTGTGGCACAGCGGGCATTCCCGCAGGGACGCTTCCAGTTCCACGCCGCAGTTTACACAATATGACATAGGAAATCCTTTCTTAAAGCATGATTTAATAGTAGTATAACACCGGTTTTCCAATATAATTGCATGTGCTGTCAAATTTCACAGGAGCGGTTGCTCTCTATTTTTACATGGATGCCGTCCTGCACCAGTTTGCGAAAGAAGTACCGCTCCACGTCGCTCTCCACGATACTGCTGGCGAAGTTGATGGTCAGGATATCTTCAAAGCTGATGATGGCGCAGTTGGTACGGGAGGAAAAGGGCTGTCCCATATAGATATCAAAACGGTCGATAAAGGGTTTCATATCTTCCGGCACCGCAAGTGCGCCCATGTTGGTAAGCCCGGCGGAGGAATTCTTGTCCTGTACACGGGTGTAGAAGGTGCGCACCACAAAATCCTTTATAAAAAGCGGCACAATGCGAATCAGAAAGTTGTGTTTTGTGGCGGCGTTCGTGGTGATATCGCCGCACAGAAACTTTGCGTTTATATAATAACGCATGAAATTGTGCACTTCCGTCACGATCTCCTCAAACGTGTACTCGCCGAGACGGGGATCGATGGAAGGATATACCATGGTAATAAAATTGCGCAGGGTTCTGGAAGGAAAGAAACGGCGCAGATTCACGGGCATGGCAATCCGGACGGGTCTGTATGTCAGATGAAATTCATTTTGCTGCTTTTGGAGCAGGGCGTAGAGCAGCACGGCGTTTAAATATTCTGTAATGGTTGCACCGTATTTTTTGGCTGCCGCCATGACTTCGGTGACGGACAAAACCCCGTTTACGATATTCAGGGTGTAGAAGGGTTCCTTTGTGCCCCGGACGCGGTAGGTTTTTTCCGCCGGGCGCGGCGGTTTGACCTTCGCCGTGGCGTAGCGCATGTAGGAGTCTTCCAGTTCGCCCGGATCGGGCTCCTCGTCCAGCTTTAATACAAAGCCGGCGGGGGTTATTTTGTGCCCCTGCAGTCCCAGATATACGGCGGTCAGCGTCTGTAGGAGGCTCATGCCGCCCGTGCCGTCGCCGAGGCAGTGGTGCGCCTCCAGAGAGATGCGGCAGTCGAAATAGTATATTCTAATAAGATAACGATTGTTACTTTTAAAATGCATGGGCATACAGGGGTTTTTGATATCTTCCTGCACGAAGGGACCGGGTCTGTTGTTCGGCTCCAGATAGCGCCAGAACAGCCCTTTGCGGATCGCAACCTTATAGGTGGGAAAACGGGGCAGCGTAAGATCCAGTGCCTGCTGCAAAAGGGCAGGATCCACTGCTTCCTTCAATTTCACGCTGAGACGGTACACTGAGGAAAAGTCCCTTCTCTGCAGGGTGGGGTAGACGGTCGCCGACAGATCCAGCTTATACCAGACATCCTTTTTGCTCCGGACGGCAGGTTTATTTACTTGTTTTTTCGTCTGTTGTCTTTGCATGGAATAAGTATACCACAAATTTGCCTGTTTATGGTAGAATTGTTACAACAGTTTGGCCATCTTTTGTAAAATGAGTGAAAACCGGTGCTGGATTACGGCAATTCGGGAAACAGGAGCGGAGAACGGAGGATATATGGGAAAGACAGACAGAACGGATAAAAAGAATGCCAGTTTGATGAATCTGATCAAACGGATGCACGGTGTGGTGGAGAATGTGGATATCGAGAAGCACCGCCAGTCACAGGATCATTTCGGGGCCCTTCTTGGGAACAGCAGGGATGTGATTGTGGAAGACGTGGAGATTGCCACGCGGGGAGAGGAGGGCGGCACGATTCACGGAGAGTGGATTTATGTAAACCGGGCGCATATGAAAAAATATATTATTCTGTATTGCCACGGCGGCGGCTATTCCACAGGCAGCAGCCTGTATGCCAGAACATTGACGACGAAACTGGCGTCCTCCACTTCCATGGATGTGCTCAGTTTTGATTACAGACTGGCTCCCGAGAATCCCTATCCTGCGGCGACACAGGACGCCATGCAGATCTGGGACTATCTGATGCTTTTAGGGTACGGCGCGAGGGATATCATTCTGGCCGGAGACTCAGCGGGCGGAAATCTGGCGCTCTCCCTCTGTCTGAAGATCAAAAGCGAGGGGCGGTTGATGCCCAGAGGCCTGGTGCTCATGTCACCGTGGACGGATCTGACGGTTTCCGGAAGGTCCCACGTGACCAAGGCGGAGATCGATCCTGTCCTGAATGCGGCGTATCTGGGACAGATGATAGAAAATTACGCGGCGGGGCAGGAGCTGGAGGACCCGCTGATCTCCCCTCTGTTCGGGGATTATGAAGGGTTTCCGCCCATCTACATCCAGGTTGGGAGTAACGAGATCCTGCACGACGACGCGGCAATGCTCTACAAGAAACTGTTAAAAGACAATGTCAGCGTGAAGATGGACGTATTCAAGGGGATGTGGCATGTGTTCCAGATGTCGCCTTTTAAGACAGCCTATGAGGCGATGGATAAAAACGCGGAGTTTATCTATGATATCTGCCGCTGACATGGCACAATTAGGCAGAGTCCGTTCACAGAACGGTCCCTTCGAGGCCTGGTCTTGGAATATTTGAAAATAAAAAAAGGATTTCGGCGTTTTAGGGCGAATAATAGTAGTATAGCGGTTGGTTTTTAGAAAAAAGAAAGGCACAGCCATGAATATACGGGAAAGTTTGGAACAGTGGGAGAAGGAGTATCTGAGTCCTTATGCCATGCTCAGCATGAATTCCCAGGGGAGGCTCAAGGAGGAGGAGCAGTGCGATATCCGCCCTGTGTTCCAGAGGGACAGGGACCGGATCATACATAGCAAGTCTTTCCGCCGGCTGAAAGATAAGACGCAGGTGTTTCTGACGCCTGAGGGGGACCACTACAGGACAAGGCTTACGCATACGCTGGAGGTAAGTCAGACGGCGCGGACCATTGCCAAGGCGCTTAAACTGAATGAGGATCTGGTGGAGGCGATTGCTCTTGGGCATGACCTGGGACATACGCCCTTCGGACATGCAGGTGAACGGGCGCTTGACAGGGTGTGCCCCTACGGCTTTAAACACAATGAACAGAGTGTGCGCACCGTGGATATTCTGGAGAAGGACGGGAAAGGCATCAATCTGACGATAGAGGTGCGGGACGGCATCCTGAACCACCAGACTTCCGGTATGCCGCATACGCTGGAGGGAAAGATCGTCCGGCTGGCGGACAAGATTGCCTATATTCACCATGACATGGATGACGCGGTGCGCGCCGGGATATTGAAGGAGGCGGATGTGCCCAAGGAGATCGGAAGCGTGATCGGTTATAGCTGCGGGCAGCGTCTGGACTTTTTTATCCACAATATCGTGACAAACAGCCGCGACCGGGACGATATCTGCATGTCGCCCGAGGTGGACGAGGCCATGCGGAAGATGCGGGAGTTTATGTTCCGGAATGTATACAGGAATCCCATCGCAAAGAGCGAGGAGGGGAAGGCAGAAAATCTGATTATTACGCTCTACGAGCATTATCTGGTGCATACAGAGCAGCTGCCCGATTTCCTGTTCAGGCTTCTGGACGCGGGGGAGCCGCTTGAGAAGATCGTGTGTGATTATATCAGTTCCATGACAGACCGTTTTGCCATAGCCCAGTATGAGAGGCTGTTTATTCCGAAGACCTGGCACGGCTAACAAAGCGAAAAGAACTTCTAAAGCTCGACAGCAAAGGCTGCCTCGCTAAGAAGTTCTATGTTTCGCTTGGGAGAATGCCTGAAAAGCGGCATTCTCCGCACGATTTGCATGAATGATTGAGAAAGGGGATAACATGCGTTATCCGGAGGAACTGATCGAGGAGATCAGAACGAAAAACGATATCGTCGGAGTGATCTCGGGCTATGTGCGTATGCAGAAGAAGGGGAGCAGCTATTTCGGGCTTTGCCCGTTCCACAATGAGAAATCCCCTTCTTTCTCAGTCTCACCGGGCAAGCAGATGTATTACTGTTTTGGCTGCGGGGCTGGCGGCAATGTGATTACCTTTTTGATGGAATATGAGAACGCCACCTTTCAGGAGGCGCTTAAAATGCTTGCCGATCGTGCGGGCGTGGCGCTGCCGGAAGTGGAGTACAGCGAGGAGATGCGCCGTAAGGAGAGCAGACGTGCAAGGCTGCTGGAGGTCAATAAGCAGGCGGCGAAATATTATTATTATCTGCTGCGTTCCCCCAAAGGGCAGACAGGATATCGCTATCTGACGGGACGGGAACTGACGGAAGAGACCATGAAAAAGTTCGGTCTCGGCTACGCGGACGGTGCCGGTTCCGATCTGACGGCTTATCTGCGGTCTAAGGGTTATGCGGACGATCTGATCACAGAGGCGGGGCTGACCGGATTTGACGAGAAGCGGGGCGTTCACGATAAATTCTGGAACCGGGTGATGTTTCCGATCCAGGACGGAAATCACAGGGTGATCGGCTTTGGCGGCCGGGTTATGGGGGATGCAAAGCCGAAATACTTAAACTCTCCGGAGACAACGATTTTTGACAAAAGCCGCAATCTGTATGGCCTGAATTTTGCCAGAACGGCGCGAGCGGGGAATTTGATTTTGTGCGAGGGTTATATGGATGTGATTGCCCTGCACCAGGCGGGTTTCGGACAGGCTGTGGCGTCGCTTGGAACGGCTTTTACGGTGGGACAGGCGGGACTGATAAAACGCTTTGGCGAGGAGGTGCTGCTTGCCTACGACAGTGACGGTGCGGGCACGAATGCGGCGCTCCGGGCACTCGGTATTTTGAAGGAGGCGGGGCTCCGGGGGAGGGTGATCAATATGAAACCCTACAAAGACCCTGATGAATTTATAAAGAATCTTGGTGCGGAGGCGTTTAAAGAGCGGATCGAAAAGGCGCAGAACGGCTTTTTCTTTGAACTGGAAGTGTTGGAGCGGAATTATCATATGGAAGACCCGGAGTCAAAAACCGCTTTTCACCGGGAGATTGCGAAGAAGCTCTGCGGTTTTGAGGAAGAGGTGGAGCGGGAAAACTACATCGAGTCGGCAGCAGGACGGTATCATATCGGGTACGAGAATCTCAGGAAGCTGGTGAGCAGCTACGCGGCGCATACGGGGCTGATAAAGCCGGTAGAGAGACCCAGACCTACGTCGGCAGGGAAACCGACGGCGGAGGATCATATCAAAAAATCACAGCGTATTCTCCTGACCTGGCTTCTGGAGGAGCCGGAGATCTACCCGAAGATCAAGGCATATATTTCAGCGGCCGACTTTACGCAGGAGCTTTACCGGCAGGTGGCGGACAAGCTGTTTGCGGGACTGGAACAGGGAACTTTTTCCCCGGCGTCCGTTGTCAGTGCGTTCGAGGAGGAAGAGGAACAGCGGGAAGTGGCTGCGATCTTCAACACGAAGCTGGAACGGCTCAACACGAAGCAGGAGAGGGAGAAGGCGCTCCATGATGTGTTGATGGCTGTGAAGGACAACAGCTTTCAATATTATTCGGCGAGAATGGGGGCGGATATGGAGGCGCTAAATCAGGTCATATCTGGCAAAAAGGCGTTGGAGGAACTGCGAAAGGCGCATATTTCCCTGTGATCGGGGTAAGCTAATCGAAAAAAGGCACGTTTACAATCGGACAGAGGTTAAGTAAGGTTAAACATAGGAAGGATGGAGCAATTCATGGATGAAAATGTACAGGCAAAGTTTGAGGAGCGCTTAAAAGATCTCCTGGCTGTTGCAAAGAAGAAGAAAAATGTTCTGGAGTACCAGGAGATCAATGATTTTTTTCATGATCTGACGCTGGAGGAGGAGCAGTTTGACAAAATTTTGGAGACGCTTGAGCAGAATAATGTCGATGTGCTGCGCATCACTGAGGAGGATGACGTGGATGATGAGGAGATCATCCTGACGGAGGAGGACGAGGTGGATGTGGAGGACATCGACCTTACCGTGCCGGACGGCATCAGCATTGAAGACCCTGTCAGAATGTACTTAAAGGAGATTGGCAAGGTGCCGCTTCTCTCCGCCGAGGAGGAGATCGAACTGGCCAAAAAAATGGAGATGGGAGACCTGGAGGCGAAGCAGCGTCTGGCTGAGGCGAATCTGCGTCTGGTGGTCAGCATTGCCAAACGCTACGTGGGGCGCGGCATGCTCTTTCTTGATCTGATCCAGGAGGGCAACCTGGGTCTGATTAAGGCTGTGGAAAAATTCGATTACCGCAAGGGATACAAGTTTTCCACCTATGCGACATGGTGGATCAGACAGGCCATCACCAGAGCGATCGCGGATCAGGCCAGAACCATCCGCATTCCTGTGCATATGGTGGAAACCATCAACAAGCTGATCCGGGTGAGCAGACAGCTTCTGCAGGAGCTGGGGAGGGAACCTACCCCGGAGGAGATTGCGGAGCAGATGAATATGCCTGTGGAGCGGGTGCGGGAGATTCTGAAGATTTCCCAGGAGCCTGTATCTCTGGAGACGCCCATCGGCGAGGAGGAAGACAGCCATCTGGGAGATTTCATCCAGGATGACAATGTGCCCGTCCCCGCGGACGCGGCGGCGTTTACGCTGTTAAAAGAGCAGCTTGTGGAGGTGCTGGGCACGCTGACGGAGAGAGAGCAGAAGGTGTTAAGGCTACGTTTCGGGCTGGACGACGGCAGGGCGAGAACACTCGAGGAAGTGGGAAAAGAGTTTAATGTGACCCGTGAGCGTATCAGACAGATCGAAGCGAAGGCGCTCAGAAAGCTGCGTCACCCCAGCAGAAGCCGTAAGCTTAAGGATTATCTGGACTGATGCGGCCTGTGGTTTTATCCAGACGGCTTCGCACCGTGGCGGGCATGGTGACGAGAGGGCACCGGGTCTGCGATGTGGGTTGTGACCACGGTTTTGTGCCGGTTTACCTCGTACAGGAGGGCATCAGTCCCGGCGTTCTGGCGATGGATTTAAGGGAAGGGCCTTTGCGCGCGGCGAGGGAACATGTGTCGGCATATGGATTGGAAGAACAGATTGAGACCAGACTGTCGGATGGTTTACATAATTATAGTCCGGGTGAGGCCGACACGTTGGTCTGCGCCGGGATGGGCGGCGGACTGATGATGCGGATTCTGGAGGCGGAGCGGGAAAAGACGGCTTCGTTCCGGGAACTGGTACTGCAGCCCCAGTCGGAGATCGAGCGGTTCAGACGCTATCTTAGGGAGAGCGGATACCGGATCCTCGATGAGGAGATGGTTGTGGAGGATGGCAAGTTCTATCAGATAATCCGGGCGGGATGTGATGGCAGTCCGGCAGGGGACGGGGTGAAGGAAGACCGTGGCACGGTACGTCGTGGCGGGATCGAAGCGTCTGCGTTCCCGGGAAATGGCATCGGCATATCGGAGGAAGAGTTATGTAAACTTGAGGACAGGTATGGACCGGTGCTCCTGCAAAAAAGAACGCCTGTTTTTTTGTCTTATCTGGAGCGGGAAGCCACTGTCTATGAGGAGATTCTTGCAAAGCTGCGGGAACAGGGGCTGACGGAGGAAAAGAGAAAGGCAAGGTATGCGGAGGTGGAGGCGCTGCTTGCGGACAACCGTCTTGCGGAAAGTGCCATGCAGGCTGCAGAGTGATTTTGCACGGACTGATGTCTGGGCGGGCAGGAGACGGAACCGTTACAAATAGTTTACATAATATATAACGTGGAGAGACCGGTGCTGTATCGGATTCGGCTGCGGTTATCATACGGAAAAAGGAGGGAAAGTCTATGGCTACGATTATGATCGGAGGAAAAGAGAAACGTTACGAGGACGGCATCAAATACGAGATCATTGCGGAGGCGCACCAGAATGACTTTGTCAGCCAGATCGCCCTGGTGACGGTGGACGGCAAGATTCAGGAGCTGATGAAACGTGTGGACAGGGACTGTGAGCTTGACTTTATCACCTATGCGGACGCGATCGGGCATAAGACCTATGTGCGTACGGCGATCATGCTTATGCTGAAATCCATTAAGGATGTGGCGGGCATGGAGGCTGCAGCCAACGTGAAAGTGGAGTTTGCCATTGGCGCCGGCTACTACTGTGCGTTCAGGAACGGTCTGAAACTGGATGAAAAGACGATCGAGAAGGTGAAGGACCGCATGGGCGAACTTGTGGATATGGATCTTCTTGTGACAAAAAAGGCTTATCCGGCGGCGGAGGCGGTGGCACTTTTTGCGGAGAATGGCATGAAGGATAAGGTTTCCCTGTTCCGCTACCGCAGAAGCTCCAACATCAATGTGTACTGTATGGGGGATTACTACGACTATTTTTACGGTTATATGCTGCCGAGTACGGGCTATATCAGATTGTTTGATCTTTTTGCCTACGAGGGTGGAATGATTTTGCTTCTTCCGGAACAGGAAGATCCGGAGATGCTGCCGGAGTTTAAGCCGCGAAAGAAGCTGTTCCAGACGCTTCTTGCCACGGGAGAGTGGGGGCGCGATATTGGAATTGACACGGTGGGCGATCTGAATAACCAGATCTGCGACGGCAATATCGCGGATATGATTCTGGTGCAGGAGGCGCTGCAGGAGAGGCGGATCGGTGAGATCGCCAGAGACATTGCAAGGCGTGAAGGCGTGAAGTTTGTTATGATTGCAGGTCCTTCCTCCTCCGGGAAGACGACTTTTTCCCACAGGCTTTCCATCCAGCTTCGGACGTACGGATTAAAGCCCCATCCGATCGGGCTTGACAACTATTATGTGGATCACGACAATACACCGCTTGACGAGAATGGCGAGCCGGATTACGAGTGCATTGAGGCACTGGATGTGGAGCAGTTTAATAAGGACATGACGGCGCTTCTGCGGGGAGAGAGCGTACAGCTTCCCACCTTCAATTTCAAGACCGGGAAGCGGGAGTATAGCGGAAAGATAACAAAGCTTGGGGAGAATGATATTCTCGTGATAGAGGGCATACACGGGCTGAACGAGAAGATGTCCTATTCCCTGCCGGCGGAGAGCAAGTACAAAATCTATATCAGCGCGCTGACCACACTGAATGTGGATGAACACAACCGGATTCCAACCACGGACAACCGGCTGCTCCGCCGTCTTGTGCGGGATGCAAGGACGAGGGGCGCATCCGCCGCCAAAACCATTTCCATGTGGCCTTCTGTCAGAAGAGGGGAAGAAAAATATATTTTCCCGTTCCAGGAGGAGGCGGACGCCATGTTCAATTCGGCGATGCTCTTTGAACTGTCGGTTCTCAAGCAGTATGCGGAACCGCTGCTCTTTAACATACAGAAGGGGGAGCCGGGGTACCATGAGGCGAAGCGGCTGCTCAAGTTTCTGGAATATTTCCTCGGCATCAGCAGCGAGGAACTGCCGAAAAATTCCCTCTGTCGGGAGTTTGTAGGCGGGAGCTGTTTTGAAGTGTGACACGGAAGTATTAGAGAATGAATAGGCTTTGCGTCCCGGTTACGCTAGATTAAAGTTGAACGCATTGAAAAACAAGTTTTAACTGGTGATTTTTACGTAGTTGCAAAAGGAAATTACAATCTATACCTCAAAAAGTGCAATCCATACCATAACAGTCCCTATTTTATTCTGAATTTGATATAGTTGAGCTAAATCTAAATCAATTTCTATATCATTTTAATCAGAAAGGGTTGACAGGAGATGGTGGAGGAAAGAAGAATCCTTAGCAAGCAAGCAAGCAAGCAAGCAAGCAAGCAAGGAAGGAAGGAAGGAAGGAAGGAAGGAAGGAAGGAAGGAAGGAAGGAAG
>CASWVG010000047.1 GCA_949472775.1 uncultured Lachnospiraceae bacterium
GCTCGTTTATATCCTTGCCTTTTCTCCGCCGTGCTACATTCGCAAAATCGCAGCTTCGCTGCTTTCTTTTGCTCATTATGTGGCATTCGCCACATAGATTTCGGCTGAAACAGCTCTTTGTGAGCAAGCTCCCACGAGCTGTTTCACCCTAAATCTGCACGGCTCATTGCTTATCAAATAAAGTTCATCAGATTTGTCTGCATGATTTTTCCTGTGGCCATAAGCGCTGCATTGTAGGTCAGCTCGGAGGCAGTCAGTTCCACGGCAACTTCCGTGATATCAATACCTTCATTGTCCTGCTGCAGCTCCTTGAAGGTCGCCTTCTGGTTCGTCAGTCTGTTGGCGATCAGATCCAGGCGGCTGCCTCTGGTGGCATTATCAGTCATGGCAACATTGGCATCGGCTGAATAATTCTGATACTTCGTTATCTGGTTTTCAAATTTGGTATGAATATTGTCTCGGATATATGCCTTCGCTTTTTCAAGGCCTTCCAGACGCAGGGTCAGATCCGCATACTCGGGGGTAGTTTCCGACCAATCTTTCAGCTTGGTTTCCAGATTCTTCTCTACCGCCTCAATGTCCTCGAGCTGCTTCAGGTAATACGCAAAATCGTCCATATCCCGCTGTACATTATGGGTGAAAATCTCATCCGCACGTGTATTCACCTGGATCTGCTGGTTATAGCCCACATCATAGTAAATATCCTGGTTTCTGCCCTCGTCACGCTGACTGTTATACCATGTCTGTCTCGGATCCGGTACATGTGGATTGCCCCCGGGCGCAGCCAGGTCTTTTGTCTCCAGACACTTGAAGTAATGCACCGGGTTGATATCACCGTTCTTCCAATCTGACTTGTCATAGCTCACCTGGAAGGTGTTCCCGCTCTTGAATATGCTCTCGCTGAAATTTTCCTTATAAAAACTATCAGAGAACACCAGCTCACCGCTGGAGGGAATATACGCAATACCCGTACATGTGGGGGGCTGCGCCGTAATCGCCTTGTAGGCCGTCTCCTGATCCGCAAATTCCTGCACATCGAGCGCTGCCATCGTATTTGCCATTGTTGCAGGCAGTGCCGGCGTGGTAGTAGGAGTCAGCACATTGCCGGCCGGGTCTTCCGCGCTCACCACCGTCACTGTCGTCGCAAGTCCGCCATTAGCACCTGGTGTAGCTCCGGCCTGCGCCGTGATCTCCAGCTTAACATTTTTATAAACTACCGGCGGCGTCGCGTTTGTATCCTCATACTCCGGCAGCGTAACGGACAGCTTCTGTGGATTTCCGTTAATATCCGTTTTGGTCAGCGAATCCAGACTATTATAGGAAACGCGGAAACGGTACAGCGTCGAATTCTCAACGCTCTGCACGTAGGAATTCGTCCCGGTTATACCCGGCGCCGTTGCAGGTCCATTACCCTGCGCATTACCGTTAAGATTATCTTCCAGCTTATCATAATTGGTGTAGCTGACCCTGCTGATATCTTCAAAGCCAAAACTTTCCTCTATATTGAAAGATACCGGATGCTCTTTCATGTTCTTTATGTCCTCCTCGGTGAATGTCACCGGGAGATCCGTCCTGTAACCGGAGAAGACGAAACGGCCTGCATAATCCACATTGGCACAGGAATAAAACTCCGCCGTCAGCTTCTTCATCTGCGTCATAATAATCCGCAGATCATCCGCTGTCTGATATTTGCTCGGAGCGGTCGTTGCCTGCTTGTATAAACCGTCAAGCACATCGCCCACCGTCTTCATTGCATCAGCTGTCAGACTCAGCCACTGATCCGCATCCTTCGCGTTCTTATCGTTATACTGCGTGGCAGCGGTCACATTGCTCCGCAGGCGGAGCGCCCTGATTGCCACTACCGGATCGTCGGAGGGACGCACGATCTTACTCTGTGTTGTCATCTGGTTGGTAAGCTTATCCCGTAAGATCTTGTTCTGGTTGATATTGTATGCGGAATTGTTCCGCATAATCTTATTGGTCATTCTCATAAGTTACAGCCCTCTTTCTTTTACTCTTCATCCGCCGCGCCCTGATTGAACAAGTTCAACCGGCAAAACCACATCTGCGATGCCTTTCTGGATTGAGCAGGTTCAATCGGTTCTTTGTCAAGGTCTCACCCTATAGATTTCGTCTGAAACATCTCATAGAAGTAAACTCCTAAGCTGCTTCAGCCTGAATCTGCACGGCTCATGCTAAACGCCAGTCTGTAATATCAGTCTGTCATACACTTCGGTCAGCACATTGATCATCTTGGATGCCAGCGTGTACGCATTCTCATATTTTACCAGATTCATGGCCTCTTCATCCTCATCAACACCGGAGATGGAGGTTCTCTGGTTATCAATATTCGTTTCCAGACTGAAATAAGTCGAATAGAATGTCTTGGCATTGCTGGAGTTTAAAGTCGCATCCGACAGCACGCACTCAAGAAAACCGCCTGCGTCCCTTCCGCGGAAGCTGAACTGGTTCGTGTCGCTCAGCATGGAAATCACCGCCCACACCTGATCACACTGTTCCTTACCCTCTACTTCGTCCTTGCCGTCTCCGCCCGGCACGCCGATTCCCTGATCCTTGTCGATATCCTTTCTGGTTCCCAGAAGATCGGGATTTTTCACCACCGCATCCAGAAGGGTCACATTGCCTGCCGTTATATTGTAGTAACCAGTATTTTCCCCATTCTGCGTGGAAGCGTCCAATTCACTCTGCTTATACTGCCCGTTCTGCCTGACATAGCCCGCGGTAAAAAGAATATCCGCTCTCTTAGGCGGATCTTCCGCCGTCAGACCTACCTTGAAAATATCGTTCACTTTTTTAGTAAATTCACGTACCCACTCATTCATCTGTTTCAGATAGTAGGGCACACCCTGATAATTGATCTCACCGCCTACAGAAGCTTCCATCCACGCTTTTTCCTGGGTCAGCGGCATATCACTTTTGACATTATCAACGACAAAAGTGTATTCACCATTGCCATCATAAGTCCAGCTTTTGTAATAATAGAGCTGGTTCCCGATATTGATCACACCGCCTGTATCGGAAAGATTACACTTGGATATATTCTGCAGATGGGACTCCGTCGTCTTAATACTCACCGTGGAGAAACTGTTGTAGAAAGATACCTTTGTTGCAGTCCCCTTAAAATACTCGCCGTTGTTTCCGTCCCGCATTTCGATCAGGCCGCGGAGCTCACCGCCCATGGATGCATTGTAAAGGCTGAATTCCATTCCGTCGCTCCACATGATATCATACAGACCATCCACATCGGTCTGATTTACCTTCTCTTCATCCGAACGTGCCACACAGATCAGCGTCTTGTATTGATCCATATCCACCAGTGTCTGTCCACCGGCAATCTTTACCATATATCTGTGTGCCGCAGTCGGGTTACCCTCCTGATCCAGAATCGGCAGTTCCTGCGTCTGCACATCCACGAGCGCGGAAAGCTCATCGATGAGCAGGTCTCTCTTATCCCGCAGTTCATTTGCCATGCTGCCTGTCAGCTCAATCGTATTGATCTGTTTGTTCACCGTTGCCAGATCCTGCGCAATAGAGTTAATCTGATCCGCCCGGATCTTGATCTCGTCGTTCACATCCGACTGCAGATCCCTGAGATCCCCATACATGTTATTAAAATAATCTGTCAGTGCCTTCGCCGCACCGAGAAACTGCGCCTTTGTATCAGTACTGCTGGCATTCTTCGTAATTTCCTGCAAGGTCACACCCAACTGATCAAAGAGCGACTTAAAACCAGTCTTATTGTCGTCCTTCAGATACTCTTCAATCATTTTACAGTAATAAACCTTGGCGTCGTACTCGCCCAGCTTCGTCTCGTTATCCCAGTATTTATGATCATAAAACAGGTCTCTCACCCGCTCGATCGCAAGCGTCTCCACGCCCGCGCCCGCACAGCCGTATGTAGCAAACACACGCAGGGCGTTAGCCGCCTCCGTCTTTACTTCCTGCCTGCTGTAACCAGCTGTCTGCACGTTGCTGATATTATTACCCGTGGTGTTCAGTGCGGCGTTGGCTGCCCGGAGCCCGGATGATGCAATTGTCAGTCCAAAAAATGTAGATGCCATATTGTTACCTCTCTGTAACTATTCTGTTCCTTACTATTCCTTCTTTGATTAGCGTCCAAGCGTGGAAAGCAGATGATCCAACATCTCGCTGATTACGTTGATATATCTGCTGGATGCATTGTAAGCGTTCTGGTACATGATCATATTGGTCAGTTCCTCGTCGGAAGATACGCCAACGATCTGTTCCCTCGCATATAGTAAAGCGTCCGTAGCCACGTTCTGGTTATCCTGCACCGCCCGGAACACCGATCCGGTGTTTGCAATCTGGGAAACCAGATTCTTATAGTAATCTTTAAAGCAGACCGGCGTCTTCACATTGGGATTCAGTGTGTAGACCGCCTCCTCAAATGCTTTCTTCAAAGCCTCCATCGTCTCATTATCTTCGGAATGCTCATCCAGGCGGAAGGTCAGCAGGGATGGATTCTGGCGGAGCTCCGAATTGATGATAATATTTCTCACCGTCCAGCCTGTCTCCGGCGTTCCATCCTCCGGTACCATAAGCTGAAAGAGCTGGTAAGGATCGCCGTTTTCATCCCGCAGATAATCGGAATCGGGATTCAGCTGCGTCGCTCTGTCCGCCGCGTCCGCAAGGATCGAATTGATCTTTGTTGCAATTATATTTATAAGTCTGTCGAATTGCGCCTGCGTGTTCATCACGATAGACTGCTCGACATGCACATTGTACCAGTTTTCCTCATAAACCCCGTCCGAATTGATATTATCAAGCTCGCCGTGGGTAGCTCTGTGGTCGCCCCTTGCCAGCAATGTACTCTTCAAGGAACCGATATCCGTATTAAATTCGGAAGATATCTTCTGGGTCAGATCGTAAACCTCGGCCCCCTCTATATTCTCCTTCGAGACAATCGGGTTACCATTCTTATCAAACTTGTCATATTTCGCAAGCATCTTCCAGTATGGCGTATAAAAACCTGTCTTCGGATCTTCATAAAGGCACATTTCATTTACCAGACTGCCTTTCACCAGATCCACCTGCTCAAAACGGACACTCACATACCCCGACATATCCTCGGAATAACTGATGTTTCCGATCTTTCCCAGCTCGTCGAGCAGATAGTTCCTGCGGTCACGCAGATCGTTTGCATGCTCCGGGCCGCCCTCAACCCTCACAATCGCCCGGTTAAGCGCTTCAATTTCCTGCGCGTAGCTGTTAATCTTATTAACGTCCGTCTTGACCGTCTTATTCATATTATCCTGATACTCGCAAAGGCTGTTATACACCTTCTGCGCTTTCACGATAAATTCATAAGATTTCGTCACAAACAGATTCTGGTTCACCGAAAGGGTCGGGTTTTTCGCCAGCTCCTGCACGGCAGTCCACAATCCCTGCTCGCCGGAAAGTGCCTCAGAAAACTCGTGTCCTTCGTTCGATTCTCCAAGAATATACTCTATCTCTTCCAGAGTCGCCGCTGAAATATCATAAAAAGACCGCCGCCCCGATTCGCGGCGATAGTTTCTGTCCAGTATAGCGTCTCTTTCCTGTCTTGTCCGGGTATAATTGACACCTAGACCAGTCTGTATCCAGTTTCTCCTGGTGTCCTTAGAGTGCGTGATATAGTTACGCGTACCCTGTTGCACCTGCTGCCTGGTATACCCCTGGGTGTCCATGTTAGACATGTTATGCGCCGTGGTATTCAGCGCATTATCTGATGTTCTTAATCCTGATACGCCTATATAAAGGCTTGACATTAATGACATATTCCACCGTCCTTAACAATTTATTGCTTGGCGTCAAAAGCCTTATTGACTGTGCCGATTACATCACCGGTATTGCATGCACCCCTGTTATAATTAGCCGTCTCCGGCGCCTTATTCAGAGACTGTACAATCTGCATGTTAAACCGCACCAGCTCCAGCGCGCTCTCGATCAACTCTCTGTTCTGCTCGTTGATCCGTTTTACCGCCTGGACATTCCTGCGCAGCTCGTCAAATACCGATGCCAGTTTCGCCTGTTCCTGTGGCCTGGCCGCCAGCATCTTAATCAAATCTGCAATCTTCAGCTTCGTAACATCCTTGTTAAGTACGTTCGCAATATCATTAACAGCTTCACTTCTCTGGTTATCCAGATGATTGATTCTGCTTACGACGAATTGCTCCTCATCCGTGATCTGGGCTAAAGCTTTTACATCGTCAGACACAATGGCAGGTGTTTTTTTCATGGAAAGCTCTAACAGATTCCTGTATTCCAGATTTTCTTTCTCCAAAACCTCGATCAAGGTTTCCATCAAGCTCGCCACAATCACAACCTCCCGGAGTAAATTCGTTCACGAATTTACTGTGGTTAATTTGCTTGCAAATTTACCACGACTATAGACTCTCAATCTCCTCATACCGCTTCATCAGTTTCTCTGCAAAGCTCTCACCGCTCACATGATATGTGCCGTTCGCGATGCCTGTCTTGATGGGAGCTGTCAGTTCGCTTCTGATATCTTCTGTCGCGGCAACCGCATTCTTCGCCGTCTGGATATCCTTACCGATACTGGAGATCTGAATCCGGTCAGAATTCGCACTTTTAGCTGCGTTCTGCGTCTTGGCACGGTTCTTCGCGCCATAGACCTGCTGCACCTGTGTATAAGCCTCAATACGCATACGAATTTCCTCCTTCCACCAGAGGTTCCTCTCCAAATGAAATTTACCTCATTCAATATCTTACACTATAAGTATCGGTTATTTTCTGCAGGACTTTAGTGTTTCATGTAAAAAATAAAAAAACATCGCCGGACGAGTAATTTCCCTGCACCACGCCCGCACCAAATGAAAAAACGGCTCAACCCAGCACAGCCACTGGATGAAACCGTTTTATCGTAATGCCGGCGACCGGAATCGAACCGGTACGGGAGGTTAGTCCCGCAGGATTTTAAGTTGCATGACACCCATGCAGCCATTTTGAAAAGGAGCCTAATATCTGCACTCTGCCCACGTCATCCGCCCCAATACTCCCGGATATTCCCATTTATTGATGTCAGCGTAGATGTCAACCTTGTTATCTCAGCGATTCTCTTTATTCCCTAAACGCCCACGCAGCCAAATATGCACCACCATAAATAAAAGTGGGCGTTTAGGGACTATATGCACACATGCAGCAAGCTGCATGGCGCGTGTACGGACAGCGCAACGAGTGCGCAGTCCTTATTGTAGGTTTAGCCTTTTACAGTAAAAGTATAGCAAAAACAAATGGAAAATGGAAGTGCCCGGCCAAATATGCATATTCCTCAGTTCTCCCCAGCCTTATTCAACGCCGCCACTATCGTCGTAAATATACCGATTAGCACTACCTTCAAAATCTCGTTCATCCATACCACCTTCTTCCTCTGCATAAACTATTGGAGTACCCGCATCCGCACGCTCAGGCACACATCCTGATCTCATCCGCCGCCGCATCATAAAAATAGGCATGGTCTGTAAGCCTCTCCTCCTCGTCAACGTCCATCTCATTCACCATTTTTACCATACAGCTATAGATCTCCATGCCACTTCCATCACCTGCAGGGACAAAAATAGTTTCATTGATAGAGGATGGCAGGATAAAGAAATTCCTCCCCTTGGCAAACTCCCGCACCAGCTCCTTGTCCAGAATCCCTGCTGCACCATAAAATTTTGCAGAATTGGTAAGGATATATGCCTCCTCCGTCCATTCTTCCTTCTTCGGCTTCAATCCGTCCGGCAAAGGGCATCCCTGATTCACGACAAACCTGTAGATATCCGTGAACTGGTAACCGTCATTGCTAAGGTTTTCTATTGCCCGTTTGTGGAGCTGCTCTGCGCTGATCCCGTAAGCCTCTAACATCCTGCTGTCTATTTTGATCTCCACCCTGTGGCCTTCCATCTCTCCTCTGGCGATGTAAACCACTGACATATCTAACATCGGGGTAGAAACAACCCGCTCCAGCATCTCCTGATTCTCTTTTGTGGAAAGAAGAATGGGGTAGATGTCCTTTTTAATCTCTTCCCAGCACTTCATCCTCTGTAACATCTCCATGACAAAGCCTGTTTCCCGGTTCTCTTCACAGTTTTTCGCTATCATCTGGATACATCCCCCAAGGTCTGTATTCCCAATGCAATACAGCCTGTAAAACCATTCCACCGGGATCGACTGGCTGATTCTCCCTGTTTCCCCGCTAAACTCCGCCACAATGCCGTCATAATGTTTCCCGTTATTTTTCAGTATTCTTTTAACCCCGAACACAGCGTCCCCGCCGTATTCTTCCTGCAAGCCTGCCAATACCTTTTCCTTAAATTCTTCATATTCCATCCTTTCGCCTCCTCTATGCCGCCTCTGCGGATTTTGTCTTTGCAAGGGCAGCCATCACCTTTTTATAGGTTTCCTCCGTCATCTGCCCAAGCTCCCCGACCTGATACCTCTCCTGTACCGTCTCAGGTTCCACCCCTGTCCGTTCCAGCTCCTTTTCCAGACATTCCATCTGGCCTCTGGACAGGGAAGGAGAAGCGGCACTCTTAGGCGTTTTCCCGCCCTGCGTGCCGCTTTTCTCCTTCCACTCATATACGGTCCGCCCATATTCCCCGCAGACAGAAAGGCTCACGATCTCCCTGTCCGCATTATAAGCAATAGACTTCACCTTGAAATGGGTATTACAGACAAAGCGGCTGCCCCGTTTCTGGATATCCGCCCTGTCTGCCGGAATCCAGATAAAGGGAGCCGTATATAGTTCCCGACCGATACCCCAGTTAAAACATGCCCTCTTAAAAGAATCCGATGCCTGCGACTTTTCTTTCTCCGCCATCCCGACTGTACCCACATCCTGTTTAGACACCCATTCCCCGGTTTCCTTATCAAAAATTTCAACCGTACAGTACAGGTTCCCCTCTATGCTCTGGTGGCTCCTCTTCCAGCCGAAAATCCCGAAGGTTTCATCAAGGATCCTCTGGTCTACCCTTGCATCCTTATACAGCAGGAGACTTACCCCCTTCTCGTTTACCGTTGCCGCGCGGCACTCGATCTCATCCGCCTTAAGCAGCCGTATCACGCTGTTATCCATACGCTCCTCCTTTCCCGTCTCCATGAATTTCCCCGTGTTTTTTCTTACGCTGCCCTAATCTGAAAACGACGTGAAGTGGAGATTTTTGTATAATCCTGATAGATTTCCGGCTTTTCCTGCCGGATTCTCTTGGTATCAAGCCTTGCGCTCTCCACGTTGCTCCACGACACCCGGTAGCCTTCACACGCAGCGAACTCATTATCTTTCATATAAAGTTTGACTTCCTGCTCGATCCGGCTCTGCTCCTGCTGTAATTCTGCTATCTGCGAAAGGATTTCCTCCCTTCTTTCCAGTTTCTCATCAAACCCTTCCAGCCTGATGGCGCTCTCTTTTCTTGCAACAGGGAAATACTGTGCCAGAACAGTATCGCAGACCCCGGAGCCGTCCGGCGCGGGCATAATCCCTGTCTCCACATGCCCTGTCCAGAACTCCCGTTCTATCCCGACCAGCGTCTGTATCAGGGCATCGTCCCATTCCAGTTTCCTGTAGACAAATTCCCTGCCAAGGATGACCGCCGCTATATACCATGTCCGTTTTCCTGTGACCGCCATGTAATGATAGCACTGCATGACATAGTGGAGCGGGATATCCCCGTCCTTCCATTTGTCCGCGTTGTAGGCGCTGGCCGTCTTGCATTCCAGACCTGCATCCTCCCCCACTACCAGACGGTCAACATCCGCGATCATAAAGGGATTTTCTACGCTCCGGTACATATAATTGGAGCGGCGCACCCTTAATCCTGTCGCCTCCGTAAACCGCTGTGCCACATACTCCTCCAGATCGTGCCCCTGCCGGACAGCCTCGTTATCCAGTTCCTCCGGCACGCCGCCTGTCTTGTCCCGGTAGACCTTCATGGGGCTGCTGTAGGGATTCAGCCCGCATACTGCCCCGGCATCAGAACCGCCGATACCCGACTGCCTCAAACGGAGCCATTCTTCGTTGCTGACTCCTGCCAATGTTATTTTCTCAAACATACTGCTCCTCCTCTCCTGCCTGGTAATTATCCCGGACACTGTCAAACGAATACGGGCAGCCGGAACCTAACGCCCGGCCGCCCATCATTTTTTCTTCCCGTGATATACCGTTTCCCTTAAGACCAAAAGGTTATTTCCGCTTTCCTGTTTACGCCGCCTTTACAAGCTGGTATGCCCTGTCGATCATGGGGTTGCCGTCCATTGTCCGCATAAACAGGTTCTCGTTATAATTTGCCGTCCGGCGCAGCGGCCTTGCATGGGTGGCAAAATCGGACACCGCGTTAACAAAGCGGTAAGCGTTATTCCCCACGCCCCGCAGATCGGGCGCGTCATAGTAACGGCGCAGCATGTTCTCCCGCATTTTCATGGTATTTTTCTCCTAAATCGGCGTCGCATCCTTTTCCATCGGGAGTAACTGCCCCACATACTCCTTTAACTGGCTCTCAGTCACCTTCTGCCTGCGCAGGCGTTCAAACTCCTCCCCGAGACTGTCCATGTATGTCTCTGCCATAAAGAGGGTATCCTTCGCCTCCTGCATCTTGTCACTGATGTTGCCGGTGTGGATCATGGACCATGACCGCCGCGCCGTGTCCAGAGCCAGATTCAGCGTGTTGTTACAGCAGACCCGGATCGGTGTCAGCGCTACCCGCACAGCTCCGCTCCCGTCATGGGAGTTGCTGAATACCAGATAGGGCGAAATACGCTCCCCGGCAATGATGTACTCCCTCGGCAGTCTAGCTAAAAGCCACACCCTTTTCCCTTCCTGTAGGGAACCCGCCGTCTCATAACGCACGCCACGTCCCAGCAGGGTGTCCGTAAAGGCGAAAGCCTCCCTGTTCTGAATGATTTTGTAACGGTCGCCCACCACGCCAAGCACCTTCCTGTCGCGGTCACGGACATTTACCTTATAGCCTGCAATGGCGTCCCCCGCTTCGGTAAAGATCAGTTCCTGCGCCACCTCCCAATCCAATCCTGCGAGGCGCAGCGCGTCCGCTGACGTGGGTGCCTCCTCCACCCTGACGCCTAACCCGTGCCAAGGCTTTTCCCTTGTGTAAAACATACTTTCTACTGCTACTGACATTTTCTTTTCCTCCATTCTTTAAAATTTGGCAAAAGTTAAGACCAACGGTGGATTGGCTCCGTTGGTCTGGTTATGGTAATAATATATATTTAAAATGATAAAGTTTTTGATAAAACCACAGTCAGGATTCTATTGATTCCTGTATACATCCCTTCTCAAAATCGTAAACTTAATGGTGACACTGCCGCCATATTGGGAGGAATTGCCAGTTATCGTAAGACTTCCTTTGTTTGTACCCGCCGCTATATTAGCGCCGTAACCCAGCGTGTAATCTGTCCCTTCCGTAAGCCTTGTCAGCCTGTACTGCCCTTCCAGTGCTGTCAGCACAGCATCCTGCTTTTCTTTTGACCGGTACGCGGCTTTGACACTGCTACTGTTTCCAAGATACACCCTGACACTGTCACCCTGCGGCTTTAGCTGACAGCCATTATAAACGGGTTCGTCAACGATAACATATAATTCACTTTTCTTCAAAGCCTGCCTGTACAGTTTTAGCGGCACGCGAACTTCCGGCACAGTCTCTCCCGCCGCATTGGTCAAGTGGTAACTGCCGATTGGTGGCACGCTGATCACTGCCTCCGGCTCCTTTGCATCAGTCTCACCGTTTATGTACCGTGTTACATTTGTCTGATCATTATTCCTATAAGTAACCACATAATCTTTGTCTGCCCCGGAACGCAATGCTTTCCTTCCGTCTATAATTTTTACTTTGGGCGTATACTGATAGCTGTTTTTCGTATTCAGTGCCATTGTTGAAACAGCGATATCCTGTGGAGCTATCCTGCCGCTGCCAATCTCAAAATATACCGACAGCGTACCTGTATAGCTCCCCTTTCCCGCAATAACCACAACAGGCTTTTTATCCGCCGCTATTACTTTGCCAGCCGTAACCGCTTTGTTATTTTTATAACTAACTTTGTAATCCCGCCCTTCTTTCAGGACAACACCCGTTTCCCTGTTCACCAGACAGAGCTGTCCTGCAGGTTTCACGCCTTCCCTTGTGTATGGCACTGGTTTTTCAAGTCTGACAGCTCCGCTGTCCTCATATATGACACGGTTGTCTCCCGCGCTCTGTTTTGCCGAAATAGAAATCAGTTCTGCCAATTCCGAACCTGTAATCTTATAAGTTTTCTTAAAGCTGCCGCTGTAACCCGAATCTGGCTTTGCCGAAAATGTCATCGTCGCAGTGCCTTTACTGATGTTATTCTTATAGCTGATCGTATAATCAACGCCGTAAATGAGTGCGCCCGCCGCACTGCCGCTCTTCCGATAGAGTACAACCTTATTCTGGGTCAGAGCCTTTCCGCTGTAAGGCATAGCAGGCTGGAAACTACCGCTGTCTATGACAATATTTTTTGTATTAAAAGGTATTCCGGCAATTTTAAATTTAATATCTTTAGTACCGGCATACTTTCCCTTCCCTGTCAGCGTCATAACAGCGTTCCCTGCCGCCTTGTTGCCTTCGTAATTGACTGTATAGTCCTTCCCGTATACCAGATACGTTTTTCCCGATTTTACGGTAAACACATTGCTGCCGTCAGGCTCTGCCACCTTGTTGACCGTTCCATCCTCACCGACAGTATAATACTTCTTGTCAGAAACATCATAATATGCTGGAGTAAGGGTGATTCCCTTTTTTAAATCCGCCGCCGTCGGATTCTTTATTACTTTCTGGTTTTTCCCCAGCGTGACAGACGTATTTTTCATCAGACACGCTTTATCCGCCACATAAACCGTTTTTTCAATACTGCCTGTGTAATTGCCCATCCCTGTGACAGTCATCAGGAATGTCCCCCTGTACCCTTTCGGAACAGTCGGGAGCGTACCAGCGCCATCACTCCTGCTGATTATGCTGCCCTTTTCCAAAACAGTTTCCCTCTCGTCACAGGCATCCACAGCACGCAGCATGACTTCATAGTCTTTTCCGGCCTTCATTGCCTTTTTATAGCGCAATGATGTAAAGGGCTTTTGCGCTTTTGAACCGTTTACTGTCATCTGCTCCGTATATTTCATTGTAAATCCCGGTGCAGGCGTTTGTCCGCCCTCCCTGTCCTCCGCCGAAATCGGCACTGCGTTGATATGGAAATTTTGATAGACAGTTCCCGTATAATTTCCCTTGCCTGTAATGAGGACATATGCAAGATTTTTCGTAAAACCGTTATCCCCCTCCTGCCCTGTTGCGCTGGTGCCTCCCAATGCTGCCTCACCAGCAGTATCAGCGTCCACATTGTTGCAGTATTTGATGGTGTAATCCTTTCCTGACTTTAAAAGGGTTTCTCCGTCACCGGAATATACGGAAATACCCGGTTTCAAGGCACTTCCCGTATAAAGCAGATCCTGTATCTCTTGAATGCAGAGGTCTGTCCCCTTTGTGCCGGGTGAAACTGCGGTGATCCAGCAGGCATAGAGCATGATATCCTCCTGCACCACATCCTTTGCGAAATCCCACCTGTTCCTGCAGGCCGGCTCCTTATACCATCCTTTAAAAATATACCCGTCGGCTATCGGATTCTCAGGGGCATCAATTAAGCTCCCTGCTTTCACGCCGGTTATGGGAGAAATTTCACCGGTATATCCATTCAGTTCAAATCTGACCGTATATACCACCCTTTCCTCCGTTATGGAAAGAATGCCTTTTCGGTAAGTAATCTCATAGTTACTCCCGGCATCCGCCTCCGCAGGAACAATGTAATAGCTTCCCTCCCTGCTTAAATCAATGCTGCCCTTACTGATCTCCTTCCCGCTCATATCCGTAAAGGTAAAGCCCGGCTGCTTTGTCAGTTTGTCGCCATTCAGGAGTCCCGTTATTTCAAATTCGTATGAATCCGGCACGGTCTGCGTCTCTCCCACAGCATAAATGCAGTCTGGAACGGAAATCACCACTGTCGCGGGGCGGATTGCAAATGGATACTCTACACTGCCCGTATAATTACTGTCCTCCCCCGAAATGGCAACCTTCAAAGTATATTGGCCCGCATTGGCCGGAGCATTGCCGGATGCCGGATAGCTGCTACCATCCGTCATTTTACCGCTGTATGTATAAATAAGCGTGACCTTGTCCGTCACATCTGTCCCCGCGGAAGTTCTGACATTCGCAGTTCCTCCGTAAGCAACAGCTCTGCCGCTGTAGATGCTGTCCTGCATCTGAATCCCTGATATCTCTACCCTTTCTTTTGCATTCGGTGTCTCTGATACTGTCAGTTCCACCGCCGCAGTCAGGCCATTATAGGTTATCACAAGCGACTTCGTGCCCGACGTTGACATGTCAACTTGATCCGCATTGGTAGTGTAATCCGTGCCATATATCACTTTCCCGTCACTGCCGTAATATCTGACCGTCAGGTCATTGATATCCAGACGATCCCCGCACTTATAGGCTGTCTTTCTTTTTGAAACCTTTATATAGGGTGATGCTATGGATGGCACCTTGTCCTTAGTTATGATAATGCTGTGGTCTAAGTTCTTGGGTAGTTCGGTGATGACTGTTCCATCGGGTTGGTACCATGTCCCTGACGGTAAGTATATTGTAATATCAGCAGGGACATGACATGGTGTATAAATTGTATCTTGATTATAGCTATCTATTTCTAACTGACTTGTATAGCTACTGGAGCTCTCTTCATCGGTTTCCAAGCCGCTCAAATCAAAGTTACTCAAATCTAGTTCAGCCAGCTCATAACACTCCTTAAACATCCACCGCATATTTTTTACTTTTTCTGTATTAAAGCTGCTAAGATTTAGATTCACCAAACTGAAGCAATAGCCAAACATAGAATCCATATTTTTCACTTGGCTAGTGTCAAAGCTACTCAAATCCAAATCCGTCAAACTGTCACAAGACCTAAACATATCCATCATGTTGGTCACTTGGCTGGTGTCAAAACCGCTTAAATCCAGCCCTGCTAAATTTCCGCAGCCTTCAAACATAAAGCCCATGTCGGTCACTTGGCTGGTGTCAAAATTACTGAAATCCACACTTATCAAATCACTACACCCACAAAACATACCATTGGCATGAGTCATACCGGTTACATCCACTTCTGCGAAATCAAAATACTCAGAATACCAATACCATGGACTTCTGTTTGATACATTATAATCTGCCGCAAACTCACCTGTCCCTCTCACCGTCAGCTTTCTATCCGTATCAATAAACCATACAATATTCCCATAACTGCCGCCAACTACATCCTCTTCATGTATTCTATTCTTATGGATCACAATGCTACTGCTCATATTTAACGGAAGGTATGTATACCGGCTCCCGTCTGACTGGTACCAGACATCCTTAGATTTTGCTGTCACCGCTACAGGTATCGTAAGATTCAGTGGTGTGCAGATCGTGATCAGACTGCTGCATTCTCCCAATTCCATCTCCACATCAGTCATTTCAAGGCTACGCAAATCAAAGCCACTTAAATCCAAACGGGTAAGAGCATTGCATCCATCGAACATCCATAATATGTTAGTCACGTTGCTGGTATTAAAACTGCTTAAATCAAGACTAGTCAAACTTGGGCAGATAAACATACCACTCATATCTGTCACTTTTTCTGTATTAAAGCTGCTCAGGTCAAGACTAGTCAAATTTTCACACCCAAACATACTACTCATATCTGTTACTTTTTCTGTATTAAAGCTACTCAGATCAAGACTGTTCAAACTGTCACACCTGCAAAACATGGCATACATATTTGTCACATTTTCTGTATCAAAGCTGCTCAGGTCAAGGCTGCTCAGACTGTCACACCATTCAAACATATATCGCATTTCTGTTACATTTTCTGTATTAAAACCACCCACTTCAAGACTAACCAGACTACTACAACCGCTAAACATCGATGCCATATTTGTCACATTGCCTGTATTAAAATTACTAAGGTCAAGACTGCTTAGGTTACTACATCTATAAAACATGGCATACATATCTGTCACATTTTCTGTATCAAAGCTGCTCAGGTCAAGGCTGCTCAGACTGTCACACCATTCAAACATATATCGCATTTCTGTTACATTTTCTGTATTAAAACCACCCACTTCAAGACTAACCAGACTACTACAACCGCTAAACATCGATGCCATATTTGTCACATTGCCTGTATTAAAATTACTAAGGTCAAGACTGCTTAGGTTACTACATCTATAAAACATGGCATACATATCTGTCACATTTTCTGTATCAAAACTGTGCAAATCTGTATTGGTCAGATTTTCACATTCTGCAAACATGCCAGATGCATCCTTCATCCCCTGCACATTTATCTCCGCCGAAAAGATTTCTGTGCAATATTCATGCCATGGCACATAATCAAACCGGCCCCATACATGGGTACCCCTGACAGGCGCAAAATCCCCCGTCCCCGTAACCGTCAGTTTATTATTCTGATCAATTACCCATATGATATGTCCATATTCCTCGTCGATAACCCCACTTGCAATATCATCATCTTCACTATTGATCGTATTCGCACTGACAGCATCAGCTTCGACAGTTTCAACGCTCTCCTCTATCTCTTCAGGCAGATTCCCCTGTAAATCTTCTTCTGGCTCCTCCATCGTTTCCTCGACCGCAGAATCATCTTCCTGCTCTTCTGCCTCCGTACTGTCGTCATCCGGCTTTTCTTTTACAGTCTCATCCTCCGGCTCATTATCCTCTTCATTCTCGTCCCCACCAATAGCTCCATTTTCTGACACGCTGGCGGCTTCATCCCCCAGAACATCGATCTTTCCATCTATCGATACGCCCTCTCCATTATCCGCTGTGATAACTTCAAGCATATCTTCCGACCGAATTTCTTCCGCCCTGACTGTGCCCACGGGAACCAGCCCCAACGACACAGTAAGCACACCTGCCATTAACCTTGCTACCATTTTTCTCCCCAGCCTCTTCATAGTATACCTCCCGCACATTTCATAACGATTCTTATCTGCCTGAACAAAAATTGGCTCCTACAGTTAAATGTAAATTTTCATCCTCTTAATTCTTTAGGAGTTGTATTTATCGTATAAATTATACGCTTTTAATTAGTATCTTTCAAGTAATTGTCAAATTATAATAACGTTAAATTGAAGCATTGGGAGGTACTATGATGATTGATATTCTTGAGCGCATAACAAGTCACCGCGTATCGCGTAATTGGACAGAATACCAGCTAGCACAGAAATCCGGCATTCCGCAGTCCACCATTTCGACTTGGTATCGTAAAAAGATGCTTCCGACACTCTCATCATTAGATAAAATATGTCAGGCCTTTGATATGACTATGGCACAATTTTTATCTGAAAATGACACCCTGACAGAAATTACCCCGGATCAGAAAGAATTACTTAGCAAATGGGAACTGCTCACCTCTGCCCAGAAAAATGCTTTTCTTAATTTGATGGAATCTATAACCTTCTAGCCGCTATCTGCTCAAACACACGCAGTGGTATCTTCCAATACCGCCCGAACTTAACCGCCGGGATCATCCCGCTCTTAATCATCCGATACACTGTTGACTGACTTACCTGTAACCTGTCGCAAAAAATCCTGACTGTCATGTATGATTCTTCCATAATTTCACCCTTTCCAAAGCGTTTACTTTATTTTTTATGAAGCTAAAAAGCTGATCCACAAATATTCAATAATGAGCATGAATAGTCATTTCCGCCATTAACAATATGTTAATAGAAAAATTTAAAAATAATTCTTAATCAACATACCCATAAAAGAATTGTGGCCACAAAAAATATGGCAAAACATCCATGCCCCCCTGACGGGCCTTCTTCCTTGGCAATAGTGAAAAAATCTTTTGCGTACTTGATATGTATACGGCAACACTAAACCGCTTTTAGTAAAGGAGGTAAATCAAAATGAGAACCGATAAAAAGACAAAATATATCAGAGTAAGGATGTCTGAAAAAGAGAAAGCTGCATTGACACGTCATGCTGCTTCAATGGATTTAAGTATATCAAATTATGTACGGCAGAAAATTATGGGTGAAGATTCCATCTCTTGGAAAGAAATCCCAGGAATAATTGAAACTTGGACAATGTTGGATACACTCTGCCACGAAATTGAGAAATCTAATGACGGGCATTTAAAGACCCACATGCAAAAAATACTGAAAGCGGGGAGGAAATAAAATGAGTACTCCCTATTTTGGAAAATTAATCAGCAACGCCGGAAAAGATAAATACAAAACGCCGAAATCAATAGAAAATGTGATCCGGTATATCACAAGGACAAACGGAGATCCCCGGTCTGACCTGATTGCTTGGGGCGGGCTTGGCATCCTGAAATATACAGGCGTGAACTCGATAATCAGCCAGTTTAAGTTTGCCCAGCAGTTGTATGGGCGCAATAACAAGCAGAACCGTTTTATAGACCACGAATACTTCTCCGTTACCAAAGAAGGTGAAGAATTGCTTGCCAAAGGCAATGTTGACCTTGATGACCTTGCCAGGGAACTGGCATATGATTTCTATGATACAGACCAGTGCCAGGTCGTCTATGGCGTCCATGCCCCCGACAGCAGTGACAAGCACCTGCACTTCCACTTTGGCATCAATACGTTTGACCTGACTGGCCATAAGCGACGGGAAAATACAAGTCAGACCAAAGACCGAGAAACCCGTTTCAATAATATAATTGCCGCCAAAGTCAAGGAAGGACTCAGCTAAAAAACCAGCATTCCCCTGCCTGCGGAATGAGCCATTCCCATCCCGCAGTTTTGCACTATAATGCCTTAATCAGATTCATTGCCTGCAACAAGGCCACGCAATCCCTATAACCCTGCTGATAAGCTGCCCTGCCATACAGGGCACCGCTTTCTGCATGGAGGGAAACCAACTGCTCTAAGATAAGCCATAACTCTTTGTCTAAATTTAATCCGGCAAACAGCTCCATCTGTCTGGCAATTCGTCCCTGCACTTCCTGATACTCCCGATCCCGCAGCAAAATCTCAATCATCCGTTCACCAACAGTATAATCCGTGATAGCCTCAAATATATTTTTTTCTTCTGCCATACTTCATGCTCCCCTTTCAAAACCTATTTTGTTATCAAATACTGCCAACCATGCCCTATTATTCCTGCGTTAAATACGCGCTAGCAGCTTCTTTTAATGCGAAAAAGAGGAATATCCCGCACTGTCCCAAGGATATTCCTCTTACTTCCATTCACCTTATATCGCTGTCAATTACACATATTTAGCCACTTCCTCATCAGAAAGCTCATATTGCTTCTGAATGACCTGCCTGATCTCAACGTCCTCATGCCCTAAGTCACGAAGAACCTTCACCGTACTTTGTATACCCTTTTTTAATCCCTCTTTTAAGCCCTCTCTTAGCCCCTCATTTAATCCCCTTTTTAAAACTCGCTTTTCTATAATCGGCTCTATACGCGCTTCCACGCGGGCTTCTATAATCGGCTCTATACGCGCTTCTACCAGTGGTTCTACAATCGGCATGAAAATCTCTAACAACGCATCACTCATATTGCCCTCTCCTTTCAGTTCCTCCAATACCTGCATGTTTACCTGTGCGCTCACTTCCAAAACCGAATCTGCCAGTTCCCTGTCGCCCTGCTCGGTAAGGCCGCTGATTCTTTTTAACAGCTCCTCCATGTCCTGCTTTTCGACTCTGTCCGATAAGGCTTTCAACCATATGTGCGCATCCCTCTCCAGTTCCTTTGTGACGATAATCTGTGTCGGGAACAAAACCGCACCCTCTATATAGTATACGCCGTTACATGGACTCGTTATCGTATACCGATGTTCCTCAAAATATTTGAAGAGTTCCTCTGGCTTGGCATCACGGACAAGAGATACGGTAACGTCATCGGCTTTAATCGAATCTACTGTTTCCCCATAGGATTTATATAAACCTGCATATGCTCCCACTTTGTAAAAGGTGTCAATATTCAGATGATCTTGCGGCGATTTGTACTCCCAAATATTATGCCCCCTGAATATTCTCCCTATTTCGTTGTCAATAGAAGCATCTTTCTCTTTCTTGATTACCAGAAGGTCAATCTCCAGCGGCTTGGTATTCAAATTATATTCCTTAACAAATATCAAATCCTCCCGATTCTTTGCCAGTTCCAGATTCATAGCCGCCACAAATCCCGGATGCCATTGTACTTTCGTATCTTTCATCCATAATCTCCTTTGTTCTTTTTAAGTATAGCATATCTACCCTTCATAAATAAAGCCATTATAATGTTTTCTCATAACATCTTTTCTATCCCGGCATTCCTTTGCTGCAATCGGTCAAGCGCCTGCTCTTTCTTTTCATCTGAAACATGCGTATAGATATCCATGCTCGTCGTGATGGTGGAGTGTCCCAAGAGTTCCTGTACTACCTTCATGGAAACATCCGCCTCAATCAGCAGTGTGGCAAAGGTATGCCGCAGGTCGTGAAATCTGATATCCGTAATCTCATATTTCCTGAGGAAAGCATGGTACTGATCCATAAACTGCCTTTGTGGAAGAAAGTTTCCGCATGAATCTGTAAAAACCAGCCCCTGATCCAGATATATCTCCCGATATCTCTTTTTATCCATTTCCTGACGTTCCTTTTGCAGCATCAGCGCCTCGTACACCTCATCCATCATCGGAACCATACGAATACTCTCCTTTGTCTTGGGTTCCAAAATCTCATATCTGGCATGCCGGTGCCCCTTTTCGTCCGTCTGGTCGCCGTCAATCTTGCAAAGGCTGTTTTTGATATAGATTCTACGTTTCTGAAAGTCAACATTCTCCCATTTCAACGCCATAGCCTCACCTTTGCGCATACCTGTATATACCGTCGTAACGATGATCGGATAAATTTCCTCAGCTTTTGCCTCATTTACGATCCGCCTGACCTCTTCTGTACTGAGAACCGCCGCCTCGTACTTCTTCTTTTTGGGGATGGATGTATGCCTGTTCGGATTCTCAGACAGCATTTTCAGCTTTACAGCATGATTAAGCGCTGCCCCTACAACAATCCCAATGCTATGCACCGTTTTGCTATTATAGCCGTCATTCAACTTATCATTATAGTATCTCTGCAGCATTTCCGTGGTCACCTGATTCAGCGCCGTTTTCCCTAACTGCGAATCCTCAATATGCTTTCTGTAAATTCTCATATACCCCTCATATGTAGTAATTTTAATCTCATTTCTCTTATAGTTCACAAGAAATTCTTCGATCCACTCCTGAAAAGTGATACTCTGTTGAACTTCGTCTGGTTTCTCATCCCTCTTTTTTTTCAGCTTTTGCTTGACCTCCGCCTGTGTTTTCCCATAAACATAGTGTCTGTTATATTTTTCGTCATAATAAGCGGCGCACCACCTTCCATCCTTGCGCTTGTATATCGTACCTTCCCCGTTACTTCTCTTTCCCATGTTCTGCTCCTTTCTGCGCATAATAAAAGAGAGCTGTGTTTCAAGCTCCCTTTTCACCGTTCACCCACTGATTAAATTTTACTTTTGGGATGACCCGCTTCTTGCCAAGTTCCAAAGACGGGATCGTTCCCTTCCTCACCAGTTCGTAAGCATAGCTCTGGCTGATGCCGAGCAGATCGGCTGCCTCTCGAATTGAATAAACAAGTTTTTCCATATGTTCCACCTCTCCTTTAATTTTTCCATTGATTCTAATGGATTATTGAAATGTATACAGGCGGATTATTTTTTATTATCTTTACATATTTCCTATCTTTTGATCCGCAAATTGTACCATATATCCGCCTTTTCTATCATTATCCAATCGAAACGGAATCCTGCAATAAATGCGCAAAAATTCCATTGACTGTTTAGAAAGTACCTTTCCCGTTTTGTTAAATTCTCTTTTAATTGTATTCCATTTCTCAAACTGCTCATTGGTACGTTCCTGTTCACCCGGAAAGTCTATCGGATGCGCAGCTAAAACCCTCAAATCCGTAAGTATTCCGTCTACAAAATTTTGGTACTCTTCCCTAACCATTTTCTTTCCAACAATATTATTCAATTCTTCTATTACTCGACTTCTGCTTTCGCTTTCTTCCGTTAGCTTCGACTCATTTATAATCTCATGCGCTATTTTCCCTGTCCTGCCAAGCCAGCTTAATTGTTCTCTTGCAAAAGCATCGTCTCCTTCCGTCTCAAATTTACTAATCACGCCCCTATAATAACAGATCAGATTTTCTATATGTCGTTGAGCCAGCGAATTTAGATACCATTTTCCATCATAAACAGTAAATATATGTCTTACATCCTCATAACTCAAATGCCCATCTGAAATTTTCTGCATCATTTTTTTATGCTGGTCTTCGATACATGCTTTCTCCAACTCGTTCAGTAGACTTTTATTTTCTTCATCTTTCCATGAATCTCTACAGTCTTCCATCCATAAACTATTAATTTTTTTCTCAATGAAACTCAAATAATTCTCTACTATCTCTTTTTGTTTCCTAAGCTGCCGCTTTCTTTTGCTAAAGTGATTCTTATCATATCCATAGATATACAATTTGAATTGCTGTGCATCCTTCCTTTTTCTGCCAAGCATCTGGATAAATTCTGTCTCTGTATCCGCAAACAGAACCACGTTCCGTACCTCTATGTCTTTAATATTTACACCGTTGTCTAAAACCGCCGTCACAATTAGAACTTTCGCTGAGGAAGCCTGCGTTCTAATAATACGATCTACCTCATCAGCAGCGTTCTGATCCCTCTTATAACCAGAAGAAAGAAATATCACATCTTGCTCCCTATTCTCAGAATAATCGCTATTTTTGCATTTCCTCAATTTTTCCTTCACAGAATTTTTGAGAGCGTTTCCATACTGAATGCTATCCACAAAAATAAGCCATTTATGTTTTCCTTCCGCCACTAAATCTACCAGCGCCTTTCGGTTGTTTATAATTCTTATATTCTCAGCCTTAATATAGCTGTAATCTCTAGGCACAGAATAAGGTTTTATCTTATGTTTCGGTTTTTTGCACTCTTCTCCTTTAGCTGTCAACGCCAAGTCAACATTCTTCTCCATGCCAGGATCATATTTAGCAATTTCATAGCAGGCTGTATTTGATTCCCAGTCCCAACGTAGATTGTTCTTCTCCATGTAGGATTTCAGTTCGTCAATCGTTGCCGACATAAAGATACAAACTTTATCCTGAAAGAACTCTTGAATCCACTCAAATGAGAAAATCGTATTTGTATTATAGGTCGAATCTGTAAGAAAATAGTGAGCCTCGTCGCATACCACACAATCATACTCCGAAAAATTTTTAAGCATACTATAGTCATATCCCAGAACAGAATCTTCTTCGTTGCATGGAATAAAACTCTTCGATTGTTCCCGCACCTTTTTCCAAAATAAATTCACTTTGCTGTATTGCATAGGGGCTGCCGCAACACTTTTCTCTATTTCCTGATATAACTCAACCCTAATAGACGCAAATTGTTCATGCGGCAGATCCGCTATCATTTCCCGTATCTGCTCTTTTAGAATACGGCGGTTTACCAGATATAAAATCTTTTTCCCCTGCTCACAATAATATGGCAATAGCGTTTGCAGAATGAATGTAGTTTTGCCACTTCCAGTAGGTGCATCTATAAAAATGCGATCCGCACAATTTCTCTCATTTCGATATTGCCAGTTTTCATAATCTTGACCAATCTTTTGTTCAACTGCTGATTCAAACATAAAATTTCCCTCCCATTTAAGGAAAAATAGTAATTATTTATTAGATAATTCCTTTTTCTTTTTTTATAATACAAACTTTCCCTACATAGAGCAAGAATAACCATCCTCTATTTTTCGACATTCTTCGTTCAAAACTTCACCGTTGCTGTCAACGTAGATGTCAAATTCTCCCTCTCCTCTTCCCTCTTCCACACCCGCACCAAATGAAAAAACGGCTCAACCCAGCATAAATACTGAGCCAAACCGTTTTTTCCTAATGCCGGCGACCGGAATCGAACCGGTACGGGAGGTTAGTCCCGCAGGATTTTAAGTCCTGTGCGTCTGCCAGTTCCGCCACGCCGGCATATAGTGGGACCTATAGGGCTCGAACCTATGACCCTCTGCTTGTAAGGCAGATGCTCTCC
>CASWVG010000048.1 GCA_949472775.1 uncultured Lachnospiraceae bacterium
AGAATGCCGCTTTTCAGGTATCACTACCAGTCCGAACGGAGAATGCCGCTTTTCAAGCATCACTATCGGTCCGAACAGAGAATGCCGCTTTTCAGGTATCACTACCAGTCCGAACGGAGAATGCCGCTTTTCAGGCATTCTCTAGCGCAAAACTTAGTACTTCTTGGCGTCCCGCCCAATGGCGGGACGTCTTTAGAAGTACTTTTTGCGCCGTTATTTTACAGCCCCATTTACAACACCGTTCAATATCTGTTTCTGACAGATCAGATAGAAAACGAGTATCGGAATCAGCGACAGTAAGTAAGATGCGAACGCCAAATTATAGTTGGTTCCAAACTGTGACTGGAAATTCAACTGGGCAAGGGGAAGCGTGTTCTCGGAAGAACCCGCCATGATGATTAATGGCGTCATTACATCGTTCCACACTGCCAGCGCCGTGATGACTGCGACAGTTGCATGCATCGGTTTCATAATCGGAAAAATGATTTTCCAATAAGTCAGCCATGTGGATGCGCCGTCTACCCTCGCCGCCTCCTCCAGTGCCAACGGGATATTGGTCAGATAACCCGAGTACAGCATAATGTTCATCGGCATGTAAAAGACAACATACAGAAGAATCACGCCGAACCAGTTCGCCAGGCCCATCTCCGCCGTCTGCTTGGCAAGCGGCATCATCAGGATCGCAAAAGGCACAAACATACCGCTGACGATGAAGAGATAGACAAAGTTATAAAACTTGTTTGATTTGTTCCGTCCAAGTGTATATCCCATCAGGGAGTGGATCAGGATGGAAAGTCCTACTGTCAGCCCGGAAATCAGCAGACTGTTTTTCAAAGAGTTCCAGAAATCCGTTACCTCCATCGCTTCCCTGAAATTCTGCAGGCTCCACACCTTAGGGAGCGACAGGATACCGCTTATGCTGTTGGTCATCTCTGAGGGCTGTTTGAACGCGATCACAACAGTCATATACAGAGGAAAGATAATCGTGGAAAGCCCGAGAATAAGCAGCACCAAAACGGTTTTGTTTGATTTTCCAACTGTCGATGTTTGCTTCATAACTGCTCCTCCTTTGAACTGGAAAATTTCATCTGCGCAACAGAGATCACTACAATGACAATAAAGAATACAACCGCGTTCGCGCTCTGGAAACCGAACTGTCCGCCCGACATACCGTTATTGTAGATCAGGTAGGAAATGGACTCCGTGCTCTGCGCCGGGCCGCCTTTTGTCAGGGCGATGATCTGGTCAAACACCATCAGGAAGTTTTTCACGCACAACACCATATTGATGGAGAAAAACGGAATAATTAACGGAAATGTCAGGTGCTTAAACTGCTTCCAGCCAGTCGCGCCGTCCAGGCCGCCCGCCTCGTAGACGTCTTCCGGCACCGTCTGTAATCCCGATATATAAATGATTGTATTCATTGCGATCGCCTGCCATGCACAGACGATCATAACGCCGATCCACGCCTTGTTCGGGCTTGACAGAATACTGGAGCTCAATCCCTGCATGCCTGTCATGTCCGCCAGAGCCGGAACGATATAAGTAAAGAAGTAGTTAAAAATGTAACCTACTACCAATGCTCCCAGTATGTTCGGAAGGAAATACGCGCCGCGGAAAAATCCCTTTGCCCTGATCTTGCTGTTGAGTCCAAGCGCCAGTATCAGGCTGAGCACATTTACCACGATCGTTGTCACAATCGCCAGCTTGATCGTAAACAGATAAGATTTGCCTACCCGCGCATCCGAAAACAGATCAATATAGTTGCGAAGCCCCACCCAGTCATGGCTTCCAAATCCTCTGGAATTGGTGAAGCTGTACATGGCGCCGCGAATCAGCGGAATCGTGTTAAAGCAGATAAACAGCGCCAGAATCGGTATTGTAATCAGTAAAAACGTTCTCTTTCTCTCATTTTCATGTTTCGTCATCACTTTTACCCCCTTCCTACTCTGCGCTTCCGTGCGCGGCTTCATAGTCCTGTACCATGCGGATGATGTCCCTGTTATATCTCTGCCAGCTTGTATCAAAGTTCTTCAGGAACGCATCCTTGTCCTGTTCGATGAGGAATGTCTGCAAGAGTGCATCCACCGACATTTCGGACGGATAATAGTGATCCTGATAGTCCGTCATGTTGCCGCTTGCGATAAACTCCGTCATACCATCCAGTATGACCGGCAATGTAAAGCTTCCCTTTTTACACGGAACAGATGTCTGCGCGTCAATGTACTTCTGCAGGGTATCATCCTGGTACAGGAAGTTTAACACCTCGTAGGCAGCCTCTTTGTTCTCGCACGCCTCCGTCACACAGAATCCAAGGTCAATTCCCGAATTCAATGTCCGGCTCTCCTTCTCGTCACTGGCCGGCATAACGAAAGAGTCCATCTTCAGATCCGGGTTCACCGACAGGATCTGGGGCGCCGCGTAGCTTCCGATGGGATACATGGCGGATTCCCCTCTGGCAAAAGCCGTACAGGCGTCATTGTAGTTGTAGGCAAACGGATCATCCGGCCCGTAAGGCAGAAGCGCCATATACTTTTCTGCAAGCTCTCCGTACTCTTTCGTAAAAGTTGTCTGTCCCTTGTTCACCTGCTTGGTCGTATCCGCCGGAGCAAGCTCAACCGCCATCGCATTCCAGGGAGCCAGACAGGTCCAGGTATCCTTAAAGCCAAAGTAGAAAGGCAGGATCCCTTCCGCTGAAATTTCATCACACAGCGCAAGCATTTCATCCCAGGTTTCCGGGATCTGCCAGCCGTGCTCCTCAAACATCTCCCTGTTGTAGAGAATGCCTGCCGCGTTGGCCGCATAAGGCAGAATGTAAGTGCCGTCCACAGGGACAAGCTCCAGCGCTTCCGCGATCTCCAGATACCCTTCGTTGACGTTCTGCATCCCCTCATAGCCGGAGATGTCCGCCAGTATATCGGCGTCCACGAAGTAGGAATAGTTGATGTCACCGCCGATTCCTATGATGTCCGGGTAATCCTCCCTGATAAACCTTGTTTTCAGAATCGCCATCGCATCGTTAGGCGAGCTGATGGTCAGGTGGATGTCGTCATGGGAGGCGTTGAACGCATCCTCCACCGTCTTAAAATAGTTTGCCGCCTCCGGCTTATACTGCACAATCTCAACTTCAATCTTTCCGTCCGAGGTACTTGCGCATCCCCAAACGGCCGGCGCCAGCGAAGTAAGGCCTACTGCCAGTGCCAGACTCCTCAATCCCTTTCTCTTCATTGCCCTTCTCCTTCCCTTTTTGGAATATAATGTGTCTAAAGCAGATCTAAGTTGATTCATTTTATTCATTGTAACATGCCATAATGCTATCAAAAATGCCGCCATTTTGTTAGTTTTATACCTTTATGCAGTTTTTCTACCTATACATTGAAATGACCACGCATTTTGGTATATACTAGTGTGAGAAGAATTTCTAATGACGTCCCGCCATAGGACGGGACGCCAAGAAGCGTCTCACACGGGAGAATGCCTGAAAAACGGCATTCTCCGCAAATTTTGAGATTCCGCAAACCTGAATCATGACACGGAGGTTCTTTATGAGCGAAGTTATCTTCTCGGTGTTTCCCAGTGAAAATTTTGTGGATCTTGGGTTGTATCAGTTTGGGTGGGAACAGTGCGCACCTTCCCATTCTTTTGGGCCGGCGGCCAGAAATCACTATCTGTTCCACTACTGTCTCTCCGGCACGGGAACTCTGTTCGCCGAAAACTCCCACGGCGAATCCATCCGCTATCAGATCAAGAGCGGGCAGGGTTTTATGATCTTCCCTAATCAAGTATGCATGTACATCGCCGATTATGACATTCCCTGGGAATATGCATGGATTGAATTTGACGGCCTGCGCGCCAAGGAGACGGTAAACCTGGCGGGCCTCACTCCCGATCAGCCGGTCTACCGCGCGCGCTACAAAGACGTTGCGGAAACCATGAAAAATGAAATGCTGTACATAGTAAACCACAAGGAAGAATCCCCTTTTCATCTGATCGGGCACCTCTATCTGTTCATAGACAGCTTTGTCCGGGCTTCCACCTCCACACAGATCGGAAAAGGGAACCGTCTGCGTGACTTTTATATTAAGGAAGCTTTCGCCTATATCGAGCAGAACTTCCAAAACGACATCTCTGTGGAAGATATCGCCGCCGCCTGTGGGCTGAACCGAAGCTACTTCGGGAAAATATTCCATGAGTGCACCGGGAAATCCCCCCAGACATTTCTGATCTCCTACCGCATGACAAAAGCCACCGAACTCCTGAAACTGACGGAACTGTCCGTGGCCGATATCGGGAATGCCGTGGGCTATCCAAACCAGCTGCATTTCTCACGGGCATTCAAAAATGTGTACGGAATCCCGCCCAGACAGTGGCGGAATGAAAACAAGCCGGTCACAGACCGGTCATTTATGGAATAATCGTTGACGTACGGTTTCCATATAAAGTATAATATTTTCTGAAACAACATTATACTAAATTTCATAAGGAAGCGAGGACAGCGTTTTGAGACAGTTTTTCGGTATGAGCCAAAGCGGCAATCTGGAAGAAGCAGTCCGTGGTCTGAAAGACCCTCAGTTGATTATGCTTTTGTCCAACAACGAACAGTTTGAATCCCATGTAAAAAAATTAGAATCTTTATTTCCCCACGTACCCAGCATCGGATGTATCGGCATGAGTTATGACACCCGTGTCGTTGAGAAGGGAGTGGGCATTATCGCCTATTATGACGGTATAAACGCCGTCGCCAATGTACTCGAAGAGGTGTCCGTCATGCCTGTAAAGTATATCGGGCGGCTGCAAAAGGATATACATACCATCAAAAGCTCCGGAAAAGACACCGTATGCATCGATTTCTGTTCCGGAAACGACGCCTGTGTGCTGACAACCATTTACAGTGCGCTGCAGAAAAACAAAATTTCTCTCGTCGGCGGAACCGGCGACGGCGGAAAGGTATCTGCCAACGGCATAGTCTATGAGGACGCGGTTGCTTACGCCCTCGTCAAAAATCTGGGCGGCCGGGTAAAGACCTACAAGGAAAACATTTACCACCAGTTTGGAAACTACCGCTTTATCGCTTCCGGAACGGACAAAGCGAACTACCGTCTCGGGCAGTTGAATGGAAAACCCGCCAAACAGGTCTACCAGAATATCCTTCATGTGACAGAGGAACAGATTTCCACCCAGACCTTTAAAAACCCGTTTGGAAAGATCAACAGGAATGACACCTGCATTATCTCCATCAAGGAAGTCAGCGGGAACGCCCTGACATGCTTTCGCCAGGTAAACGATTCGGACGTGCTGATCCTTCTGGAGCTGGGTGATTTCAGACAGATCGTCAGAGATACCATCCGGACGATCAAAAGCGAATTTCCGCGGATTTCCGCAGTCTTTTCTGTGAACTGCCTGTTCCGCTATCTGCTCTTTAACGACAATAACTACATGAAAGAGTATCTGATGGAAATGAGCGACTTAGGACACCATGCCGGTCTGGTCGGATATGGTGAACACTATAACAACCGCTTTGTCAACCAGTCCATGACCTGCGTTGTATTTGAGTAAGGGAGGTGCCAAGATGAAATTCCGAAAGAAACCCCAGAGGGAAGCAAAGACCCTGGATCCGATCCTCTATGTGGTGGAAAGCCTTCAGGCCTATCGAAATTCACTGATACAGAGCGAGGTGGACTCCCTGCAGGAACTGAGTATGGTCCGTCGCTCCTTCAGCGACGTGCTGCGCGACTCTGACGAGCTGAAAGGATCTCTCATGGACTTTGAACAGACTTTTTCCAGCATCAGCTCGGTATCCGGCCAGTTCGCTTCTGTGAAAGACAATATTTTTACATCCGTAAATCAGGTACAGGGGGAAGTGGAAAATCTGAAAAGCAGCTCTCTCATGGTCGCAGGCCATTTTGAAGAAATGCAGAGCACATTTGAAACCTTTCAGCTTTCCATAGACGAAATCAAGAAATGCATGGTCAAGATCGTATCCATTGCCGACCAGACAAACATACTCTCCCTCAACGCTTCCATCGAGGCTGCGAGAGCCGGCGAACAGGGAAAAGGCTTTGCCACCGTAGCCGGTGAAATCAAAAGTCTGTCCGAGGAGATAAAAAATCTTGTCGCAATGGTGGATACGAGCGTCGGAGATGTGGAAAGCGGAACAGAAAAGCTCAATGCCAGCATTCACACCTCCCATCAGGCATTGGAAGAAAGCCTCTCCAAGGTGGACGAGACTTATGCCATGTTCGATCAGATCACGGAGGCAGCAAACGGAGCAGAAACCGTACAGTCGGAGATATCAAACGTCATTGACGATTCCAGAAGCAGACTCCACACACTGAGCAGCTTCTTTGAAAAAATGAAAAAACATTACAATACGGTCATGCAGCATATCAACCGTGTCAGCAACATGGGAACGACGAAGAGCGCCATGTACGAGGATATCGACAATATGATGGGGCAGATCCCTCCTATCATCAACGATTACAACGCCGGGTAGAAAATCGAGCGTCGGCACGCTCGATTCAGAGAATGCTTCGCATTCTCCTTGAATGGTTTACACTATCGCAATTTCTTATCATTTCAGTAAGAAGCTCTCCCTTTACGGGAGAGTTTCTTACTTTTTCCCTTTTGTTCCCAGAAACGTGGGGTCGCTCTGAAAGGCCCGGAATTTCCGCTCAATCTCCGCCTCGGGCAGCACGCAGTGATAGATCTCCAGTCCCGCCACCTTGCCGTGGAAGGATTTCTGGTATTCGTCCCCGCCTATGATGACCCGTTCCGGCACCTTCAAGTTCGGCGCCCGGTCCTTGCTGCCGATCAGCATGCCGTTGAAATACAGTCTGACCAGCCCTGTAATCACATCACAGGAGACGCACATATACGACCACTCTCCCGGCACCGCATGCCTGCCAAATATATCGAACCACTCATTCACTTCCCTGTCGTCCTTCATGCGGAAGACGCAGCTACAGATCGCGTCAGAAGGCACCAGGCTTAAGAAACCGTCCAGATATGTTATGTAAACTACACTCGTCCAGGACTGCATTTCCGCCGTGTTCACCCACAGACAGATGGTATAGCTCTCGCTGTACATAACGGATTTCGGCAAAACAACCAGATTCTCTCCCACCTTGCCTCCCGGGAAGGAAAGCGCCATCTGCCCTGCCACCACACCAGTGTCATAGGTAATCCCCTCTCCCAGAATCTCCCCTTCGTTCTTTCCCTCGGCATCCCGTAGATGATGGTCGAAGGAATACACTGTGGGAATCCGGTTGCTGACAAAGAAATAACGGTCGCTGTACATCTCAAAAAAGCGCGCCGGCGGCTGCGGCTCCCCATAGAAGTCTCCCAAGCCGAGCTGCGCCCCGTAATTTGCCAGCGCGCCAGCCTGCACGGTATTTTCAATTCCCTGCGCCACAATCATAAACTGCAGATCCCGGCCAAGACCTATGAGATTGCGGAACAAAAGAAGAGGCCGCCTGTCGTTGCCTTTCTCCGCCCGCAACAGCCTCGGATCCAGCTTCAGAATATTCGCCGGAACCTGCTGCAGCACCTTGAAGGAGGAGGCGGAGCCAAAGTTTTCGATGGCAATTTCAAATCCCATTTTGGACAACACTTCCACCGCGCAGACTATCTTCTCTCCCCTTCCGAGGAAGCTCTCCTCCTCGATACAGATCTTGATCTCCTCCGGTCTGACCTGATAGGTTTCCAGACATTTTCTGATATGCTCCATCCCGTCCGCCTGTAAAATCGTCCGGGCGGAAATGCGGGCATAAATCTGCAGTTCTTTAAAAACCGTGTCCTGCCATTTCTGTTTCCACTGGCAGATCTGTTCAAACATCATCTTATCCAGTCTGGTAATCACACCGTACTGCTCCAGCACGGGAATGAAGGTTTCCTCCTCCAGAACGCCTTTCTCCGGGAAATGCCAGTACAGCACCGCTTTCGCCGCATATACATCCGAGTTTTGCAGATAGATCATCGGCTGGAAGCGCAGCTCAAACTCTTCCTCCCGAAACGACGTAAGCGTCCTGTCCTTCATCGCCTTCTGTTCCGCGAGCTGTTCCCTTATCACTTCATAGTTTACATAACTTCCCTTGCCGTTTTTCTTGACATAATACATTGCCTCGTCGCCCTGATCCAGAATCACGGACAGATTTTCGGAAACACTGCATCCGGCAACAAAACCAATGCTGAAAGAGAGTACTTCCCGCAAAGATTCATCAAAATCTTCTTTCAGTCTGTGCTGCAGCACAGTGAGCTGTTCTTTCGGTTCCTCCACGCACACAGCGGCATCGCAGATCACCACAAACTCATCCCCGCCAAGTCGTACCACAAGCTGCCCGGGAAAGACATCCTGAAGAAGCCCGCTCACAAACAGCAGAAGCTCATCGCCCTTCGCATGGCCGTACACATCATTGACCAGTTTAAAATTATCAATGTCCATGTAGAGACAGTGGACATGCGCGCCCGCAGGCAGCACATTCCAGATCTCATGAAGTCCTCTCCTGTTGACCGTTCCAGTCAGATAGTCTGTATTCTTCTCGCCTCTTGCCCGATCAATCAGGCCGTCAAATAAGCAATTCATACGATCCCCCCTCGCTTTTGGGCTTCGCTTTTGGCTCTGCCCAGTTCCGCAGTGCACGCTCGAAAATCCTTCGGTTTTCCCGCTCCATTTTTTCATCTTTCGTCTGCGCACTGCTCATTGCCTATACGCACATTATAAAATATAGAAGCTGCTGTTTCAACCGTTAAACGGTTTCACAGCAGCTTCTGGCAATGGAGTGTATGCCCGATAATAATTTCTCTAGCCTTTGACCGCTCCAGCCGTCATACCCTCGATGAAGTATCTCTGGAAACAGAGGAAGATGATAAATACCGGAAGGATACCAAACATGGAACCGGCAATCAGCACATCGTAGTTGTTTCCGTAAGGTGTAAGCAGGGTGTTCAAACCAATCGGAAGCGTAAACTTCTCCGGACTTCTGTATACCAGCATCGGCCAGAGCACGTTATTCCATGAACCCATTGCACACAGAATCGCCATAGCAGCAAACGCCGGTTTCGTGATCGGCATCATAATCTTAAAACAGATGCCGTACTCGGTAGCACCGTCGATACGGCCCGCGTCCAGAAGATCCTTCGGCAGTCCTGTCATATACTGCCTGAAGAAGAAGATCGTGGATGCGCCGCACAGTCCCGGCAGCATCACGCCCCAGATCGTGTCAACCAGTTTCAGGTTAATCATCTCCTTGTAGAGCGGGAGAATCAGAATCTCAAAGGGAACCATCATGGTAGCGATTACAAGGAAGAACAGGAAGTTCTTCAGCGGGTAATTATACATAGTCAGACCGTAAGCCACGATGTAGCACACAAGCAGCGTCAGGAATACGGTGACAAGCATCAGTACCAGACTGTTCTTATACCACATGAAGTACCGTTGTCCGTCCACGTTCTTGCCAAACAGGTATGTATAGTTGCCAAGTGTCATGGTGCTGAAATCCAGGTTGATACTGAGTCCCCGGCGGATCAGCTCCGTGCCGGGCCGGAAGGATGCGATCAATCCGGCAAACAGCGGATATATAATAAGGAAGGAGAGAACCGCAAACAGCGCCGTAGCTAACACGGTCAAAATATTTCTCTTTGTTCTCATTCCCATAGTTTCTTCGCCTTTTACAGAGGTTGTTTCTGCCATATTAGTCTTCCTCCTTCCCTAACGTTCCATTTACAATGAGCTGTACGATATTGATAGCCAGTGCGATCACAAGCAGGACGATACCTACCGCGCTGCCGTATCCGAGCTGGTTCTTGGTAATACCGCGCTTGTACAGATATCCCACAATGGTCAGACCGATGTTGTTCGGTGAATCGGGACCTGCCCACAGCATGTAAGATTCCATGAACATTGCCAGACCTGCGTACACGCTGATCGTCAGCACGTAAACGGTGGTCGGTTTCAAAAGAGGAATGGTAACATATCTGAATTTCTGCCATGCAGTCGCGCCGTCAATATCAGCCGCCTCATACATAGCGGTATCTATCGCTTTCAAACCTGAAATAAAATAGAGCATATTTACGCCGGTCCATCTCCAACATGCCACGAGCAAAAGAGCGCCGAGACCAGTTGCCTTTACTTTCAGCCATTTAAAAGTGCCAAGTCCGAGAGCCGTGGTGATCACATTCATCTGACCGGTCGGATACTCGGAGAACATCAGTCGAAACAAAGTACCGGAGATAACTACAGAAGTAAGAGCCGGTACATACAGGCAGGCTTTCCAGAAGCCTTTCGCCTTCACCAGTCTGGAATCCATCAATACCGCCCAGAGCATCGGGAACGGGATCAACAGAACCAGTGTCATAATCATATACTGAAAACTGTTTTTAATTGCTGTGTGGAAAATGCCGTCTTTCAAAAGCTTTGCAAAGTTTTTCATCCCCACCCATTCCGTGCCGGTAGGTTTGATATCCTGAAAGCTCATCGTAATTGTACTGCATAACGGATAGATCCAGAACAAAAGAAAACTGATAATAAAAGGAAGCACGAACACATAGGGTGCCGCCTTCTGCGAATAGAAAAACTTTTTAAATTTATTCATACGCACACACTCCTTACCTTACCCATACATAAGATCTGTTTACTATACCACCCATTCTGAAAGCAAAGAGGGGATTGCATCCACAATCCCCTCTATTCAATTCCATTGGAATTTACTACTGTTCAAGATCAACCACATCCTGAGCTGCCTGCAGCGCCTCTTCTACATCCATGCCATTCTCCAGAATGTCGTTCAGCGTTACATTACACATCTGCTCGTTGATGGTCGGGCTGATAGCTGTCGTGTAAACTGTTCCGATATCGTCCTTGATGCTGTAGAGTACATCGTAAGGATAGTTGATAAAGAACTGGTTGTACTGGTTGTTGTCGTCATGTGCGAATGCGTCGTCGTTCCAAAGAACGGTGTTACATACGTCGAAACCAAGGTTATCCCAGATGAGCTGCTCACCTTCCTCGGACATCTTAGCCCAGCAAAGGAACTCGGAAGCCAGCGCTGCATCGCCTGCCTGCTGTGTCACAACAGTACCGGTACCACCGATACCTACAGAGCACTTCTGGCCTGCCTCGAATACAGGACACTTAGCGATGTACCAGTTGCCCTTCTCCTCAGGCATGTAGTTGGTGAAACGGCTCATGTACCACATCGCCTTCGGGAAGGATACGATGTTGTGATCCAGAATGTTCTGGAAGCCTGCCTCTAAGTCAACGTGTCCGTCAGGGGATACCATTGCGAGACCGTTGTTAACCCACTCCTGCTCCATGGTGCACATCTTCTTGATGGACTCAAGCTGTACGTTTGCTGTGCCGCCCATACCGCCGGTCCAGTCCTCACCGTACTCAGCCATAGCGATCCACTGCCAGTCACAGCCTGCTGTATCAACGGAAGTCCAGTGCTTACCATCTGTAGCGATCGCATCCACATATTCCTGACCGAGAGCTGCATAGTCATCCCATGTCACAACAGCGTCGATCTTAGCGATTACATCATCATTGGAAATGCCCATAGCCTCTGCCATAGCCGCTACGTTATAGTACATTACGGTAGCGCCTACATGATAAGGAATACCGTAGTAGTTTCCATCAGATCCGGAGTAGACATCCATTCTGGCCTGAACCATGGTGTCTAAGTAAGGAGCCGCGGTGTCGTTCTGGGGAACAAGCCATGTGTCAAGACCTGCTATCACGTTCGGGAACTGACCGATCTCCACGTCACAGATATCGGGTGCGCCCGTACCTGCGTTCAAGGAAGTTAAAAGCTTTGTATGCATGTCTACGTAAGGATATGTAGTGCAGGTGATCTCGATGGTTCTGTCGGGATTCTGCTCATTCCACTTCTCAACCATGTTGCCGTAGTGCTGTCCGTGGATTTCTACGAATGTCCACATCTCCATGTGGGTACCGTTGGGATCACCAAAGGTAGCGGTAGGAATCTCCTCCTCTGCTGCTGCCGCGTCATCTGCGGGTGCTTCCTCAGCCGCACCGTCGTCTGCTGCTGCATCGTCGGAACCAGCATCCGCTGCGGGAGCCTCCTCTGCTGCGCCGCCATCTGCTGCCGGAGCGGAACCAGCGTCACCGCCGCCGCATCCTACCAGTGTTGTAGCGAGCATCGCTGCAGTCAACAAAGTAGCCAATACTTTCTTTTTCATTCTTTTTCCTCCTTATTAATAATGATATACTGTCGGATAACCGCATGCCGTTATTTCTAAAATACTTTAGTCATCATACCATATATTTCCAAAGAAATCGTTGGTAGTCCGTACCCTTAAATGTGACATCTGCCTCATTTCCCTTTTTAAAAATTAAGCAACCTGTACACTTTTTTTTTTTTTGCGGTTATCTTATGTTCATATTGTACAATAAGCCAAACGGCGCGTCAATAGCTTTTTGAATTATTTTAGTTTTTTTTGAAATATTTAAATTTACATAAATTTATTCATTCATCCAGTTTCTTCCCAAACGCCCCATTTATCATAGGGACAGCGGTTTTTCTTCATAGCTGCCCGCAGCTCCACAAAGCATCCGCAGGCCCTGCACATGCCGTCCAGAAGCAGATCGCACTCCTTACAGAGAGAAAGCCGCTTCTCGTAAAGCGGCTCCTCAACCTTTAACTCTTCATCCAGACCAGCTATGTAATCATGCAGATTTTGAAAATATGCCGCCTGATCCATGTCCCTTGTGAGACATTTGCGGCAGATCCGTCTGTTTTCGATCTCCATATCCGTCCTCCTGCCAAATCCTGCCAATTTGCAATAAATCTTCGCCAGACAGCGAACATTAAGAGTATGCCTGCGGCAAACTCTGAGAATGGCTCGCATTCTCCCTAAATGATTTGCACTGTCACAATTTTCTACGGAGTAAAGAAAAGAGGGCACAGCTACAACCACGCCCTCTCTTCCGTTATTCTTCTACGCTGATCAGCGGATGCGGAAACTGATTACACTGCCCGCAGGTGCGCTAAAGCATACCTTCCCGTCTTTCACTTCATAGGCGTCGAACGCTTCCTCCTTCACCTTCTCCGGATCGTCAAAGGTGTTGTGGGCGTGCATCTCACCCTTAAGAACCGCCGCCGTAATCTCCTTTGGCACAAGCTCCATAAAGGACATTTCCACAGGCGCGTCCTCATCCGTAGAGAGATTTGCCAGCGTCACGTTCACACAGCCGTCCTTGTCCACAGAGACGGACTCGTCGAGGAACGGCACCTGACACGCCTCGTCTACGCCGACCGTCTTGTTGCCGTCGATACAGCTCTCCACAAGCTCCGCGTCCTGATGATGCTTATACATGTGGAAAATGTGGTAGGTGGGCGTAAGAATCATCTTCGGCCCCTCCGTCAGTATCACGGACTGCAATACATTGACCATCTGCGCGATACATGCCATTTTCACCCTGTCACAGTGCTTGTTGAAAATATTCATGGTCACGGCCGCCACCAGGGCGTCGCGCATGGTGTTCTGCTGATAGAGGAATCCCGGGTTTGTGCCCGGCTCCACGTCGAACCAGCATCCCCACTCGTCCACGATCATGCCGATTTTCTTCTCCGGATCATACTGATCCATGATCGCTCCGTGGCGCTCCACCAATTCCTGCATGTAAAGGGCCTTTTCCATCGTCTGATACCAGACTGCCTCGTCAAACTCCGTGGCGCTGCCCTTGTTCTCCCATCCGCCCGGATGCACATAATAATGCAGCGACAGGCCGTCCATGTAACCGTTTGGAATGTTGTTTGGCTGGGGCGGCGCAAAGCAAGTCTTTAACACACCCTCCGTCCAGAAATAGTCCGCCACATTGGGACCGCCGCAAATCTTCTTTATGGGCGCCGCATTGTCATAGTGGCGCACGTAAGTCTGGTATCTTCTGTACAGGTTTGCGTAGTACTCCGGGGTCATGCTGCCGCCGCACCCCCAGTTCTCATTGCCCACGCCGAAATAGTCGATCTTCCAGGGCTTCTCATGCCCGTTTTTCTTGCGCAGATCCGCCATCGGGGAAACACCGTCAAAGGTGATGTACTCCACCCACTCGCTCATCTCCTGCACCGTGCCGCTGCCCACGTTTCCATTCACATAGGTCTTGCAGCCAAGCTGGTCGCAGAGCTCGAAGAACTCGTGTGTGCCAAAGCTGTTGTCCTCCACCACGCCGCCCCAGTGGGTGTTGATCATCTTCTTGCGGTTCTCCTTCGGTCCGATCCCGTCCTTCCAGTGGTACTCGTCCGCAAAGCAGCCGCCCGGCCAGCGCAGCACCGGAATCTGCATCTCTTTCAGGGCGTCCACCACATCCTTTCGCATACCGTTCACGTTCGGGATATCGGAATCCTCGCCCACATATAACCCCTCGTAGATACATCTGCCCAGATGCTCCGAAAAATGACCGTAGATCTCCGGGTTGATGTGTCCCTTTTTGTTCTTCTCATTGATGAACAATTTTGCCATACTCTCTTTTCCCTCCTAAAATTCGTATGATTTTTCAGCAATCCCGTCTTAATGGATAAAGAATTATATAATTCACCTTTTTTTAAATTATTTTATTGATACTTAAATACCGGTCTGCCGTTCTCCCATCCGAACTTCATCAGCATCGCATGGCGGTTTGGATTGTAGAGAGGATCCCCCACGATCTCCGTCTCTGTCCGGGCATGATACACCATAATATCATTGCCTTCCTCATCCACGGTAAAGCTGTTGTGACCCGGCCCGTAAACGCCCAGCGTCTCGTCGGAGCGCAACACCGGGTAACGCTCCTTTTTCCATGAAAGCGGGTCGAGAAGATCCGCGTTCTCATCCGCCGTCAGCATTCCCATGCAGTAAGCCACGCCTGTCTCCGACGCGGAATAGGTCATAAATATCTTGCCGTTCCGTTTCAGGATCGCCGGGCCTTCGTTCACCCAGAAGCCCACCCGCTCCCAGTCATAGTCCGGCGTGGTTAAGAGCACCTGCACGGTCTTTAGCTTGTAAGGCGTCTCCATCTCACCTATGTAAAGGTTGGAAATCTGTTTTCCGACGCCTACCTTTTCCGCCCAGATATAATACCATTTGCCCTGATTCTCGAACACGGTGGCGTCAAGCGAGAACGCCTCGAAGGAAAATTCATCGTCGTCGGCCCTTCCCATTTTTCCCTTCTCCGTCCATGTGCCGGTTATGGGATCCTCGTCCTTACACTCCAGCACATAGGGTCTGATCTGCCAGATATCATCCTTGTCGCCGCCCGCATAGTAAATGTACCATGCGCCGTCGATGTAGTGAAGCTCGGGCGCCCAGATGTGGCAGCTCATTATCCCCGATTCATGCTTGTGCCAGACTTCTGTCTCAGGAGCCTCCGCAAGCCCCGCAAGCGTATCAGATCTGCGCAGCACAATCCCGTCATAGGCCGGCACAGAGGCCGTAAAGTAATAACTGCCGTCCGTGTGCCTGTACACATAAGGGTCCGCCCGCTGTAATATCCATGGTTTGTTATATAGTAGTTCGCTCATCCTATCCCCCATTTCCGGCTTCTCCCCAAAGCCATTTTTTGTTTACATAAACTATTTTAATTGTATCTAAAATTATACAAGGTTTCTCCCCGGAAAGCAAGTCCCTTTTTTGATAACCAGTTCACCAGCAATTCACTGATCCGTTTCCAAAGCAAGCCATAAATTCTCATTTCCGCGCCAGCAGACAATACCAGTCCATTTCCTCAAAAGACTTATCGTGGAACCATGGAAACGGTCTGACCGTAAATTCTCTATATCCCAGTTTCTCCAATGTGGAACGGATCAATCCCATGGGAAAGGGATTCAAATGTTCTTCAAACTCCATCGTTTCAAAAATCTTCCCATCCCGTGCCAATACTACAGTCTGATACAGACTGAATGTCAATTCCTTTTGTGTTGCTGCCGGTTGATTTTGCAAATCTAAGAGAAGATGTTATGAAAATATTAACATAAAATCATTCTTTTTCCAAATATATACCCTGCGCACTGGAAAGCGCCGCAGCACGCGCTGAACGATTCGACACGCTTCGCATAAAATAGAGTAATCCCCCGCAGAAAGGAATCCGCCATGCCCGCTCCCACCATACTGATCGCCGGTCGTCCCGAGGACACCAAAAACTATGAAAATATCATAAAAAGGATGGGCGTTTCCTGCTTTGTCAGCATAGATCCCGCCCAGACGGACGCCGCCACCCACCTTCTTCTCCCCGGCGGTGGCGACATTACGCCCGCCTTTTTCGGCCAGACCGACCACGGTTCCCACCATGTCGACACAGAGCTGGATATCCTGCAGTTTGATATCCTCTCCCGCTTTACGGCACAAAAAAAGCCCGTGCTCGGAATCTGCAAAGGACTTCAGCTCATCAACGTACATTTCGGCGGCGACATCACACAGCACATCGACACCGCCGAAACCCACAGATGGGTCGGTCGCGACCAGTTTCACTATGTCTTTCACAGCGATCTTGGCCGGCGCGATTTCTTTTACCAGCTCTACGGAACCAGCGCCAAGGTAAATTCCGCCCACCATCAGGCCGTAAACCGCATAGGCAGAGGGCTTGTCCCGGTCTGCCGCGCCGGAGATAACGTGATCGAAGGGCTGGTTCACGCTGCCCTGCCTGTTTTCGCGGTGCAATGGCACCCGGAACGCATGCCCGACGGCGGCGGTGAGTCACTGTTTGCCTATTTCTTCTCGCTCCGCTGAGGCTTCAGATGACTCTCCAGTTGTGCCATGCCCTCCTCAAACCGCGCCCGCTGGCTCTCCCACCTGTCCTTTTTCCTGCGGCGCCTGCCTGCCCTGTTTCCCCGTCTGCTCTGCGCCTGCTCCTTTGCCTGGTGGGAAATCATCTCAAACAGGGCCCGCATAATCTGCATCACCACCTTGGCCGTCTCCTCGTCCACCTCGCCTATGGCCCTGCCGATCTTCTGGATGCTCTGAAACCAGTGCGCCGTAAAGTCAATCAGATTGTCCGTCTCCGACGCCTGTACCACCCCATACAACGTATCCACAAAAATGTGCATCTGTGTCTGATCTAAGGACAGGATCCATTCGTTGAGCGTCTGATCCACAAACTTCCGTCCCGGCCTGATCTCATCCACAATGCGAAAGTCATCGTTCTTCACCAGCCAGGTGTAAGGGTTGTGCTGGGCGAGTCCGATGGTCTTGCTCTCCACCACCCGGTAATCGACATCGGCGTACAATAGCATCCCCACCAGTGAAGAGCGCGGCACAGTCTTATGGATCCGCCCCTCGATCTCCTGCCATGCTCCCTGCTGTCTTACTTCCGGCCTGAAGCCCGGACCGTCATGGTCATAGATTCTCCCGATCCGTTCCCGCACCGCCACATCACAGTGCATGGCTGCATAGACCGCCAGATTCCCGCCCTTGGAGTGACCGCCCACAAAAAAACTGCCCGCAATCGTCCGCGCCGCCTGCTCCAGATAAGACACGCTGCGAAGCTGTCCGGGCACCGGCTCCGAAAAGGCCAGATTCAGATCCTCCTTCCAGCCTACGATATTCTCATCCGTTCCCCGGAACACCACATAAGTCAGCCCCCCGGGAAGGCCGCACACCACGGCGGAAAACTGGCTCTCCCGCTCCGGCTCTATAAGGTTTACATAATTCCATAGGCGCAGGTTTCCGAAACGCCTGCCGTTCAAAGCCCCCATAAAGAGCGCCGTATTGTCCTTGCGGTAACGTTCATCCGCATAGAGATGGTCATAGTCCGCATGGGCGGCGATCTCCTGCAGGCTCACCGGGGGACGTCCCTCCTCAGGCCCCGGCACGATCCCGTCAAATTTCAGATAGGCAAGCTGGCTGATCACCAGGCTGTCCACATCGCCAAAGGGCTTCTCCTCCAGGCTGTAATCCCCGTATTCTCTCAGATAATCCAAAATGGTTCCCATTGTCTATACTCCGAAAACTCCCCGTCTGCCGTCGGGTCATCCAGCTATCCCATACTAAGAACCTGTGCCCCACATCCGCCGGAATCCCCGTGTTACCCTCACTCTATATTTTCGCTTCCAAATGTTCGATATTCTTAATCAATACGCTGACCGTCCCATCGGGATTCGTAATAAATTCCACGCACTTTGGATTCTTATACTGCTCCATGGGAATTTTGATCTCAATGCCCGTGTCTGTAAAAAGGTGCTGGCTCTGGAACTTGCGCATCGTGTTTTCACTCTGCGGCTCAATGGTCTCCTTTACCATGTTGTACTTTTCCATTTTATCCTGAAATGCCGTCCTTAATTCCGGCTCACCCTCAAAGATCTTCTCCGCGATCTCCTCCACCACGAAGCCGCCCTTCTCCTCCATCTCCTCCTGTATGATGCTCTTGGCGCGCATCTGCTTCTCAAAACGCTCGCTTTCCGCAAAGCCCTCCTTCTGCACGCTCTCCACGGCGCGTCCCACAATAGAAAGCTTGGATTTGTGTGAGAGATGGGCGCTGCACTTTAGGAAGAGAAAAGAAAAATAGTCCGTCTTCTCCCCGTTCACCTCGTACTTCTTCTCCACCACCTGCACAGAGAGATCCGAGAGTCTGATGACCGCCGCCTCCGTCAGCCGCTGGGTCTGGGACGGCAGGATGGACTTGTGCCTGATCAGCTCGTTGCTGTTTCCCTCCCCCTCCGAAAGGGGCATAGTCCTGTGGGTGTAGAGGGTCTTGTAGTTCATCTTGAGAAGCGCCAGATAATCCTCCTCGCCCTCCCGGAACCGCACCACCATCAGATCAGCCGGCGGTATATCGATGTTGCCGCTCATGATCTCGTACAAAAGGCCCGCAATCTCCTGGCTGATGCCGACAAAATTCTCATCCTCATACCCTGTCAGCAGCTTGCACACCTCCGACTCCCGCTCATAAAAGCGGCACTCCTTCGCCTCATCCCCGGCGCAGATTTTCCCGATATGCTCCCGCGCAAAATCTGCCACCTCCGAGCCGAACTCCAGCTCCGTGTCGGAGAGCACCGGCATCCCGATGGTGGGGTCCAGAATATGTACGATGATGCGGTTTATCCTGATGTTTTCTTTGATCATGTTGTGCTATTCCTCCTCTGTATCATACAGTCAGCGTCCGTAAAGACCTGGAAATGTCTGCCGCCCGGTTATCTCAATGATACTTTCCCTCATAGTCGGTCCCGGTTTCGGTCTGCATTAAGTTTACATAATATTGTGGATCCTGCTCCATCAAAAGCATGGTATGAAAAGCCTCTAACAGCATCTTGTCCCCGTTGCTCTTCATCTGCATGCGGTCCCTGTCAAGCTGTGCCTTGAAGTGATCCATCTGCCACACCATAATGTCGATCAGGCTGTAGCCCGCCACCTGATATTCACAAAGGAAATTTTCATGCTCCAGGTAGTACAGAAACTCCTTTGACACGCCCTCAGAAGCAGTCAGCATCTCAAAAAACCGCTCCAGATACGCCTCGTTCTCCCCGGCATAGTAACACAGCGCACGCGCCCAGGCATAGGCTTTCGTTCTCTCCTCCCCATTCATCCGCCACTCCTCCTTCTTCCACTCTCTTTTCCGCTTCTTACTTCCGTTTCCCGCATTCTTTTACACTTCTCTTTGCTGCTCCCGCTTCCGTTTCCCGCATTCTTTTACGCTTCTCTTTGCTGCTCCCGCTTCCGTTTCCCGCATTCTTTTACGCTTCTCTTTGCTGCTCCTGCATCCGTTTCCCGTATTCTTTTACGCTTCTCTTTGCTGCTCCCGCTTCCGTTTCCCGCATTCTTTCTGCTTCCTGTGCCGCTCCCGCTTCCGTTTCCCGCATTCTTTCCGCTTCCTGTGCCGCCCTTCCCGCCTCCGTTTCTCCGGGACATTTTCCGCCTCTGCTTCACAGTTTGTTCTTTTTTCCCGGTTTTTCACATAAAATATGCTAAATAACACCAGGACGTGTTTTCTATGGCTCTCTTAGAACAGATCAACAATCTTTTATGGGGTCTTCCCCTGATACTCCTGCTTATGGGCACACATATTTATTTTACCTGCAGACTGCGGTTTCCCCAGAGAAATCTTTTCCGTGCCATCCGCCTTTCCCTGTTTTCCGTGGAAGATACGCCATCCGCCGGGGAATCGTCCCAGGCGCGCAAAACCGCCCGGAATCTCTCCCCCTTCTCGGCGCTCTCCACCACCCTGGCCGCCACACTCGGCACGGGAAACATCATCGGTGTCTCCACCGCCGTCGCTCTCGGCGGACCCGGTGCCATCTTCTGGTGCTGGATCACCGGGATTCTCGGCATGGCAACCGCCTACGGCGAATGTTACTTAAGCGTCCTCCACCGCCAGCGCAACAAGGACGGACTCTACGTCGGGGGACCTATGTATGTATTAAAGAATGGTTTACATAACAAAAAGCTCGGTGGTCTGTACGCGCTGTGCACCCTTGTCGCCGCTTTCGGCGTGGGCTGCACCACCCAGGCAAACTCTGTCACAAGAGCGACAACCTTAAGCTTTGGCATCTCTCCCCACCCTGTCGGCATCGCCCTTGCTGTGATAACAGGCGCGGTAATCCTGGGGGGCATCCGGAGTATCGGAAACCTCTGCGAGCGCACCGTACCTGCCATCACCTTTCTGTATCTGTTCGGCTGTGTGCTTCTCCTGTGTCTTTACCGCCACCATCTGCTCACCGCTGTGGTCTGGATCATTAAGGACGCCTTCTCCTTTGCAAGCCTGGCCGGAGGCGTAGCGGGAGCCGGCCTGCAGCGGGCGCTTCGATACGGCATCGCCAGAGGGCTTTTCACCAACGAGGCCGGGATCGGCACTTCCGCCATCGCGGCAGCCGCCTCCCACACCGAAGATCCCAAAATACAGTCGTATGTGTCCATGACCGCCGTTTTCTGGGACACCGTAGTGATGTGTCTGCTGACCGGACTGGTGGTTGTCTGCAACATGCTCTATGACCCGGCCTCCATCGCCGGAGCCGCCGAGACGGACTTGACCGCCGCCGCCTTCTCCCATCTGCCCTATGTGGGGGACGCCTTTCTCACGATCTCCCTGTGCGCCTTCGCCGTGACCACTCTGATCGGCTGGTCCTATTTCGGGGAAAAGGCCGCAGAATATCTGGGCGGGAATCGCAGCGTGCCGCTCTATAAACTGTGCTACATCGTGATGATCTATCTGGGAGCCATCATTCCCATGCATCTCGTGTGGGAGTGCACCGATCTGATCAACGGCATCATGGCTCTCCCGAACCTTTTCGCCCTTTGGGCGCTGAGAAAGGAAATTCGGTCATAACCCACATGCCAGGACTGTCTGTTTTCGCCCTGCGAGCGCTGAGAAAAAAATCGGTCATAACATGCCATGCAAAAATTATCTGTTTCGCCCTGTGAACACTGCAGCCAGAAATGCGGCCGTCACGCTTCATGCAGGAACGCCCACAGTGGAAATACAGCCGTCATGTTTCATGCTTAAAACGCCCGCGCTGAAAGTACATATAAAACCCGATACAGATCAGCGCAGAGAGCAGAGAACCGAGGGGCGCCGCCCATCCCATGGGATAAAGGCTGTCCGGAAAGTACACACCCGCCAGATAGGCGCCCGGTATACGGATCATAACAATCGCTATGATATTATGTATAAAGGATATCCCCGCTTTCTGGTCCCCGCAGAAATACCCGCTGAAACAGAAGTGAACCGCCGCAAAGAGCGTGTCAAAGGAATAGGAACGCAGATAGGCACAGCCCGCCGCCAGCACCGCCGCATCCCTCGTAAACAGCCCCACCAGCGTCTGCGGCAGAAACTGGCTGTAGAGCGCGCACAGCGCACCCCAGCTCATGGTGATAAACAGGCCATAACCAAGCGAAGCCCTTGCGCGCTCTGGCTTGTCCGCCCCCATATTCTGCGCCGTGATGGCGGAAATCGCGGAAAGGAATGCCGAAGGCACCAGAAACAGAAAGCCGATCAGCTTCTCCACAATCCCCACAGCCGCAGAGACCACCAGCCCTCTGCTGTTGGCAATCACCGTGATCACGATAAACGCCACCTGAATCAGCCCGTCCTGACAGGCAATGGGTGCGCCCACCTTAAGAATCTGTGCAAATATCTCCCTGTCTATCCGGACATCCGCCCTTGTCATCCGGAAACCCAGATCCCGTCTGCGAAGCATAAAAAGCGCAAACGCCACGCTTACCGCCTGCCCCACAACCGTGGCAAGCGCCGCACCCGCCGCGCCCATCCCGCCGCCTACGAGAATAAAATCAAGCCCGATATTCACCACACATGCCACCGCCACAAAGTACATGGGCCTCCTGGAATCGCCCGCCCCACGGAAAATGCTGCTGATCACATTATAGGCCGTGATAAAGGGCACGCCGGCAAAACAGATGCCCAGATACAGCCTCGTCTCCTCCACCGCCTCCGCGGGCGTAAGCATAACATTTGTAATTAAATTGACACAAAGCAGCAGACCCGCCGTGAGCACTGCCGCGAACATCGCAAAAAAAGCCACGGCCCCGCCAACTGTCTTCGCCGCCCCACGCTCATCCCCCGCGCCCACATATCTGCCGATCCGCACGGTGGCGCCCATGGCAAAGCCCACGATAATCACAGTGAGCATATGCATCACCTGGCTGCCCACCGCCACCGCCGTGGTCGTCCGGGAACCGTTGTACAGCCCCACCACAAACAGATCCGCCATACCGTAGAAGGTCTGCATAAAACATGCCAAAAGATACGGGAGCGCAAACCGTATCAGGTTTTTTCCCACGCTCCCCTCCGTCAGACTATTTTCTCTCATCATCCGTACCTCAGGAACTGTTCATCAATTACTTGCGAATCTTACTTGTCTAAATTCTTTCTCTGCTTCGTTGTCGTCAGTCTCCGTAGCCCGCTACGCCTCCTTACTCCGCCTTACAGAGGAAGAATTATCCTGCGCAATCTTCACAAGTATTTTCGAGCAGTTCCTTACTTCCCAAAATACCCCGCCACCGTCTTTAAATGCTCAATCACAGGCAGATGCTGGGGACAGGCATTCTCGCACTGCCCGCAGGCGATACAGTCTCCCGCCTTTCCGAATGTGCCCGTCAGACGGTCGTAATACTCACCCTGCGGCGTCCATCCCTTCCCGTCCACTTCCTGCATCTCCGCATTATAGAGGGAGAAATATTTCGGTATCGCTATCTTTTTCGGGCAGCCATCCGTACAGTAGGAGCATCCCGTACAGGGTATCGCAATATTGCCGTTGATCATTGCCGCCGCACGGTACACCATGCGCTTCTCCTCCTCCGTGAGAGGCTTAAAGTCACTCATATAACTAGTGTTATCCAAGAGCTGCTCCATGTTGCTCATACCGCTTAAAACCATCTTTACATTGTCCAGACTTGCCGCAAAGCGGATTGCCCATGAGGGAACCGACATATGCGGGTCATGGTTTTTAAACATCTCCTCCACGCTGCCCGGCACCTTCGCAAGCGTACCGCCCTTGACAGGCTCCATCACCCACACCGGCACACCGTGCTTCGTCGCCACCTCATAGCAGAGCTTTGACTGGATCGCGCTGCTCTCCCAATCGAGATAGTTGAGCTGAAGCTGCACAAACTCCATCTCCGGATGCTCCGTCAGCACCTGATCCAGAAATTCCGCATTGTCATGGTAGGAAAAGCCCATATGCTTCACAAGACCCTGTTTTTTCTTCTCCGCAAGCCAGTTGAAGCAGTCGAGATCCGTGTAAATCTTATAGTGGCCGAATCCAATATCGTGGAGCAGATAATAGTCAAAATAAGTAACACCCGTTTTTCTAAGCTGCTCCTCAAAGATCTTATCCCGGTCCTCTTTCGTCCTGATAAAACTTGCGTGCAGCTTTGTCGCCAGCGTATAGCTGTCCCGCGGATGTCTGTCCACCAGACATTCCTTCGCCGCTTCCTCGCTCTTAAACCCGCAGTACATCCACGCCGTATCGAAGTA
>CASWVG010000049.1 GCA_949472775.1 uncultured Lachnospiraceae bacterium
AACAAGACGCTGCATCTGGACGAGGAACTGCACAAGCGGGTGATCGGACAGGACGAGGGCGTCACAAAAGTAACAGATGCTATTATTCGCTCCAAGGCGGGGATCAAGGATCCCACAAAACCTATCGGCTCCTTTTTGTTCTTAGGTCCTACGGGTGTGGGAAAGACGGAACTGGCTAAGGCACTGGCGGCTTCGCTTTTTGATGATGAGACGAACATGGTTCGTATTGACATGAGCGAATATATGGAGAAATACTCTGTTTCCAGACTGATCGGAGCGCCTCCCGGATATGTGGGTTATGAGGAGGGCGGTCAGTTGACGGAGGCGGTGCGGAGAAAGCCGTATTCAGTGGTACTCTTCGACGAGATTGAGAAAGCCCATCCCGATGTATTCAACGTGCTTCTGCAGGTACTTGACGATGGGCGGATCACGGATTCCCAGGGACGGACGGTGGATTTCAAGAATACGATTCTGATTATGACTTCAAATATCGGCGCGGACTATCTGCTGGAGGGCATTGACGCGCAGGGGGCGATCAAAGAAGAGGCGGAAAAACTGGTGATGGGTGACTTGAGGAACCATTTCCGCCCGGAGTTTTTGAACAGACTGGACGAGACGATCCTGTTCAAGCCTCTGACGAAAGAAAACATCGGCGGCATCATTCGGCTGATTGTGGACGATCTCAACAGAAGGCTGGCGGACCGGGAACTTTCTATTGAACTTACGCCCGAGGCGGAAACGTTTGTGGTGGATAACGCCTACGATCCAGTATATGGTGCGAGACCTCTGAAACGGTATATCCAGAAGTATGTGGAGACGCTGTCAGCGAAACTGATTCTTTCCGATCAGGTCAATGCGAAAGACGTGATTCTGATTGTCGTTGAGGAGGGTGCGCTGGCGGCGAGAAGGAAGTGAAGATGAAAGAATAACAGGTGGGATGAAATTTGAAAACACTTGTTATAATAAGGAGAACAGAAATAGAACAGACTCGGCGTTGGAATTGGAGTGCAAAACGCCGGGTTTGTTTTTTATATCAGAAACAGGCCGAAGATCGGAAGGGAGCAGATGGGATGCCTGTTATGATGGTACGGCTTATTAAGGTGTAAGCGACAGGGAGAGTGCTTAGTGGAGTGGTATGCATGGATGACAGGGTCAGAACGGACTGGCAAGTTGTCTGCAAGTGTGGTATGGTAGGAAGGAAAGCAGTCAAACAGATTTGACTGAATTAGTTAGTCATGAGGCGGTTAAAAGGATGACATGTGTTGTCCAAAGACACAAAATGTCTGTAGTTAAAACAGGATTTAGCGAAACGAAAGGGCGAAAGGGTGAAAATAGAAAAAGAATTGTGGATAAGTCCCCAATTTCGCGAAATGCTAAATCATAATTTAGCGTAAGGGACAGAATGCGATCGCGAACTGCTGGGAAAACGGCGGGTGTTTTTGGCAAAAAGGGAAAAGAATAAGAGAGGGAAACGGGAGGCAAGTATGAGATATCCGGCATTTTTACAGGAAAACGGGACAATCGGGTTTGTGGCGCCGTCTTTTGGTTGTGCGACAGAGCCTTACAAAAGCGGATTTCTGAATGCGCAGAAGAGATGGAAAGAGCAGGGATTTCATTTACAGCTCGGGCCGAACTGTTATGTGGAGGAGGGCGTGGGAATCAGCAATGCGCCGAAGAAGTGCGGGGAAGAGCTGACAGCATATTATTGCGATAAAAATAACGACTGTCTCATTTCCTGCGGAGGCGGTGAACTGATGTGTGAGATTCTGGACTATGTGGATTTTGAACAGATCAGACAGGCGGCTCCCAAATGGTATCTGGGATATTCGGACAACACGAATTTTACTTTTCTGCTGGCGACTTTGTGTGATGCGGCGTCTGTGTACGGACCATGTGCTGCGGCTTTCGGGATGGATCCGTTACACCCGTCATTGAATGATGCGATGCTGCTTCTGCAGGGACAAAAGCTCACGATGCAAGGGTATGACAAGTGGGAAAGGGAATCTTTGAAGGATGAGGAGCATCCTTACGAGCCCTACAATTTGACGGAAACATCTGTTATTAAATATTATCTGCCGGATGGCATGACGAATGTGGAGAGTCTGCGGCATATGGCAGGAACAGACGTGGAGCACAGGGCAGGAGACGCGCGGCCTGCGGTTTTGAAAACGGCGGCGTCTCATATCGAAAAGAAAGAGCCGGAAGAAAATGCGGACATCAGTTTCACAGGTCGTCTTCTGGGTGGTTGTATGGACTGTCTGGTTAACCTTCTTGGTACCCGCTATGATAAGGTGACAGAATTTACGCAGCGGTACAGAGATGACGGGATCATCTGGTTTCTGGAGGCGTGCGATCTGAACCTGATGGGTATACGCCGCGCTATGTGGCAGATGGAACATGCGGGGTGGTTTAAATACTGCAAAGGGTTTCTGATCGGCAGACCGAGGCTTGGCATGGGCGTGGAGGAGTTTGGCATTGACAGTTATCAGGCAGTCTGTGAGATGCTCTATTCTTACCATGTACCAGTGCTTATGGATCTGGATATTGGGCATATGCCGCCAGCCATGCCGCTAATCTGCGGCAGTATGGCAAAGGTGGTAAGCGATGGGAAGACATACCGTGTGGAGATGGAACTGAAATGACACAGCGCTATGGCCGGTAAATGGTGAGGTAAGTATTTAGAATAGCACAGTAGAACGCTTAAGAAAAGGGATGAACCTGATGTTTATTATGAAGGTGGATATAGAATGGAAGGCTGATAGTAAAGTTTAGGGAAAGGACAGATAAAAATGATACCGAAAGACCCAGTGATGTTAGTGAGTTATGTAAACTTGAAACTTCGGGATTTTTACACAAATCTGGATGCGCTCTGCGAGGATCTTGACGCGGATCGTGATGAGATAGTCGAAAAACTGGCGGGAATTGATTATCATTACGATGAGGAGAAAAATCAATTTGTCTGAGCAAATAAAAATTACGATTGTTATGCATGACGAAAAACCGAATAGCAGAAATGACGGGATGTCTGGAAGAGAAATAAAACTGACACAGGAGTCAGACTTGACGTTGATGCCGGTTTTGTTGAGAAATGGGTTGATGGACGGAAGTTTTTGCGGCGGCAGGGGGGACTGTGGGCGATGTGTCGTCCAGTTTCTGAAGGGTGCGCCGCTGCCGACATGGCTTGAGAGAAGCCGTCTGGAGCCGGAAGAACTGCGGCAGGGATACCGGCTGGCATGTGTGACAAGACCGAAAATGGACTGTACAGTCAGAATCGTCGAAACAGAGAAGGTGGATACACCCATTGTCACAGAGGTGAATCTGCTGTCAGAAGATATTGACTTATGTAGTCGAATAAATAACTTATCTGAAAATCAAAAATCATTTGTTACACAATCCGATCTGCGAGAAAAAGCAGGATCGGAAAACGGGCTAAAAAAATCTTCTGTTATCTCTGAAAGAGAACCGGGTGTTATTCAAAATGCAGGGACGGACAAAAAAGCCGGCTTAAAAAAAAGCGGCCGCTATATCATTGCGGTTGATCTGGGAACCACCACGATCGCCATGCAGCTTAAGGAGGCGGAGACGGGGGGCGTCGCCGATACTTATTGCGAAATAAATCCCCAGCGGAAATACGGGACAGATGTGCTGGCGCGGATACAGGCATCTGTTGACGGGCAGGGAGAAGAGCTGCGCAGACTTGTCTGTGGGGTGATTTTGAGAGGGCTTGGGCAGTTTGCGGAGAATCTGTTCAAAAAAGCGGATGAGGAAACGTTATCGGATGAGCTGGTTCCTGTGAGGGAGAATGGAAAGGGAACAGGCGTCGCGGCAGAAAGTGTGTCTCAAAAAGGGAATTTGGTGGATCAGGGCCATAAGGAGAAGGGGAATGCAGGGAAGATTCTCTGCATGTGCATAGCCGGGAACACGGCAATGGAGCATCTGCTGCTCGGAATAGATGTATCTTCGCTCGGGAGAGCGCCTTTCGTGCCTGTGGAGAAAGGGCTGCAGAACATAACGACGGCACGTCTTTTTGCGGGAATGGGGGAGCTGTCAGAAAACCCGCACATGTCGGATGGCGGGGTGTTTTCCGATATGCCGGTCTACGTTGCGCCCTGTATGAGCGCTTTCGTGGGAGGAGATATCGTGGCTGGGCTGTATGCGCTGGGGCTGCTTGCCGCCAAAGCACCGGAAGGTAGAGAAAAATCGAAGAAAACGGAGAAGACAGGATTGGCTGAAGAGACAGAGAAACTGTCTGGGGACCGGGAGCCTGAAAAAGAGAACGGATCAGAGCGTCATGCTGCCCTGCTGATTGATCTGGGCACGAACGGCGAGATGGCGATTACCGATGGACAGCGCATGATCGTGACCGCCACGGCGGCGGGTCCTGCTTTTGAGGGAGACGGTACGATGATGGGGACAGACCGGATCGCGCTCACGGCACAGCTTCTGCGGAGGGGGATATTGGATGAGACGGGGCTTATGGAGGAACCGTATTTTACGGAGGGCGTGCGGATAGAAGGCGCGAAGGAAGGCGCTGTGACGGGTAAGCAGATAAAGAGCAACTGTTATTTTAAACAGAAAGATGTGCGCGGTCTGCAGATGGCAAAGGCGGCGATCCGTGCGGGTGTGGAGATATTATGGGAAGAGATGGGGTGTCCCTGGATAGAAAAAGTTTTTCTCGCCGGAGGTTTCGGCTATTATCTGGATGTGGAGGCGGCAGTCGCTGTCGGTCTTTTGCCCGCCCATTTGCGCGGCAGGGTGCGGGCGGCAGGGAATACGTCGCTGGCCGGGGCGTATGAGCTGGGGCGTGATCTGTGCGGGAAGCGACTGGATGCAGCCGTATTGGAAGAGAGAATCTGTCTGGCGGAAAGCATAAATCTGGCGGAGACGGAGCGGTTTGAAGGGCTTTATCTGAAATATATGAATCTGGGGGAGAACTAGGGAGGAGCGGTTTAAGGTTTGGTTAAGGTCGCGCCTCTTTTCTTTTAAGGAAAGCGTGTTATTCTGATAGCATAAACAGGATGACACCCCCGGTTCCGGGGACGCCAGATAGAAGGAGGAAACAAAACATGTGGACGAGAGGTAAGTTAAAGGAAGTTGCGAAAGCAGCCCTGCACAGGAATTACTGGAAGATCGTGCTGGCATCCATGATTCTGATGCTGCTTGGCTGTGAGACGGGCGGGTTAAGCTTTCACAAAACCGTCCATAACGGCAGGACGGACACGGCTGTAGAGGAATCCTATGAAAGCGGCTCTCTGCCGACCGGAAAGCGGAGTGTTGTCACAGTTAAGAAACGTGCCGATTCGGATAAGGTGACGGTAGAGACGATTGATGACGGAGAGTTTGCAAGCGAGGAAGTAGAGATCAGCTTTTTTGAAGGGTTGATTGTCGGATTTGTGGCGATCATTGTTTTCCTTATTATCTTTGCGATCGTCCTTGCGGTTATTCTGGCTCTGGACATTTTCCTGATCAATCCGTTCAGCGTGGGTGGCAAGCGTTTTATGGTAAAGAGTGTGGAGGATGTGGCGCAGGTAAAAGAGATTACCTATGGTTTCGACCATTCCTACAAAAATATTGTCAAGGTAATGTTCCGCATGGATCTGAGTATCTTTTTGTGGACGCTGCTGTTTATCATACCGGGTGTTATAAAAATGTATGAATACTATATGGTCCCCTACATCCTGACGGAGAATCCGGACATGGAGTATAAGGCGGCAATGCAGATGAGCCGTGATATGATGGAAGGAAATAAGTGGAGGACGTTTGTTCTGGGACTGTCGTTTATTTTGTGGCATATACTGGGGACGCTCACTTTGGGGATTGTGGAGGTGTTATATGTGCAGCCATATCGCAACCTGACCTTTGCCGCGTTGTACTGTCAGCTTAGAAATACGCGTGTTATGAATCGCGTGGAAATACCGGCATACGGGCAGTATGGAATGGGCGGAACGGCAAATGGACAGTATGGAATGGGCGGAACGGCAAATGGGCAGTATGGAATGGACGGAACGGCAAATGGGCAGTATGGAATGAGCGGAACGGCAAATGGACAGTACGGTATAAACGAAAATGGTAACGGACAGCAATGGTAGCGTGAGAAGTTTGAGTCACAGCAGAGTTGTGACATGGCGGTTAGAGAAAAAATGTAAATGAGGGATAAAATGGCTTACAAAATATTGGTGGCAGATGACGAGGCGGAGATACGGGAGATACTCCGCCTGTATCTGGAAAAGGAAGGATATGAGATTGTGGAGGCGGCGGACGGCACAGAGGCGGTCAGGCTCATAAAAGAGGAACGGATTGATCTGGCGCTTCTGGATATTATGATGCCGGGTATGGACGGATATCGGGTGTTACGGAATATCCGGGAGGAAAACAATCTGCCTGTGATTATGCTTTCGGCTAAGAGCAGCGACTCCGATAAAATTCTGGGACTGGATCTGGGGGCGGACGATTATATCACGAAGCCTTTCGTGCCTCTGGAGGCAGTTGCGCGGGTGAAGTCCAATCTGAGGCGGTTTTATGCGCTGGGCGCCGGGGAAAACCGGAGCGGGCAGAGCGGGGCGCTGCAGGTAGGAAATCTGCGGCTGGAGCCGGATTCCTGTCTGCTGTACCGGGACGGGGAGCGGATTGAACTGACTTCGGTGGAATTTCGGATTATGAAGCTCTTTATGGAGAATCCAGGCAGGGTGTTTACCAAACAGCAGATTTTTGAGGTGGGCTGGGAGGAGGCGTACATGGTTTCCGACAACAATGTGATGGTGTGCATTTCCAAGCTTCGCGCAAAACTGGAGAAGGATGGAAGAGATTACATCCGCACGATCAGAGGTCTGGGTTACCGTATGGAAAAAGAGTGAGGACAGCCTTGGATGAAAAAGAGTGTAAAGCGGTTTCTGGTACAGAGTTTTCTTTTGATTCTCTTCTGCATTTACTGGAGTGCGGAAGCGGTCAGTTTACTTTACCGTGTGGTGGTTATCCCGGCGGTCCAGGTTTTTCTGGAAAGCCAGCAGATCGAAATAACGGGGGACAGCAACATGGTGGCATGGCTGTTACAGATGTTATTTTATTTTGTGTCAGGACTTCTGCCGTCGGGAGTCAGGGAGTGGGTGCAGGGACAGATTGAACAGATAATGGGCAGCACCATGAGCATTCAGATTACTTCACCGCTCTACAGGGGCTGGTGGGGTGTGGCGATGCGTGTTATAATCATTGGAGGAATCATCGGGCTGCTGCTTATCAGGATACTTCCCTATCTGGTGGGCGCTTTCTGCTACTCCCGGATTGTGAGCGGGCAGTTTAAAGAACTGCTTGCGCAGGAGGAGGCGCAGAAACTTGCCAGAGATCAAAGGCGGAATCTGATGCTTTCGGATATTGCCCACGATATCAAAACGCCGATCACCACGATCTGCGGATACAGTAAGGCGCTTTCTGAAGGAATCGTGGAGGAGAAGGACAGGCAGTCTTATCTGGACGCGATCTATGCGAAAGCCATGCGGATGGATGAGCTGATTACGCTGCTTTTCGAGTATGTGAAGCTGGAGAGTGAGGGCTTTACCCTGCACAGGGAGCCGGGGGATCTGGCGGAACTCACAAGGGAGATGGCAGCGCTTCTCTATGCGGATTTTGAGGACAGGGAAATGGAGCTTGTACTTGAGATCCCGGAGGAGAGAGTGCCTTTTGAAATGGACAGGCTGCAGCTTGGGAGGGCGGTAAGCAACCTGCTCACCAATGCGGTCCGCTACGGAAAAGAGGGGGGAAGGGTACTGGTGCGCCTGCAGGATTACGAACTGACGGTGGCGGATGAAGGGGAACCGATTGATCCGGAGTTTGCAGCGCACATTTTTGAGCCGTTTGCAAGAGGAGACAAGGCGCGTTCCTCGAAAGGCGGCAGCGGCCTGGGGCTTGGCATTTCCCAAAAAATCGTGGAGATGCACGGCGGAAAGCTGCTTTTGAGCCAGAATTTCGGGGAAGGGTATACAAAAGCCTTCCAGATCCGCCTTCCGGCATTCTCTACGCTGATGGGAAATTGAATCTGAAAGAAATCTGCGGCATATATATGATAGAGAAAAGCGGTTTGTGGGTGTTGTCTCTTGATAAAGGTGAGAAAAAGAATGATGGCTGTCATTGTGCTCGCGGCTACCGTGATTGCAGGCAGTCTGGGTATGATGGCGGAAGACGGTGGCCCGCTGGGCGCCGTCGCATGCATAACGGGTGTTATAAATGAGGAGGAAGATATGGATACACCAAAAATAGCGATTACATTTGATGACGGACCGCATCCGTACTATACGGAGCAGCTTCTGGACGGGTTGAAAGAGCGGGGGGCAAAGGCAACCTTTTTTGTCATGGGAAAGCAGGCGGAGGCTTATCCGGAACTGGTTCTGCGGATGCATGAGGAAGGGCATCTGGTCGGCAACCATACTTACAGCCATATACAGCTTGGAAATAATAACAGGGAGATTTTTAAAGCGGAACTGGTCAGGACGAACGAGGTGCTTTCGGGCATAACGGGGGAAGAGCCGCAGTATGTGCGGCCGCCTTACGGGAGCTGGGACAAAAGTTTCGAGACGGAACTTACGATGATTCCCGTGCTCTGGACGATTGATCCGATGGACTGGTGCAGCAGCGATGTGAAGGGAATCGTCAGCAGGGTTACGAAGAAGGCGGAGGAAAATGCTGTCATTTTAATGCATGACGAGTATGAGTCTACCGTGACAGCAGCTCTTGAAATTGTGGATATTCTGCAAAAGCAGGGGTACGAGTTTGTGACGGTGGATGAGATCATGTTCGACTGAAAGGCGTGCGTCTGCCAGAAAGGTATTGGACTTTTTCCTCATAATCGTGTAGTATAATACAGTGAAGTAGCTGTCTAGCGCCGGACTTAAGTATGGAATCGCTACATAGCGGGTGCGATAGGCGGACAAATCAAGTACGTCAAGGTAAAAGGAAAAAGGGAATACATGGGAACAACCGACAGAGCGGATGAAGAGAACACTCCCGTAAACGAGGCGGCAAAAGAGCGCGCAAAAGGCGGGAAGAAGAAAAGAAGGCGCACCATCGATAAGGCGAAGGTGGCGGAAAATAAACGGAAAATAAAAGAAAAGAAAGCAAGACAAAAAGCAGAGCGGGCACAGGGCAGGGACACCGGAAACAGTAAAAAACGGTGGCTCATTGTGGCGGTCTGCTTTGTTGTGCTCGCGGCCGGCGGAGTCGCAGGTGGGTATTATACGCGGCAGCATATGGACATGATTGCGGCAGAAAGCGCGGCTATAGAGGCAATGGTACATATGGAGGCCATGAAGTTAGCCGAGTACAGCAAGACCCAGCACAGAAAGGACAGTGTCAGACAAAATGCCGGCAAGGACACCACGCGGGCATTGGTGGATGCCGCCCGTTATATGATCGAGGGGATCAAAAACCGTCCGAAAGAAGTGGAGATTACCGAGGAAAACGCGGCGGACTTTGCGGACATTGAAAGCTGTCTGATCAACACGGAGACGGGAAAGATCGATATCACCATGAAAGCGAAGGATCTGGCAATCAGCGACGACGGGTATTACTATCTTTTCGAGGAAAAGGCGTACCAGTCAGAACTGACAGGCAGCGAGTATATCATTGAGGATCAGAAGGATGTTGAATTGACTTTTTCGGTCAACCTCAATTATAATACGACAAGCTCCAGGCTTTTTTCCAAATTTGTGGTAGCGGTGAAGAAGAACGGCAGTTATATGGCGATCACAGAGCCGCATTATATCACGAATCCGGAGGCGATAGCCAAATATAATCCGTCCTTTATCGCCACTTCATCCAAGAAGGGGCTGCTTGTGGATCCGGAGAAGCTGCAGAGTTCGGAGCTGGATGATCTGGGCGTGCGGCATGCCGCCTACAATATCCCTCTGAGCCGGATTCTGGGGCAGACGAGCAACGAATATTATCCTACGGTTTACTATACTTATAATGGAAAAAACTATGCTTTCAACGGGCAGATTATCGCGGAGTACGACTATATTTTTACCAATCTTACCAACCGGGGGATTACCACGACGGCGATTGTTTTAAATGACATTTCCTCGCGCCCGGAACTGATTCATCCGAAGGCGCGTTCCGGCGGACATGCGCCCTACTTTGCGTTCAACGCCGCGGATGAGAGCGGGACGGAGACCATCGCGGCGATCGCATCTTTCCTTGCCAGCCGTTATTCCGGCACAGGACATGGCAGGGTGATGAACTGGGTGATCGGCAACGAGATCAACGCCAGAAGCGAGTGGAATCATATCGAACATATGAGTACGCCGGACTATGTGGACGAGTATGCAAGGGCTTTCCGCATCTTCTATAATGCACTTTTAAGTATTAACGGCAATGCCCGGGTATACATATCTTTGGACCAGCAGTGGGGCAAGAGCCTTTATTCCAAGAACGGGTATGGCTCCAAGGAGATTCTGGACGAGTTTAACCGGAATCTGAAGGCGGAGGGAAATATCGACTGGGGACTGGCACAGCATCCCTACAACTATCCGCTGACAAGTCCGAAAGCGTGGCAGAGCAATGGAAAGTATGTGCAGGAGCACGAGAATACGCCGGTAATCACCATCAAGAATCTGCATGTGCTGACGGATTACCTGCAAAAACCTGAGATGCTGACGGATGATGGCGAAGTGAGACACTTGATTTTGAGCGAGATGGGATACACATCCTCCAAAGGGCAGGAACTGCAGTCGGCTTCCTTCGTCTACGCTTATAAGATGATAGAAGCGAACCAGTATGTGGACAGCATGCTCTTTTCCAGAGAGACGGACGCGCCCACAGAGGTGGCGCAGGGACTGGATCTGGGGCTCTGTACGCTGGGCGGCGGCAGGAAATCCATCTATGAGGCGTTTAAGTATGTGGATACCCCGGAATCGGCAAAGTACACGGACTTTGCCCTGCGGGTGATCGGCATTTCAAACTGGAATGAAGTGATCAGGAAACATTAAAATAATGAGGATCAGAAGAGCTGGGAGATCAGATACTGGTAGATGGTCTGGTTTTTGCTCTGCCAGTTGGCGCAGATCGCGGCGGCAGTATCTTCATCGGGGACGGACAGGGTGATATCCACCACGGTCACGTCCTTTTCTTTTACGAGAAGATGCGCTTCAAATTCGCCGGATGTGGATTTATAGTAGTCCGCGCGGATGGCGGACTCGCTTCGCATGTCCATCTCATGGTCGGCAAAAAAGGCAGTAATATCTTCTTTGATAGAGTCGTTTATGCGGTTGCCGAAATAGGAGAGCGTACTCTGCCCTTCCTCCGTAATCTCCAGATAAGTCCGGTTGCGCAGGGATTTCGCCCGGATCAGTTCCGCGTCGATCAGCTCCGCGATCACCTGTTGCAGAGTCAGAAAGTTCGTGTAGTCGCGCCCCAGAATGAAATCGCCGATCTGCGCTTTTGTGAGCGGAAAGGAGACCCGGTCAAGCATGTAGAGCGTGATCAGTTTATAGAGTGTTAAAGGATCCTGTGCCATAATGTCTCCTTTTTAATAACGCACGTAATGTTATTTTATATGTGACTTTACCGCCTCTGCCACTACCTGCGCCACCTTCGGGTTGAAAGCTTCGGGCATGATGTTGTCCTCGCCCAGCTGCTCCTCCGGAACGAGGGCGGCGATCGCCTGCGCGGCGGCAAGCTTCATCTCCTCCGTGATCTGTAAGGCGCGCCCTTCCAGTGCGCCCTTGAAGATACCGGGGAAAGCGACCACGTTGTTGACCTGATTGGGGAAGTCGGAGCGCCCTGTCCCAACAACGCGCGCGCCCGCGGCTTTTGCCACGTCCGGCATAATTTCCGGCACGGGGTTTGCCATGGCGAAGAGAATGGAATCCCGGTTCATGGAAGATACCATATCGGGTGTTACGATATTGGGGGCGGAGACACCGACAAAGATATCCGCGCCTTTCAGGGCATCTGCCAGCGTGCCGCTTACATTCCCGGGGTTGGTCACTTCCGTCATTTTCTGCTGCATCCAGTTCAACCCTTCGGTATCTTTGCCGATGATACCGACTTTATCGCACATGATGATATGGGGGAAACCATAGGTCAGAAGAAGTCTGGTGATGGCAATGCCTGCGCTGCCAGCGCCGTTCACGACCACTTTGCAGTCCTCCTTTTTCTTGCCAACTACCTTTAAGCTGTTTATGATGCCGGCAAGTACCACAATGGCGGTGCCGTGCTGGTCGTCGTGGAAAACGGGAATATCCAGTATCTCTTTCAGACGTTCCTCGATTTCAAAGCAGCGGGGTGCGCTGATGTCTTCCAGATTAATGCCGCCAAAGCCCGGAGCAAGATAGGTCACCGCCTTGATGATTTCCTCTGTATCCTGTGTATCCAGACAGATCGGTACAGCGTTGATGCCGCCGAATTCTTTGAAAAGTACCGCTTTGCCTTCCATCACAGGCATGGCGGCATGGGGGCCGATATTGCCAAGTCCCAACACGGCGCTGCCGTCGGATATCACGGCTATGGTGTTGGATTTCCAGGTGTAGGTGTAAGCGGCTTCCTTATCCTTTGCGATAACTTCGCAGGGCTCTGCCACGCCGGGCGTATAGGCGATGGAGAGATCTTCGCGGGTCTTGACGGGGATTTTGGAGACCGTCTCCAGTTTACCCCGGCATTTTTCATGCAATGCAAGCGCTTTCTCATTGGTTGTCATAGAAGTACCTCTTCTTTCCATGTATATATTCACAAAATTACGCTGACGCGCTTTTTGTGTGACTGTATCGTAAGTTTGTTTATTATGGGTCACGGGAAATCTCAGCTTTCCCCGAAAGACAAATGCCTGCTTCCCTGTGACGAAGCCGCTTTCTGCTTTGCGTATCCTGACGACCATTATATCTTATAATATTTAATATTTCTCTGCAATATCCATTCCCTTTTTTTATCTGTTTTTTCACATGACCTATATTTCAGAAAAAAGTCTTTCTATTTTAAATGGGATGGTGTATAATGAACGAATACAGACATAAAATCATTTTCTGAGTCGTATCAGGCACGAAATCCCCGGACGAAAGAGCTGTATAGATATAGATGTAACAGACATGCTGTAGTTATTAACTGGTAAAGTATTAGCTTGCGCAATGACAATATAACATAACGTGGGAGGAATTTATGAGAGAAAAGTATGAATCGCTGGCGCTTACGGACTTGAAGGAGATCGCGAAGTCGAGAGGGATCAAGGGCACTTCTACCATGAAGAAGGCACAGATCGTGGAGGCGATGCTTAAAGAGGACGAGAAGGATAAGGCGGCAGGGAAGGAAGTGGCTGTCAAATCTGTGGCGACCGCGAACGCACCTGCAAAAAGAGCGGATTCCGCTGAGGAGGAGAAGTTTCCGGCTGAGCTTGACAGCGGGATTACGGCAAGCGGCATTCTGGAGGTTATGAGCGACGGTTTCGGCTTTATCCGCTGTGAGAACTATCTGCCCGGCGAGCATGACGTCTATGTGGCGCCCAGCCAGATCCGCCGTTTTGGCTTGAAAACGGGAGATATTCTGGAAGGCAATACGAGAATTAAGACGCAGAACGAGAAGTTCAGCGCGCTTTTGTATGTGAAGTCCATCAACGGGTATCCGCCGGAAGTGGCTATGCGCCGGGTGAATTTTGAGAATATGACGCCGATTTTCCCGGATGAGCGCCTGAAACTGGAGACGCCCGGCTGTACGGTGGCAATGCGGATCATGGATCTGATGAGCCCGGTAGGTAAAGGGCAGAGAGGTATGATTGTGTCCCCGCCGAAGGCAGGTAAGACAACCTTACTGAAGGAAGTGGCGAAGTCCATCACCAGGACCGCACCCGATTCGCATCTGATCATTCTGCTGATCGACGAACGTCCCGAGGAGGTGACGGATATCAAGGAAGCGATTGAAGGCCCGAATGTGGAAGTGATTTATTCCACCTTTGACGAGCTTCCCGAGCACCACAAGAGAGTGTCCGAGATGGTAATCGAGCGCGCGAAGCGTCTGGTGGAGCACAAGAAGGATGTGGTGATCCTTCTGGACAGCATTACCCGTCTGACGAGAGCTTACAATCTGGTAGTTCCGCCCAGCGGACGCACCCTGTCCGGCGGTCTTGACCCGGCGGCATTACATATGCCCAAGCGGTTCTTCGGCGCGGCGCGTAATATGCGCGAAGGCGGCAGTCTGACGATTCTGGCGACGGCTCTGGTGGAGACGGGCAGCAAGATGGACGATGTGATCTATGAGGAATTTAAGGGCACGGGCAACATGGAGATGGTGCTTGACAGAAAACTTTCCGAAAAGAGGGTATTCCCGGCTATCGACATTCCGAAATCCAGCACCAGAAGAGAGGATCTGCTCTTAAATCCCGACGAGCTGGAGGCGATCAACGTCATCCGTAAGGCGTTCAACGGCATGAAGGCGGACGAGGCGGTGGAGCGCGTTGTAGATATGTTTGCAAAAACCAGAAATAATCAGGAATTTGTGAACATGGTCAAAAAGATGAAGTTCATATAAATAATAGGAAAATTAAATGAAAAAGGGCTTGCATACCCGAAAATCCTATGCTAGAATATAAAAGCTGTGTGACTGTAAGCCGAGAGCTCAGACATGATCTGGCTGGCGGTTCACGGCAGAACTTGATGTAAGGTTGAAAGAAACATGCTTTCAACGGCAGGTTTACGCGCAGGGCGTAAATACGCAGGCTGAGAAAGGAGTATGATATAGCGATGAGAGAAGGAATCCATCCCCAGTATTATCAGGCAACGGTAACATGTAACTGTGGCAATACCTTTGTGACAGGTTCCACCAAGCCCGAGATCCATGTGGAGGTTTGCTCCAAGTGCCATTCGTTCTATACAGGACAGCAGAAGACGGCACAGGCTCGCGGCCGTATTGATAAGTTCAATCGGAAGTACGGTGTGGAAAACAAATAAATGTAAGGTACGAAAAAGGTTGAGGCTATCTCAACCTTTTCTATTAGGGAAACGAATATGGCAAAAAGAAAATTAAAGTATTCCGGGATCGGCGGACAGGCGGTTCTGGAAGGCATTATGATGAAAAACAAGGATCAGTACGCGGTGGCGGTGAGAAAGCCTGACGGTGAGATCGAGGTGGAAGTGGAGCATTACCACAGCGTCATTCACGGCAGTAAGCTTTTGGACATTCCCTTTGTCAGAGGTGTGTTCCAGTTTATTGATTCGCTTGTTCTGGGGATGCGCTGTCTGAATTTTTCCGCGTCTTTTTATGAGGATGAGGAGGCGAAGGAGACGGCGGCCGATAAGGCTTTCAACAAGATATTTAAGGATAAGGCGGAAAAGGTGTTTAGTGGGATTGTGATGGTCTTTTCTCTGATTCTGGCGATCGGAATCTTTATGGTGCTGCCTTATTTTATCACTTCCCTGTTTGAAGAGTACATCAGAAGCGCATCTTTTATGGCAATTCTGGAAGGCGCGCTGCGGATTGTGATTTTTGTGGGGTATGTGCTTGTAATTTCCCTGATGAAAGATATCAGGCGGGTTTATATGTACCACGGCGCGGAGCATAAATGCATCAACTGTGTCGAGAAGGGGGCGCCCCTTACCGTGAAGGAAGTCATGCGCTGTTCTAAGCAGCACAGACGCTGTGGCACCAGCTTTCTGCTGTTTGTCATGTTTATAAGCGTGATTCTGTTCTTCTTTATCCGGGTGGAAAATCCCGTTTACCGCATTTTGATCCGGGTGGCGCTGATTCCTGTGATTGCGGGAATCTCTTATGAGATTATAAGGCTTGCCGGAAAGAGCAACAATATCCTTGTACGGATCATCTCCGCGCCCGGTATGTGGCTGCAGGGGCTGACCACGAGAGAGCCGGATGAGAGCATGGTGGAAGTGGCGATCGCCGCGGTGGAGGCGGTTTTTGACTGGAAGGGGTATATCAAAGAGACGTTTGGGTATGAGGTGGATGAGAGCTGGATGGAAGGGTGAGAAGTGAAGGTGGGTGGCGATTCGGACGCTTCGCTGCGCTGGTAGTGTGGCGGGAAAGAGGCGGATGGTGTGATTTGATTTGTATGGGGATATAGGAATGAACGGGAACCTGACGTATGGCGAGGTGTATAGGGAAGGTGCGGCACGGCTTGAAAAAGCCGGAATAGAGGAGGCTGCGCTGGATGCGAGGCTTCTTCTGGAGTTTGTGTGCGGGACGGACCGGAATACGCTGCTTGCACACGGGGACCGGGAAGTTTCGGAGGAAGAATATGGCAGATACAGCAGCTTAATCGAGCGGCGGACGGCGCATGTACCGCTGCAGCATCTGACGGGCGGGCAGGACTTTATGGGGTTGACCTTTTTAGTCAATAAGGATGTGCTCGTGCCGCGGCAGGACACGGAAGTGCTGGTGGAGGAAGTGATGAAACATCTCCACGACGGGATGCGGATTCTGGATCTATGCACCGGCTCGGGGTGCATTCTGCTCAGTCTTTTGCATTATTCCAACGACTGTGAGGGCGTAGGCGTGGATTTGTCAGGGCAGGCGCTCGCGGTAGCGGGGGAAAATTATGAGAGGCTGCGGATGGAGCGCCCGGAGATGAAAGCGCGGTTTTTGGAGGGGGATCTCTTCGGGGCGTTGGAGAGCGGAGCAGTATTGGAAAATGGGAAAGCATCAAAACGCCGGGCAGCGCCGGAAAATGAATCGGCATCGGGAAAGAAAATGGCGTCAGGAAGCGGTGAAACGGTTGACTTAGAGGAATGCTTTGACATCATTGTATCCAACCCGCCGTATATAAAAACAGGTGTTATCGATACGCTGATGCCGGAAGTACGGGAGCATGAGCCTTTGATAGCGCTTGACGGTGGAGCGGACGGTCTTGCCTTTTACAGAAAGATAGCCGGGGACGCCGGGGCTTATTTGAATGGCGGCGGTATGCTGTTTTTTGAGATCGGATGTGAACAGGCGGGGGACGTGTGCACAATTATGGAGAGAGCGGGTTTCCGGGAGATTGAGGCTGTGAAGGATTTTGCCGGACTTGACCGGGTTGTGTACGGGAGCTGGTTCGGGTAGCGGAGCGGACAGCGTGAAAGAAGATGATGGCAAAGATAGGAAATGGGAAGTTTTCGGATGACGGTGTGACGTGAACTTTTCAGGTGGCAACTTGTATCATAGAATGTGAGAGTGACTGCGTGGCAGCCGGAGGTAGTTATGTTTGATAAATTGGAGGATCTGCTCAGAAAATTTGAGGAGATTATGAATGAGCTTAGCGAGCCGACCGTGGCGGATAACCAGGCGCGGTTCCGCGCATTGATGAAGGAGCAGAGTGATCTGACTCCGGTGGTCAATGCTTACAAAGAGTACAAAAAATGCAATCAGGATATCGAGGACAGCCTTGCCATGCTGGATGAGGAGTCCGACGACGATATGCGGGAGATGCTGAAGGAGGAACTCGCCGAGGCAAAGAAGCGGGTGGAGGAGCTGGAGCACGAGCTGAAAATCCTGCTTCTGCCCAAAGACCCCAACGATGACAAAAACGTGATTGTGGAAATCCGTGCGGGGGCGGGCGGCGACGAGGCGGCTCTCTTTGCGGCGGAGATTTACCGCATGTACGTGCACTATGCGGAGGGGCGCCGTTGGAAGGTGGAGACCATGGAAGTGGAGGAAATCGGCATCGGTGGTATGAAGAGCGTGACCTTTATGGTGACAGGGCAGGGCGCGTACTCCGTTTTGAAGTACGAGAGCGGCGTGCACCGGGTACAGCGTGTGCCGGAGACGGAGTCCGGCGGGCGTATCCACACTTCCACCATCAGCGTGGCGGTGATGCCCGAGGTGGATGAAGACATCGACATTGTGATCGAAGACAAAGATATAAGGATCGACGTGATGAGAGCGTCCGGCAACGGCGGACAGTGTGTCAACACCACGGATTCCGCGGTGCGTCTGACCCACTATCCCACAGGGATCGTGGTTTACAGCCAGACCGAGAAGTCCCAGATTCAGAATAAGGCGAAGGCGTTCGCCCTGCTCAAGGCAAAGCTTTATGACATCGAGCAGCAGCAGCGGCACGACGCGGAGGCGGAGCTTCGCAGAAGCCAGATCGGCACAGGCGACCGCTCCGAGAAGATCCGGACTTACAATTTCCCGCAGGGGCGCGTCACAGACCACCGCATCAACCTGACCATCTACAAACTGGATAAGGTGATGAACGGGGATATCCAGGAAATCCTGGACGCATGTATTGCAGCGGATCAGGCGGCAAAACTGGTAAAGATGGGAGAGAACTGAAAAGCCTGATCCGCAGGGATTCAGGCGGCAAAACTGGTAAAGATGGGAGAAACTTTATAAAGAAAAATGAAAGTAGCAGGGTCCTCTGTATCGCGCTTAAAACGATATAGGGGACCTTGGTTTTTTAGGAGCTGAGATCTGCTCTGGAAGGCAGCGAAGCGCGCAGAAATGGAAAACAGATCCAGGGGTGACAGTGGGGAAACGGATCAGAGAAGATAGGGAGAAAATTGTGGAAAATAGGTCAGATAAGTGTTTGCACAGATGTCTGAGTTGGTGTACAATATACGTTAATGGTTGAAACACTATTCTTGCAGAGGGGCAAGAAAATAAATCGATTTGGCGAAGGCGCCAGCAGCGCCTGAGCGAAGGAGGATGACGTGAAGGCTATCGTATGGAACAAGAGGTACGAGCTGGGTGTAGACTTCATTGACAAGGAGCATAAGCAGCTTTTTTCTACTTTAAATAAGCTGTTGACACTCAGCGAGAATGAAGACAAACGGGAGTGGGTGTGTAAGGAGGGTATCAAGTTTTTAAAGAATCATACCATTGAGCATTTTCAGCATGAAGAGGCCTATATGAGGTCCATTGATTACAGCGAGTTAGAGGTACATAAACGCTTGCACGATGATTTTCAGAATAATACGCTGGTTTCTCTGGAAGAGGAACTGGTGGAGACGAATTATTCGGAGGAATCCATGCGCCATTTTCTCGGTGTCAGTATTGGCTGGCTGATTGCCCACACGCAGACGGAAGATCTGGCAATCGGCGGGAAGAAGATGAGCCAGTGGAAGAACCTTCCCCACGAGGAGGAGATTGACGCGCTGGAGCAGACGATTGTCCAGCTTATTTCGGACGTATTTCAGTTGAAGGCGAAGGCCATCAGCAGACAGTACGGCGGGGAAAACATCGGAAAGATCATCTGCTGCCGCTTTGTATATAAAGGAAAAAAGAAAGAGAAATGGGAGACGGTGATTGCTTATGAGGAGACGCTGCTTCTCAAAGTGATCAGCGAGCTGATGGGCACCCAGTACTTGAAAGTGGATGATATGGTAATAAATATCACCCGTTATCTTTCCAGACAGCTTTTGGAGAAAATCAGAGAGTGTTTCCCTGATATGCAGACCTTTGAGCTGGAGAGCGAGTCCCTGCTCACACAGGAGCAGCTTGTCAACTCTTTTGAGAGGGTGCATCCTTCCTGCAGTCTGTTGTTTGACACGGGAGCCGGATATCTTTCATTCAGCGTAACCACCGCGGATTCTATGCAGGGAAAGATCGTATCGCCCATAAATGCACAGAATGCCATGGGACAGATCAAAAAGTATCTGGACGGGGAAATGCGCAAGAAACAGATTCTGGTGGTGGATGATTCCGACTTTATGCGCGGCAATATCATCCGGCTTCTGGGGAATGACTATGATATGCTGGAGAGCAATTCCAGCATCGCGGCGATCAAGAAAATTACGGTCAACAGGCCGGATCTGATTCTGCTGGATTATGAGATGCCGGTGTGCGATGGCAGACAGACGTTGGAGATGATCCGTTCCGATGAGGATATCGCGGATATTCCGGTTGTTTTTCTGACAGGCAGAGGGGATGCGGAGAGCGTCAAGAAGGTGATGTCGTTAAAGCCCAGGGGATATCTGCTTAAGACCATGCCGGAGGAAGACATCAAGAAATTTATCGATGGAATTTTGGGGAAAAAGGATACCGCGCAGTAAACGGATTCGTGTGCAAAGATTCTTTGCGTGACTTTTTAGTAAAAAACTGCTATGTTCAGGGTAAGACAGTACAAAAGGAAGAAACCTGACTGGAGGGAACTGATATGGCAGAGGTGGGGAAAAATATTAAAAAGTGCAGGAAAGAAAAGAATCTGACGCAGGATGAACTGGCGGAGCGGCTGTTTTGCACAAGACAGACAATCAGCAATTACGAAAACGGAAAAAGCGAACCGAATATAGCGCTTCTGGTGGAACTTGCGAAGGTACTGGAAGTGGATGTAAGCGATCTGATCTACGGTCCGAAAAAGAAGGAGAACAGAAAACGGCAGAGGAACGGGTCAGTGGCGGCGCTGGCGGTGGCATGTGTGGCGCTGGCTGCGGTTAGGATCCTGTCTCCGTTTGCCACACAGTACGGGTGGAAGAACTTTGAGATAGCACCGCTCTATCTGCTACAGTATGTGCTGCGGCCGTCTGCCCTGGTACTGTTCGGCTGGGGAGCCGTGGAAGCTGTCCGGGCGTTTGCCGGAATCCGTGTATGGGAGGGCAGGCCGGAACGGACGGTTAAGACTGCCCATATGGTGTTTCGTGTGACAGCGGTCATATTGTCGGTATTTGCGGTTCTGGCGGTATGGACGGCGGTGGACTTGACGTATATCTGGTATCTGTCAGAACGGATGCTGAGAGAACAGGGCAGTTTTGACTCTTCGACGGTTCCGCATCTGATGCCTGGGCAGCTTCAAAGTCTGTTTATGCGAGTGAGCTATCGTTTCGGCGGCGTCTCCGCGCTTCTGGGTGCGGCGCTTGGACTTTTCAAGGTGAAGCGGGAGGGAGCTTAGATAGAAGAATCATATTGTGGAGGATGAAAAGATGGATAGGGAAGTGAAGGAAGGCGTTACGGCAGTGGAGCCGGAAATCGGAACCACGGAGACCATGAAAGATTATGAGAGAGAACTGGAAGCCTCTTTCCGCAAGATCAATGAGGGCGATATCATCAAGGGCACGGTGATTGACGTGAACGAGGAGGAGGTTATTCTCGACTTGAAATATTATGCCCAGGGGATCATCAAGGCGGAAAACTTAAGCAATGACCCGGATTTTCTTGCGGCAGGCAAGATTTCCGTGGGGGATGAGATCGAGGCGACCGTGATTAAAATGGACGACGGGGAGGGCAATATCGAACTTTCCAAGAAGGAGGCGAACGATGTCCTCGCATGGGGTAAGCTGCAGAATATGATGGAGCAGGAAACCATTGTGAAAGTCCGCATCAAAGAGAGTGTAAAGAGCGGCGTGGTAGCTTATCTGGAAGGAATGAGAGCTTTCATCCCGGCTTCCCAGCTTTCCACAGATTATGTGGAGGATGTGGAGTCATGGGTCGGTAAGGAGATTGAGGTCAAAGTGATCACCGTGGATCAGGAAAAGCAGAAGGTGGTGCTTTCCGGCAAGGCAGTGGCACGCGAGAAGGAGGCGGAAGAGCGCAGACACCGCATTTCCATGATGGCGCCTGGCGCAGTTATGGAGGGCGTGGTGGAAAGCCTGATGCCTTACGGCGCGTTTGTGAATCTGGGCAACGGTATCAGCGGCCTTGTGCACATATCCCAGATCAGCCAGAGAAGGATCAAGAAGCCCAGTGAGGTTTTGAAGGAAGGGCAGAAGGTCAAGGTTAAAATTTTAAATACCAATGACAATAAGGTCAGCCTCAGCATGAAAGCGTTGGAAGAGGTCATGGAGGACGTGGAAGAGGACAGAGAACCGCAGGAGTACACTTCCGGGGAGTCGGTTTCCACCAGTCTGGGCGATCTGCTTTCCAAGCTGAAACTGTAGAGACGGATGAGGTACTGTTTTTAATTGTTGCCTGGTGCAGACCTGTCACAAAGACTTGTGATTGCGACGGGCTGCACTGATATGGATGGTTCGTATGAGTACACTTTATGTGACAGATCTGGACGGTACGTTGCTGGACAGCAATGACCGAATAAGTCAATATAGTATGGAAACAATCAACGGGCTGGTTGCAAAGGGCATGCAGTTTACTTATGCAACGGCCCGTTCTCTCGTGTCCGCCTCGGTGGTGGCAAAAGGGTTATCAGCGACCATTCCGGTCATTGCCTACAACGGCGCGCTGATTATCCACCCTGCCACGGGGGAGGTGCTTTCCTCTTTGTCCTTCACGGAGGAGGAAGCGGGATATGTGAGCGGCGTCCTGCAGGAAAACACCGCCAATCCCCTTGTCTATGCCTATGTGGATGGCGTGGAACGGGTGTCCTATGTGGCGGGCAGGGAGAACGAGGGGATCCAGCGGTATCTGGATGCCAGAAAGGGGGACAGGAGATTCCGCCCTCTTGCGGATGAGGAAAGACTGTACCAGGGGGATATTTTCTACTTCACCTGTATCGCGGACAGGGAGGAACTGCTTCCGCTGTATGAAATTTTCTCGGGGGATGAAAGATACCGCTGTACGTTGCAGCAGGAGCTGTACCGGCCCGAGTATTTTCTGGAGATCATGCCGAAAAAAGCTACCAAGGCGGAGGCGATCAAAAAGTTAAAGGAAATATGGCGCTGCGACAGGGTGGTCTCCTTCGGGGACGCCGTCAACGATATTTCCATGTTTGAAATTTCCGATGCATGTTATGCCGTGGCCAACGCGGTGCCGGAGTTAAAAGTCCATGCCACGGACGTGATCGGTTCCAACGATGAGGACGGGGTGGCAAGGTGGCTTTCACAGTTTGGACAGATATCCTGAGGACAAGAATCCGGTGCGGACTGAAGATTCCCGGGGTGGTATTTCGTTAGAGAGAAAGAGGGCAGGCATGTACTGACATTGAGGGGAGGATTGTGATTCCTGATAGCAGTTGCCGCAGGAACCTGCCCCGGCGAGGAGGATATCGAAATGAAAACTGGGAAAATGATTTTGACCATTATAGTCAGCGTGGCGTTTCTGCTTCTTGCTTCGGTGGCGCAGGAGCTGGTGATGAGCCTGCTTTCCGCGGCGGGCATTCCCGCATGGCTGTATCATATTGCGGGCGGGTTTGTGTATGCGGTTTTGGCTTATTTATTGGTGCGGCTTTATTGTGTGAAGGTTTTGCAAGAGGAGCTGACCGTATTTTGCATCCCCAGGTGCCGGATTCAGATCAAATGGGCGGTGACGGCAGTGCTTTTGCCTGCTCTGGTCACCGTGTTTTATCTGTTGCTTCCGGGAAGTTATGAGAGCAATCCGCTGGATACGGGGGTGAAGCTTGCGTTTGTGACAAGAGGCATTTTTCTCGCGGGATTGGGAGCGGGTGTGACGGAGGAACTGCTGTTCCGCGGGCTGTTGATGAACGCGGTGATCAAAAAGTGGGGCAGAACTGCAGGCATCGTCGCTCCTTCCGTGCTCTTTGCGTCGCTCCATATCATCGGTATGAATTTCAGCCTGGCGAGCTGTGCGCAGGTGATGGTGGCGGGAACCATGGTCGGCGTGATGTTTTCCCTGATTGCGATGGAGGGGCGTTCCGTCTGGAACAGCGCTGTTGTGCACGGGGTCTGGAATATGATTATCATAGGCGGCGGGGTGACCATCGGCACGGAGATCAACGAGTATTCCGTCAGCAGTTATGTGCTTGAGACGCGTGCTTTTTTGCTGACAGGTGGCGAGTTTGGCATAGAATCTTCTGTGGTGGCGATTATCGGTTACATAGTGGTGAGTCTGGCGGCAGTGTGGATGATCCGGCGAAGACGTGAGCCGGGCAGAGCATTCCGTCGGCAGTCATGTGCCGGGCAGACATTCCGTCGGCAGTCATGAGCCGGACAGAGCATTCCGTCGGCAGTCATGAGCCGGACAGAGCATTCCGTCGGCAGTCATGAGCCG
>CASWVG010000050.1 GCA_949472775.1 uncultured Lachnospiraceae bacterium
TGCAGGAAGCGTCTGAAACCATATTCCGCATGAGCGCGGATGATCTGGTGCGCAAACGGTGTCGCGACAGAGAGGAATACTATCAGGATTTGCGCAGTTATGAACGGAAGATTGAGCAGGACCGGCTCGAGCACGAACAGGATCTGCGCAATTTAGAAAACTCCCTTGCCGAACGGGATGCTCAAATCCAGCAACTGCAGGCTGAACTGGAAACGCTGAAAAAACAGAACCGATAAACGCACGCATAAAAGGAGCATACCTCACGATATGCTCCTTTTCTACCTATTTTCCGTTGTTATCTGCAGCTTCTTCTTCGCTCTCGCTTTTCGCGTCGTTCTCCGCCTTCCGCACTTTCCGTTTCTTTCGCTTCTTATGTACAATCAACGCAATTATCAGAATCAAGGCAGCCGCACCCGCAACGATAAAGACAATGTACTCCATCATCCCCTTCTCCGTCACGCTGACCGCAATCTTCACGTTGCTGCCTTCCGCCAAAAAGAGATGGTAAATACCCATAAGCTCTGTCTCCGCCTTCCTCCATCCGGCGCCGTCCTGCACATAAATCACCACGCCCTCTGTCTGTCCCTGCGGCGCCTGATAGCGAATCTGATGCGTTGATGCGCCGTCATCCGGAATTTCCAGCGTCCAGCACTCGGTCAGTTCCTCCGGCTCTTCTCCCGAAGAAAGCACCACCTGCAGCGTATCCGTTCCCGGCTTCTCAACAGTCACTTCATCTTCCTGTGCAAACTGGCCGTCCACCAGAAGCGCGGACTGTCCGTTATCACGCATCCAGCTTCCGGCAAGCGTTGTCAGATACCGCACATACTCTACCGAAACATCCTCGTCCAGTCTGACATTTGTGAGATCCTTATTGTCCCAGTCCGCATAAAATCCGTCCTTTACCGGAATATTCGGGTATTGATCCAGTGCCACACTGCCGCCGTAAGAACACTCGGTCACTCCTACCTCTTCGTCATCCGCATAAAAAGTAATCTTCATGTTGCGGAAATTTACGGGAATCCCTTCCGTCTGTAAAAGCGTCTGATAGTTTACTGGCTCCGCTTTACCGCTGTAGCTGATACGGTCAATACCGGCAATCTCCTCAGATACAAAATAGTTATCCACAATCTCAGCATTATCGGAGACTTTGCCCGCTATGGCTCCCGAAAAGGCGTCCGCCTCCTTCACCTTTACCATGGCAAGACAGCCGTTTATTCCATTGCCCCATCCGGCAATTCCCGCCACATATTCCTCACCCGCTACCGTACACTTCGCATAGCTTTGCTTGATATGGGACAGCGACTGCCCCGCTATGCCGCCCACATAATCACCAGCCGTGCTCTCAATCCTGCCGTAGTTCTCACAGCCAAGTACCATACCCATCTCCTGCAGACCGCATACACCGCCCGCATAGCTTTTCTGCGCGGTAACTTTTGCCTGATTCACGTTCTTTCTAAGTACGCACTTGGTAAGAAAAGTGGAATTTGCCCTCGCGTCATCAAGTCCCGTAATATCGCTCTCCAGATCAAAATCATACTCGATCGCCATAGTCCCGGCAATACCCGACACATTCAGATCCGCCTCCACATTTCCGCTGTTGGTACAGTTGGCAATTGTGGCGTCCATACTCTCTTCCGCATTCTCCTGTGACTCATCCTCATATCTTCCGGAATAATCCATATCCAGCACACCATCCAGTGCATCCGTATACAGCAGCATAATCTCGCTGAACTGATCGTTGATATCCGAAAGATCGTCCCCCAGAAGATCCCCCGAAGAAGACATCTCGTCATTTAAATACCCCATATTCTCAGAGATATTCTTTAAATTTGAATTAAGGCTTCCCGTAGTGGACCGATAATCCTCCCCAAGCCTTGGGAAACTGAGATCCGGTTTGTCGTTCAGCGTGGTGAGAATATCCTTTGTCTCCTCCCCCATATCTTCCAGATTCTCTGCAGCATCCTTTGCGGAAGAAGCAGCCGCCTTCAACTGCTTTTTCGCGTCGTCTGTCATCTCGTCCGTATATTTGGACGCGATATCCGTCATAACTTTCAGATATCCACTCATATCATCCGCATAACTTTTGCCGTTATGGGAATCGCTATACTGCTTATCCGCGTACTCACCAGCTTTTTCCGCTATCTGGGAAGCATTTGCTGCCATATTTTCTGCCACTTTCTCCTGCACCTGACGGTCGGCCTCCGCCTGCGCGCTACCATCTGTAAGGGGAAAATCCCTGGTTTCCCCAGTGCTGCTGTCGTAATGCACCCATCCGGTAATTCCCATATATTTTTCCGGCACATCTGCCTCACTATAAGGACCTCCCCAGCCGTTATCCACACCCGACTCAGTCACCGGCTTCAAGTCATACTCGTATGTTGTATCCTCGCTCCGCGCCTTATCTATATAATAATTCTCATAGGCCTCTGTAACCTTCGCCACATCCTCGGCATGCTGTTTCCCTGCCTCCTCAATGGCTTTCTTCGCCTGGTCGTACCGCTCCTTCTCCTCGGGCGTCATATATTGATAGAGATCCATGGATTTCACCATGTCCTCCAGTTTTCCTGCCGCGTCTTTCACGTCCCCCGCCGCATCCGAAGCGTGATCCATCACACCGCCGTCTTTCGCCGTCTCGTCCAGCACATAGTCAAACCGGCTCACCGCCTCGTTGACGGAGTCCATCATGCTGTCCGTCCATTCCACTGTCCGATCCGCCAGTGAATGGGTATCGTCAAGTGCCCTGTCCGCAAAATCCCGAATCACCGACAGCCTGTTGGAAAGGATATCCGAACGGTCTCCCGCATCATCTAGCATCTTGCCAATCTGGTCATGCATGGTGTCAATATGATCCGATAACTGCCTCACGATATCTTCCGACAGGTCCACCGCTATATACGGTTCCGCCTGCCCGACAATACCGCCCACATCTTTACGTCCGTATATCTTTCCCTTGTTCGTACATGAGTACGCATACCCGGACTGCCTGCCTACGATACCACCCACATTATAACCTACATGCTCGTAACCAATCACACCTTCGTTTACACAACTCTGTATAATTCCCGTGGAAAGACCCGCTATACCGCCCGTATCCACCGTATTTTCCGTGGTGGAGAGTTTTTCGCTCTTCTCGTCCGCTCCCCCTTCCAGAGAACCCAGAAAGCCTGCCGTATACTGTCCAAGATCAATATCTTCCAATGATTTTGCCTTATCTTCACTGGAAATGTTGACATCGGCGCGATTGAGACATCCTACTATATTACCGACATTGTCACCCACTATACCGCCCGTATAATGCGCGCCCGTGACCGTTCCCTTTGCCTCGCAGTCCATCAGCACGCCGCTGATTTCGTTGTAGCCCGTGATACCACCCACATAATCGTTGGCTTCCACAACGCCTTCAAAGACGCAGTTTAACAAAATACCGCTGTTATCTCCGACGATACCGCCTACCACCATCTGTTTCCCTGTCGGCTTGACCGTGCCCTCCACTTTCAAGTTGGCGATCACTGCCGATTCCTGCGTGTAATTAAAAAGCCCCACATAGGAGATCGGCTTATGTACCAGAAATCCACTGATCGTGTGACCCTGCCCATCAAAATAGCCGCCAAAAGTCGGTATAGAGACAAAGTTTTCCCCTGCAAGATCAATATCCGCCGTCAGATATACCTTCTTATTCTGGGACCATGTATCCAGCCAGCAATCTCTGGCAAAAGCATTCATTTCCTCTGCATTACTTATATAAATCTTTTCCCAGGCAATTTCTTCGTCGTTGTAAGAAGCAATCGTCTCGTTGGCATCCTCCACGCTGGCGACTTCTTCCTCTTCGCTCTCCTCTGACTCCCCGTCCTTTTCCTTATCCTCTGCCGGTTTTGGCTTTTTTTCTGCCTCTGTTTCTTTCTTTGCCTCAGTCTGCGCTTTTTCCTCTTCAGCCTGCACCAATACTGCCGGCAGAGCGCCTATTAACATTGTCGTCGCAAGCAGCAGAGCCATCCATCTTTTCTTACTCATGATCCGCCACCTCCCTGCTCGCCATCTCTTCAGACACCGTCTCCGTCAACTGCCTGTATTCCTCCTCCGTAAGCTCCGTCACATCTCCCGCCTCCACGTAGGCGCTCAAATTACCTCTGACAATAGCGCTCATGGTACCCGTCACGGTTCCTTCAATCCTGCCGCGTACCAGACCGTCCACTCTCATAAGCCCGGTTACATTCTTCGTGCGGATCGGCATGTTCATGACAAAGGCCGTCTTCTCAATAATCTTATCGCCCACCAGAAGGATCTGCGGCAAAACGAACATGGTTACCAATATGGAAATGGAAGTTCCCCGCCCCAGACATTTCCCGATACCGAAGATCGCCGCGTTGGAAGTCAGCTTGCCGATCAAAAATCCTGCCACCACCATCATGGTTCCCGAAGTAATAATCGTCGGAAACGCCTGATTCATGGAATCTATAATAGACTGCCGTCTGCCGTTTTCCTTTCGCAGTTCCATATACCGCCCGGCAATGACGATGGCATAGTCAATATTCGCGCCCATCTGGATCGAACTGACGATCAGATAGGACATAAAGAAAATATTGTCATGCTGCAACGCCGGAACGGAAAAATTCAGCCAGATACAGCCTTGAATCACCGCGATCAGAAGCACCGGCATACCCGCCGACTTGAAAGTGAACAAAAGCACCACCAGCACAGCCAGAATGGACACCACGTTGTTTACCAGATTGTCGCGCCCGAAAGTCTTTTGCAGGTCGTACTGACTCACCGACTCGCCGCACACCAATACCCTGCCTCCCGGATAATACTTGTCCGCAATTTCGTGCATCCTGTCAAGAAAGGCAAAAGTCTCCTCACTCTCCTCGGGAAGCGTCAGGAACACAAGCATACGGCTGTAGTTTTCGCCCTGCAGCTGATTCTTCGCAAAGTTCATGGCGTCATACGCCTCGTCCAGCGTATCCTGCAGGTCATCCTCCAGCGTGACATACCCTTCTTCCACCTCGTCGTGGACAAACATAAACATATCAATCAGGGACACCTTATACTCCGGCAGACCGTTGACCACCTTCGCATAGTCCTCGTCATTTACGGCGTAAGCGGCATACACCAGCTCCGCCACCTCATAGTCCAGATCAATCAGCTCCGAAAACTGTCTGGGCGTCAGTTTATCCGTCAGACAATAGTCGTCAAGCGCCTCTATATTGGCAAGCCCCTGCGTGTAGTCCACTTCCGGGCAAGCCTCCAGCTCCTCCAGAAGCTTCGCCTCCTTCTCGTAGTCTCCCGCCGGCACAATCAGCGCAACCATATTGCTGGCGCCAAAATTGTCCGTCTGCAGTTCCTCCGTCTTCTGGATGCTGTTCTGGATCGGCGGCGTGATCGTAGAGTCGCCGAACACATAAGGACACTTGCTGGAAACCGTGTACGCCCCCACAATGACAAGCACAAAAAGCGGCGCCACAATATGTCTCGTCGCATAATCAAATTTTCCCACAAAGGGGATATCCGGGATAAAGTTCTTATGTCTGGTTGTATCCATCAGTTTGGAAAACAGCATGATCACGCCCGGCATTAGCAGGAACACCGAGCCCAACGCCAGAAAGATGGACTTGATCAGACACATGGACAGGTCGGGACCCATCTTGTACTGCATAAAGCCCATGGCAATCAGACCGCCTATCGTCGTAAGGGAACTGCCACAGATCTCCGGGATCGCCTTACTCAGGGCAATGATAATTGCCTCGCGGGCTTCCAGATTGACATGCTCCTCCTTATATCTGTTCAGAAGAATAATGGCGTAATCCACCGACAGTGCAAGCTGCAGCACAACCGTCACGGAATTGGACACAAAGGAGATCGTGCCAAAGACGAAATTCGTTCCCATCTGTAAAATAGCCGCTGCCACAAAGGTAATCAGCAGAACCGGAACCTCCGCATATGCCTGCGAGGTGAGCAGAAGCACCGTCACCACAACGAAAGCAACCAGCACGACGATGACATTCATTTCCTCCGCAATCAGCTCCGCCTCGATATCCCCCAGCGTGGTAGACAGATAGTAGTCGTATCCGTCCAGTTCTTCCTTCACCCGGTCAAGCACTTCCAGACACTGATCGTCTTTCTCGTCATAATCGAAAGTGACATTATAATAGGAAGAACCGTTAAAATAATGTTCTTCCGTGTCATCAAAGTCTATCATAAAGACGCCCGGTATAAATTCCAGTTTCCTCTCAATAGACTCCGCCTGCTCATAAGAAACATTCGCCACCATCACATCACAAGTTCCGTATGTAATAAACTCCTGCTCCATCAGATCCAGACCCTGTTTCGTCTCCGTAGAGTCCGGAAGATAATGGGACATAGAGTTCTCCACATTTACCCAGTTTCTCGACACGGCGGAAAAAATGATCAGAATGCCAAACAGTAGGAAAAACAGGTTTCGTTTATCCACAATGAATCCGCAGATTTTGACCAGCGCCTGATTGCCGCCTTTTTTTTCATTTTGTTCGTTGTCCATAGAAAAGCACCTCTCTCTTTCAATGGGAAATATAGCACTTCGACCACCGGTCGTCAATTCCGTGCAGGGTCAGTTTTATACATTCCCTTGAAATTGTACAGAATACAGCGTAAACTATATCTGTATCAACAGAAAGGCTTTCCTATGAAAAAAAAGTTTCGTATCAATTTATCCACAACACAGACAATCCTGCTCAGCTTTTTGCTGGCAATTCTGATTGGCAGCTCGCTTCTTGCCCTGCCTGTCAGCGCTGCGGACGGTATAGCCGTACCTTATATAGACGCGCTCTTTACGGCAACAACTTCCATCTGCGTGACCGGTCTTGTAACCGTTCCCACCTTTTCCACGTGGAGTCTGTTCGGCCAGATCATCATTCTCTTTCTCATACAGATCGGCGGACTCGGCGTTGTCACGATTATGTCAGGGTTGATGATCAGTCTGCACCGGCGAATCGGCATTAAGGACAGAATGCTCATTCAGGACGCTTTCAACCTAAATACCCTGTCCGGCATGGTAAAATTTATCCGGAAAGTAATTGCCGGCACGCTTCTGATCGAAGGAATCGGGGCCCTTTCGTATATGACGGTATTTGTGCCGGAATTCGGCGTCAAAGGCGTGTGGATCTCGCTGTTTAACGCCGTGTCCGCATTCTGTAACGCAGGTATGGATATAATCTCGGAAAACAGCCTGTACGCCTATGTCCATAACCCCATTGTCAACCTCGTAACCATCCTGCTGATCGTTTTCGGCGGCATCGGGTACATTGTATGGTGGGATATCATGGGCACGCTGAAACATATGCGGAGGCAGAAGCTGAAATGCTTTGCCAATCTGACCCTACACAGCAAAATCGCCCTCTCCGTCACCGGAATCCTTATCCTTGTCGGAACGGCCGCCATTTTTATCTTCGAGTATAACAATCCCCTGACGATAGGCGACTTTTCTCTCTTTGATAAGCTCCAGGCTTCCCTGTTTCAGTCTGTTACGACAAGAACCGCAGGCTTTGCAACCGTCCCGCAGGAGGATCTGACAAACGCCTCCGCCATAACCTCCCTGCTTCTGATGTTTATTGGCGGGTCGCCGGTGGGCACCGCAGGCGGCATCAAAACGGTAACCTTTGCGGTGCTGATCACCTCTGCATTTGCCACAATGAAAACCCATGCCGAGGCGGAACTCTTTCATCGTACCATTCCGAAGCAGGCTGTCAGCAAGGCTGTGGCGGTGACAAGTATGGCTTTTATTATCCTGTTTGCGGCAACCCTCCTACTGTCTGCCGTCACTGACGCGGATGCACTCGACATCGCATACGAGACTGTCAGCGCCGCCGCAACGGTTGGTCTGACAAGAAGTCTTACATCCGGACTGAATATCTGGGGCAGAATCATTATCATCATAACCATGTATCTCGGCAGAGTCGGCCCGATTTCTCTTATGATCGCGCTGAACACAAAAAAAGAAACGAAAAATATCATCAAAAATCCCACCGAAGACATCAGTGTGGGATGAGAAACAGGGAAAGGAACATAAACTAATGGGCATTCAACAATCTTACGCGGTATTCGGCCTTGGCAGGTACGGACTTGCCGTGGCAAAGGAGCTTGTAAACAGCGGCGCTGAGGTGCTTGCAGTGGATCTGGACGAAGAACTCGTCAATGCCGCCATCGCCGAAATTCCCATCTGCAAATGCGCGGATATCACAGAGGCGGAGGTCATCAAGCAGCTTGGCATCGCCAATATCGACGTGGTCATCATCGCCATGGCCAGCAACCTGAAGGCCAGCGTCATGGCAACCATGCTCTGCAAGGAAATCGGTGTCAAGGTCGTAATCGCCAAATGCGCCACCGACCTGGACCGCAAAATCTTACACAAGGTAGGCGCCGACCGCGTTGTATTTCCAGAGAGCGAGTCCGGCATCCGCCTTGCCAAAAATCTCCTAAGCTCCGGGTTTATGGATATCATGGAGCTTTCCAAAGACGTCTCCATGGTGGAGCTGCCCGTCAAAGCGGAATGGGCGGGGAAAACCCTGATGGAATTAAATCTCCGCAAAAAGTATTCCATCAATGTAGTGGCAATCATCGAAGACAAAAACGTCTGCATTGCCATCGACCCAGAAATGCCTTTACAGCCATCCATGAAAATGATTGTGATTGCCGATACGGCAAAATTGGGTAAACTCGCCTAGCCGTTTCCCAATTAAAAACCATTCATCTGAAAGGAAGAACTGCATGGATTATATAAAAGCGAAAAAGAATCTGCTATTTATTGATAATGGGCAGACATATGAAGAACTGTGCCAAATTCTTGACGACGAATATACAATAAAGATCACAAAAAATATGCCGGAGGCAAAAGAGATTCTGCATGACCATAAGAGAGAGATCCATGTCCTGCTGATACACGCGGATCAGCAGGAAGATATTCACAAAGCCGTTGCATTTGTAAAAGAGAGCAAACGGCTTATTTCCGTACCCATCCTTATTTATGCTGACGAGAAGACACCCGCGGAAAACTTTGCCTGTCTCGGAGGAAGTGTGATCGACTGTATTACCAGACCCTATATCGGACATATCGTAAAAAACAGACTCGCAAACGCGATTGCATTTACAGATTCCATGACCTTTTACGGAATGGAAACAGCACTCAAACAGCTTCCCTCCAACATTTTTCTCAAAGACAATGAGTGCCGCTATATTTTTGCAACCAAGTATTGGCACCACTTGAACAAATCGGACGATCCCAACTGGACGATCCGCGGAAAAATTGATCCCGAAGTACGCAAGGACAAAGAAAATGCCATAGCAGCACACAAAAAAGATCTGGAAATTGTTGAAACAGGCAGAGGCGCGACATACACCATTGAAATCAACGAGGACGGGATTCAGGAGTTTTTTCAGATTATCAAACAACCCCTTTTCAATGAAGAGGGATTTGTCACAGGCATCATCGGTCTGATCAACAATGTGACCGAATACGAATTGCTGAAAAAGAAGCTCAGACAACAGGCGATCACGGACGAACTGACCGGCCTGTACAACAGAGCCTATCTGAATGAGTTTATCAAAACGCACAAGGACGACTGCTACCCGCTTGCTATTATTTCTGCCGATTGTGACGGGCTCAAAGAAGTAAACGACACTTACGGGCATGCCGCAGGAGATGATTATATCAAAACCACAGTGATCCTCCTCCAAATGGTTCTGCCAAAAGAATGTATCCTGTTCCGCATGGGTGGGGATGAATTTCTCATTTTACTCCCAGCTACAAAAAAAGAGACGGCTCTTGATTTTATTAAGCAGATGAAAGAAAAAGAAAAGCTGTTTCATATACAAAACAAGCGGTTGAGCGTCTCATTCGGCGTATCTGTCATGGAGAGCAGGGCGGAAAACTTCCATATGCACGTTACCGATTCAGACAGAAATATGTATCTGGAAAAAAGAAAGGGACGTGGATAGCTTTCAGAACTTTAAGGCGACTATTTTTGTAGTCGCCTTATTTTATCCTTTACAGCCTTAATTCTACCTGGATATTGCCGCCTAAGCTTTCCAACCTCTTCCTAAAATCCTCCCCGTCGGTTTTATTTCCCACAATGCTGCCATAATGCGTCGGTATCACCGCCTGCGGTTTTATCTGCGCGATGTACTCAGCCGCCTGTTTCCAGTCCATCGTATAAAATCCCCCGATCGGAATCAATGCCACGTCACAATGCACCTTTTTGATCTCCTCGTTCACATCCGTGTCACCAGACACATAGTAGCGGGTATCGTCCAACGTCACCACATATCCCTGCCATTTCTTTCCCTTCGGATGAAAAGGTTTCAGCTTATTGTAAGCCGGGATTGTCTCAATCGCGACACCACCCACCTCACAAATTTCTCCCGGCTGATAAAACAGACAGTTATCCGGCACGATACCCGATTCCGAAAGCGCCTTCTTTTTCATGGACTCCGGCGCGACAAGGAGTGTATCCTCCTTTTTCAGCCTCGCAATGGATTCCGGCTCAAAATGGTCATAGTGCTCGTGCGTGATAAAGATCAGGTCCGCGTCGTGGGCAGCGACAGGAATTAAGTATGGGTCAAAGTATAAGACTTTCGGTCCCCCGATACGGATACTGCTCTGTGTGTTGACAGTTATGTTGGATAAAGTCATTTCCGATTCCTCCCTCTTTTCATTTCACCATATCATCATCTATTCTTTGAAGCAAGTCCCAATCAACATCTCCGAGTCTCTGCTCCAATTCCTCAATCAACTTAAATTGCTGCTGCTCAATACCCGCATCATATCCATTTACTTCATTATATTTTTTCACATATCGCGTAAACCAATAATATTTGCTATATAGTACTACCTCTGGAGAATTTCCTGTAAGTGCAATAATTTCGTCTTCTTTCGTATAAAATAAGAAACAATAATGATATATAGTATTCAGAACTTCATTTTCATATTTTCTTTTGGCACAATATCCTGCGGAAGCTATCAGCTCATCCATGCCATCCAATAATAATTTCATATGTATTTCCACCTCTTCACACGCACTGCCCAACCTGTTTTGCTAATACATCGCTACGGTCACTTTATCGCTGCAATAACAGAAAATTTCTGATAAGAATAGACACATTTAACAGTCCTAAAACCGCATTTGCACAGCATCCCCGTTTCCTCCTCAACAGAGCATTCCCGGTCCAGTTTCCTGCGCTCTTTCCACAATGCAATATCATGTGCTGTCAGCCCGCTGTCCGACAACTGGCTCTCCCAATAAGAATCAAACCAGTCATCCATATCAGCCTGTCCCGCACAAAACTGATCATAATTCACAAATAAACCGTTCTCGGGTAATTTATCGTAAATCCTTTCAAACAGCTTCTAAAACCGCTGCAATTTCATTATGCTCATTACTATTCAGTCCCCGTTTTTTAGCTTACAAAAAGATATCATTAACACCTTTAAATATTATAAGAATAATTGTCGCATTTTCCCCAGCATTTCAGCCGTAACCTTCTGAAATTTATCGTTTCTTATGGCATTCCTGCATCTTTATCGTTAATGCTTCATCCGAAATTCCTCCCTCGCCGCCTCAAACAGATTGTGAAGGTAAGGGTAATCCCATTGATCCGCCCCCACGTTAGGACCTGCATCGTCACCCCAGCCCATACCCGGCTTGCCGCCGTAATCGGTGAAACTTGCCGCCATGTAGCGGACAGTATTCAGCAGCACAGTGTTAGGCTCCTGCTCACGCACGCCGATTACTTCTGACATATTGGCTTTGCCAAACTTGAAAAAATCCACATACTCCAGAATTTCTTCCCCCGTATCATACTCGAAGGCATACCCGTACAGGTCGAAGCCGTCCTCCATGTGGTACTTTTCAAAAGTAAGATTCGATACGCTTCCAGGACAGAGTGCTTCGCTGCACCGTATCGCCTCCTCCTGAAACGCCTGCCATTCCTCCGATTCATGGAATGGATTTTCCCCCACCGGATTCGTCACCGGCAGACTATGAATCTGGTTTTCTTCCTCCCAAAACGAATAAGTCACGTCGCCATCCAGAAAATAATGGGCAAACCCATACGGCTGCTCAATCTGAAAACTTCCCTCGGAGCGCAGACCACCCATAGAAAGCAGATCCTTTTGAATATAGAAAATCTCCGGCACAAATAACTTCTCCCCTGCCAACAGATAATCTGGATCTTTCGGCGCATCCTCAGACCTTACAATAGTCATCCATTCGTACCCGCTTCCGCATAAACGTTCACTGATACACCAGAGACTGTCTCCTTCCTGCACCTCGTATTCCAACATCTCATCGCCCGTAAGTTTAATATATTCCTCCGGCTCTGCCCACTCCGGCAGCTCCTGAACCAGCGCAAACGGATCTCTCCTTTCCCGCCTGGTCTTTTCTTCCTGCTCTTCCTCCGTTAAGCCGTTTGCCACCGCTAGCCTGCTATTTTCCACCTCTTTTTCCGTCTTGCGTTCAAACCGCTCCGTCTGCGGATCCCAGAGCAGATAGTCGGGTGACCTGTAATCTGTCTCCACCGCTTTTGCGCCACTCATATGCACCGGCGCACCGACCCGCATATCTGCGTAACCATCACCATTTAAATCCGGATAGGTAATTGTATCCTGCCGTTCAATACTCAGAGATACCTTCCCCTCCTGCAGCACTTTTCCGGTCTCCATATCCGTCACTGTCATATCGTAAGGTTCGTCCGCGCAAAAGCCGTTTGAAAGATAATAGCGAAATTCCGTATCCTCTTCCTTATCAAGCGAAAAGTGCAGGGAAAGCATTCTGCCATCCGGCGTAAGCGGCAACTCGTAATCCGCCTCCACCAGCAGGCCAAAATACCGCATAACTCCTTCATCCCCGGCATATTCCCAATTTTTATCAATTCCACGGACTTCCAGAAAGCTGCGCTTCGGATCCTCCATCTCAGTCAGTCTCTCATCATGATCGATCCAGTACAGGCCTTCCTCATCCAGCCCCCAACCGCTTGCATAATCGCCATAACGCTGGAAAACATCCTCAAACACATATTCCAGAGTTTCATCATCGCCTCCCTGCGGCATATTCAACAAGGTAAGCCCAAATGCGGTCCGGTCTTTCACAAAAAGATTGACCCTCGAACTCCGGCTGTGCAGATAGGTAAGCTCATAGCCGTTCTCTTCTTTCACCGTTTCCTGTACAAAACGAAACATCTTCCCATTGCCTGCACCCCATGCTGTCAGCGGATGTTCTTTCGTATCAAATTTTGTTTTCAGCATGTAGTACAGATCAAGAGCGTGGTCGTTCTCCGTCATGGGGAAGGTATAGTACAGGAAATGAAGCGCATTCCCATCCGATTCCTGCATATCCATCCCGTTTATGGCTGTTTCCATATCCGAAAGGGCATTGTAAAACCGCCATGTCACATCCGCCTCTCCCACGAACTGAAAAGCCGACGGCTCATCCCACCCGGTTTCCAGCTTTTCCCCATCATAATCTTTTATAGAAATTTCTGCACTGGCATAAGGGCTTACGGGAGTATACTCATACAGATATCCGCCAAGTTCCTGCACCCCACAGCTATCATGCACTTCCTGCCATTCTTTCGGCTCTTCCCCTAATTCGATGTTTTTCCGTTCTTCCTCAATATCACCCTCTCTGGAAGGCTTTCCTGTATCAGAATCATTCCCGGCGTCGGAATCCTCCCACCCGTCCGGATTCTCTTCTAACCTTTCTGGCGGTGAACCGCAGGATGCCAGCAACAAGCCAAGCAAGCCTATACCAATGATGCATTTTTCTCTTTTTTTCCCGGTATTCTGAAATATAACTTTTATCATATGTGCCTTCCGCCTCTTTACCGCTTACAGAACCACTATTGATTAGTTACACATATCATCTTTTATTCTGTTTTATGTCAGCCATAAATACACCCACAGTCTCCTATCTCTTCCTCCCGGTAATGTATCTTTCTCCTGACCTCCTCACCTGCTCTGACCACGTCTCCTTCTCTTTTTGAGGCGTTGTCTGATATATGGTCGGTTCTATCTCTCCTTACCAGTTGGCAGGTGCACTCCACATGCGTTTTCTGTTAACTGCAATTTTACCATAGTTTGCTGTTCTCGGATAGGTTTTCCAAAAATGAAACGGCAGAAGAAAGCCTCCAAACCTTTGATGACTTGGAGGCTTTTCATAACTTATTTTACGCAAATTCCAATTCTTTACCCTTGATAATAGCTTCTACCTCTTCTATCTCCTCATTGATAGCTGCCGCTATCTGTTCTGCCGCAAATCCATTATTATACATACTGAGAATAATTCTTGCTTTCTCTCTTGCCTCACCAATCGCAATCCCTTTATCCTCGATTCCCTGACTCAGATTACACATAACGCCCACATCCTTTCTAAAATCCTCCTCAATAGGTATATCGTATTCATTTCCAATGATATTTAGCTTCTCATCTATCGTAAGCTCTTTTGACAGCAACGCTCCAAGTAGACGATGCAGTTCATACCTTTCATCATGCCCCGGAAGCTCCTCTGCTAACCCGATCATCACAATGTTCAGCAGATCTAGTTTTCCCTTCCACTCGTAGGAGCCAAGCACATTGTCATTTGCAAGGTGGATATGGTTCATGCTGTTTTCGTCCATATTCATACATACCCATATCGAATAAACACGCTTTATGTCATCATAACTGGAGTTTTCAAAGTCCCTCTCCTTCTGGGAAGAAATTAGCCGGCTCACATAAAATATCGCTCTGTTCAGTATTTCATATCCTTTCGGCTCGTCCTTTTGTGCTTCCACATTAATGATGATTTGTGACAGCCCATCTTTCATTCGGACATAGAAAACAATATCAAATCTTATCAGCCCTTCATTTAATTCGCCACTTTCGGAATTGAAACCTACAATCCTCTGACCGCCTTTTTCACTGCTGGTATTGGTAAGTCCCGTTTCTAATGGTACTGTACTGATATAAGGCTGTCCCTCAATATAAGAAACCACTTCTTTGGGGTTCATTCCCCTAAACTCATCTACCGTTTTTACCAGTATATGTGCCAGTATACTTTTTTGTCCTAACAGCCGTTTGGCACTCTCATCATACTGCGCCCTCGTACCTGCCGCTTTTACCGCACTTTTTAATTCTGTATCCACGGTCTTCCTCCTTTTTGTACGAAATATAGTCATCTACAAAAAGGTATCCGACCACATTTATATTATATCTTAGCTCTTTCCTTAAAACAACTGAATTTTACTTCGACTCCTTCTGCCTATATTATTTGCTGCGAAACAACACCTTTTATTCTGTTTTATGTCAGCCATAAATACACCCACAGTCTCCTATCTCTTCCTCCCGGTAATGTATCTTTCTCCTGACCTCCTCGCCTGCTCTGACCACGTCTCCTTCTCTTTTTGAGGTGTTGTCTGATATATGGTCGGTTCTATCTCTCCTCACCAGTTGGCAGGCGCACTCTACATGCCCCGTATGCCCAAACTGATCCACAGCCCTCACCCTCTCAAGCTCATACCCTCCTCCGCACAGCACCTTCAGATCCCTCGCCAGCGTTGCCGGGTCACAGCTCACATAGACAATCCGCTCCGGCTGCATTGCCAACATGGTTTCCAGACACTTTTCGTCGCAACCTTTCCGGGGGGGATCCACTACAATCACATCCGGGTGGCGCATCTGTTCCCGCGCCTGGCGCCCTTCGGTTCCTGGCTCTCCGCCTTCCTCCGCGGTCTTCGAGCCGACGGGTGCACCCTGCCTCAGTGTTCCCTGTCCGTTATAAAACGCAGGCAGCACTTCTTCTGCCTTCCCTACTAAAAATTCCGCATTGGTAATCTGGTTCCTGCGGGCGTTCTCCCTGGCGTCCTCAATAGCCTGGGGAATAATCTCTACCCCGTAAACCTTTTTTGCCCGTTTTGCCATAAAAAGAGAGATCGTTCCGATACCGCAATACAGATCCCACACCGTTTCTTTTCCTGTCAGCCCCGCATACTCCAGTGCAAGGCCGTAAAGCTTTTCCGTCTGCCGTGGATTTACCTGATAAAAAGACAGGGGTGAAATCTGAAATATTACTTTTTCTTCCTTTTCCCTGTCTCTGGCATCTACACTTCCGACTTCCCCAAAGGCTGTCGACTCCAACACACGAAGGCTGTCCTCAATCCGTCCTCTGCCCCAGAGCACCCGTATTTCCTTCCCCATAATTACGTTCGTCTTTTCTCTGTTTATACTGACTGAGATACTGACAATCCTCCTGCACGGCTTTTTCCACTCTTTCGTTCCCACAATCTGATCGCGAATTCCTGCAGATACCTTATCATCCGGATGCTTCTGTCCTAACTGCGCTGAAACCTTTTCACAAGTATCTTCTAACGCCGCATCACTCTTCACATCCTGCCGGCTGGTTGTCGCGATCTGTTCACAATCATCCGCCAATGTAGGTTTCTGCAACTGCACTCTCTTCAGCTTCTCCACAAGCTTATCCTCTTCCGGCAGCTTTCTTCCGTTAATTACTAGGCACACCATAATCTCTCCTGATGCAAATCCCGTACGGATCAGTATATGCCGCACCAGCCCTTCTCCCGAGCTTTCCCGGTAGGCTTCCACGCCATTTTCCCTCATATAGGAAAGCACCGCCTCTAAAATCATCTGGTTCTCAAGGGGGCCTAGCAGGCAATCCGTATTGGCAATGATATCATGGGTCCTGCCCGCATAGAATCCCGCAACAAGATTCCCCGCCTTGTCATAACCCACCGGGTACTGTGCCTTATTGCGGTAATGCCAGGGCTCTTCCATACCTACAATCGGTTCCATAGCCGCATCGATCTGCTCGGGTGAAAACCCGCCGATCCGCTGCAAATGATTGCGCACTTTATTCTGTTTATAGGCAAGCTGCCTCTCATAACTCATGGCCTGAATCTGACAACCGCCACATTGTCTGTGAAAGGGACATTTCGGATCCACACGAAAAGGAGAAGGCGTCACCACCTTCTCTACTCTCGCATAACCATAGTTTTTCTTACATTTGGTAATCCGCGCTTCAATGACGTCCCCGATCACAGCGTCTTTTACAAATAAAGTATACCCATCTGCTTTGCCGATGCCCTCACCGTCATTCCCGATATCTTCTATCGTAATCCGGACAATATCGTTCTTTTTATAATTTCCCTGCTCCATAAATTACCCTGCCTTGTTATTTCCGCCCCGCAAAATCCCAGATCTGTGCAGAGAAAATCACATTCCAGACACTCTCCTGCGTAAGGCTTTGTACTTCTTTGCAAAGCATTCTCTACCGCTTTGTTTCGAGAGTACTTCTCACATTACTCTACAATCGTTCCGCGCAGATTTGACTCAAACAGCCTGTTATACCCAAGCCACCCAGCCTCGGTACTGTTTTCCAGAATCTCTGTAAAGGTTTCCATCTTGGCATCCACATTGTCTGCAAAGTTTAAAGCCACCGCCTCTACGATCGCAGGCTTCTTGGGTGAGCCAAACTCAAACTCCCCGTGATGGGAAATAATGCAATGTTTCAGCTCATTGGCAAGTAATGCGGGAAATCCGTCTATCTCCCTGACTTTTTCTCCGATCATCTCACTTCCAATCACAATATGGCCAAGAAACTGTCCGTCATCCGTATAATCATTCTGCGGGAAAAGTGACAGTTCTTTCGTTTTTCCGATATCATGACAGATCGCTGCGGTAATCAGCAAATCTCTGTTTAAAACCGGGTACTGGGTACAAAAATAATCGCAGAGCTTTGTCACCGCCAACGTATGCTGCAGCAGACCACCCACAAACCCGTGGTGTACTGTCTTAGCCGCTGAGGACTGCTGAAATGCTTTTATAAATGCTTTATCTTTTACAAAAAAAGACTCCAATAGCTGATGAAGATAAGGGCTTTTAACGCTTGCCACCAGATCCAGAAGCTCCTTCATCATATCTTCAGTCTTAAATTTGCTCACAGGAAGATATTCCGACGGATCATATTCTCCTTCTTTGCACCTGCGCACACGCTTCACATTAACCTGCAAAGCACCCTGGAAACTAGTCACATCACCATACACTTCTATGTAATCCATACTGTCAAAGTCTTCTATCCCCGCATTGTTAGGATCCCATATTTTCGCATCTATGGTGCCCGTCTTATCCTGCAAAATCACATTGTCATATGGCTTCCCGTTTTTTGTTACCGCCGACTGCTTATGCTTACAAAGGTAAACATCAAACATTCTGTCACTTTCCTTGTAATCCTTGATATATTTCATTTTTCTGCCCATCCTTTCCTACTCAGCCTCAAATCATAAAGTCCAGCTCTGCCAGAGATCACCAACTCCCCAACGTCACATCCACACTCATCTCATGTCCCTGCCTTGTCAGTGTGACTGTCAGCACGTCTCCGGGTTTCGACGACTGTAAAACACCCAACAGCTCATTGTAAGTTGTAATATCCGTACTCCCCACTCTGGTCACCACATCGCCACTCTGGATACCAGCCACCATGGCAGGCGAATCTATTTCAATCTCTCTGATATAGGTACCCGCAGGAGTATTGATCTGCGCGTCCTCAATGGCCTCCTTCGGCACATCCGCTCCATGCACACCCAGATATGCACGTTCCTTATCATTGGACATCTGCTCAATGGTGCGCTTCAATTCTGTAATGCCGTATGCCGTAAGCAGGTTACTCATATCGTTTCCAGTATTGACGTTATCTATAATGCCAATTACCATACCCTTTAAGTTAATCAATATCCCCGTCGCATTACGACTCCCATAAATATCAGTGGTAATCCGTTTATAAGCGGAATCCGGCCGGTCAATCACCGTCCCGGTGGAAGTCACCATGCCGTAACTGATAGAGCCACTGGTACCCAGAGGGCTTCCCAACGCCATCACAGGCATTCCCAGCAGATTGGTATTGGAGCTGCCCAGCTCCGCAATATCTATCGTATCCATTGTCTCACCGCCAATGACAGAGAGCGGCACTGACAAAATGGCCAACCCTGTATTTTCATCCTTCTGTACCAGCTCCGCCTCCACCTGCGTCTGGTCACAGAAGGTTACCTCAATACTGTCCGCTCCGTTTATATTCCCTGCGCTGACTAAAATAAGCAGTGCCTTTTCGTTGTTGGCTATAATCACACCAGAAGCAGAAGCCACGTTTTCATATATATTGTTAAACCAGTCAACATCTGAAGTCACGCCAGCCACAGTAACAACCGCGCGGCCTGCGTCCTGTGCGAGTGTCCGCAGCTCCCCGTAAACGGACTGATAATCCTCCAGCGTAAACTCCCTGTCCACCTGGGACAACACCTCCTGGATCTGTTCATCCACCATCTCCAGATCTACCGGATCCGGTGCCTGCGGCTCCGCATCTTCCTCCGTAACCAGCATGTCTTCCGGTTTCATCTCCTCAATCGGTGTCTCCTCGGGAAATGCCACTTCTTTTGGTTCTTCCTCCGGATACAGACGGTTACTGATCACCGGCTCAAGCACTAAAAACGTAAAACATGCCACCAGACCAAACACCACAGCCATAACAGCGGTTATCACAGTTCTGCGGAGAAGTTTTTTCTTATTGACGGGCTTTTGTTTGATTTTTTCCCGCATAAACTCCGTCTGCACAGAGGGCGTATACTCTGCCTGCTCTTTGACAGGCTCTTCTGTCACAAGGTTCTGCCTTGTGTCGGTATATTCTTTTTCCTGTTTCATCATGAATACCAATTCCTCTTTTACGAAAAACAGACAAATATCCCAGTTTCATAAATAAGTATACAAAAAAATCCGCATTTTAACAATGCGGATTTTTCATACCCTGTACAGGCTTTAAAATATCATGTTTCTACAGAAACTTTAGTCAGTCACACCACTGCCTCCACAACGATCTTATCCCCAATCCGCAGTTCCTTAACCCCCACTTCCTTCTTTTGGTTAAAATTGAAGCTGAGCAAATATCCCTTATCCAGATGATAATAGTCCAGGTATTCCGTGAGCTGCTGCTCTCCCCGCTCGTTATACTCATTACCACGCCATATTTTAAGCTCTATTACAAACTGCTCTCCTAAATAATCTACTATTACATCTGTTCGCCTGGCATCTCTCGTCTGCGCCTCTATATAATAATTTCCTGTTCCGTTAATAATCGGCTTCAGATACAACAAAAAAAATTTGCGGCCATAAGTTTCAATAAATTTCTCGTCATTGTCTCCATAAATATCTGTAAAATGCTCCACAAATTTTTCAAGTATCCGATCCATATCCAACTTTTTACATTTGACAAAATGATTTTTATTCTGCCTGGAAAAATCGCTTATTTCATTTGCCAGTTCTTCCTCTGAGAGGAAATAATCATACAAACATGTCTCAAAAATACGATTCGCAATTCGAACACATCCTTCCTGTTCCTTTACGTACCCAAACATCCCAGCCAGTCCTACAGCGCGATTATTCAAATTATACACTATTGACTCGCCCCAAAACAAAATATCATACAGCATCTTCTTTATCGCTGGATATTCGTTTACATGCTTTATCATGCTTCCGAACAATGGTAAATCCGCTTTTAAAATATAATTTACAGCCTGCAGGATTCCCTCCCTTTTCCATGCCGTCGAATCGTCTACACCATTTGTCTTTTCATCCATAATTTTACAGATCGCAGACACCAGATACGGATAGCCGGATGTGTATTGATAAATCTCTTCTGCAATCGCCTCCACGTTCATTCCCGTATGATGATCTTCCTCATACTCACACAACATATCAGCAATCTGCTCCGCTGGAAAATTCATAGCTACATAAAAGTTTGCCGCAATATTCCAAGGGCTGTTATACTGGTGCTCTTCATCCGGCCGTATCTTTGATTTCAAATTTTTGATATCATACACGCCTGCCAGAATCACCGACTGAAACGCCGCAAACTCATCTCTGTTCAGATAATATCCCCGCAACTGCGCAAGAAAATCAATAAACACTTGATTATTCGACGCACTGTCTACCTCATCGATCATCAGAACGACAGGCTTTTCCGCTGTTTCACACATTTCGCTCAATCCCTCAAACAGTAGATCCAGAGAAAGCTTTTCCTCGTTTTTTAAGGCAAGCAACATCTGAAAGGTTTCTGCATCGACCCCCTCCATTCTCTTCTGCTTCCGGGAAAAATATCGTTCAATCTGTCTGATAAATTTCGCTGCAAAGGTCTGCTCATCTGCAAAACTTGCGGTACTCATCATCTGAAAATCCATATGGATCACAACATAATCGGCAATTAAATACTCCGCCAATGCCATAAGTGTCGTTGTCTTGCCGTACTGTCTTCCTCTGTTGATAATAAAGTATTTACCTTTTTCTACAAACTCTTCCCTGATCGTTCTTAATCTGTCATCAAGACATACCATATAATGTTCGTTTGGTTTACAGCATCCTTCCGTATTGAAATACCGCATTATGGTTCCTCCATATAATAATCGGCATTTGCCAGATGAATTAATTATCTCTGCTTAACTCATTCTAACACCCAGTTTGATGCATGTAAAGAAAGGCTTATAGTTCTTACAGGCGAAATTTATAAGACCGTTACTTTTCACACCCACGCCAGACTCCAGTCAGACATGAAATAAGTCGGTGCCATCGCATTACGCCATAACACCGGCTTCCGTTTTTACTTTTTCCCTGGAAGGTCGTTTCCGCCTGTATATTTCAGCTATCTTCTGAATATACATTTTCCCCCTGTAACCGCAACAGATATACCACGCTCAGCCCATCACAAATACAGCACAGATTCTTATAACTGCGCAGCGTAACTGCCTGTTTCTGCTTCCTCTTGTATACCCCTGCCAGTCTTTCGCACAGGGGATTATTGGCGGGAACCCTCGTATCATGCAGGAACGGCAGCTTATTTTCTTTGTATTCCCTAAACCTTATAAACAGGTTATAACCTTCCCGGCAATCATCGTTTAACGCCTCATCCGTATATTCTTCTTCAGCTTTCCCAAGGATACTGTCGTATTCTTTCTCAAATCCGAAAACCACCTGCGGGTCAGCCTGCGCCCCTTCCGGAAGTCCGTTACGGTAATGCAGCATCGCCCGGAACAGGGAGAGCATCTGCCTGTTCCATGTCAGTCCCGGCTCGTTCTGTATGCTTCCGATCAGGTAGCGGATATCGTGTTGTGTGCATTCCTGGTGGCCGATGCCGTAGCTGTAAAAGGTCTTGTCATGGTCATGGACGACTGTCCCCACATAGTCCTGGAGGAATGTGCTGCTGACCCTTGCCTTCCTGTACTTTGAAGGAAAGAAGGGAGGAATTCTCAAAATCCAAGTTCACCTGTGCCGTTAGCTTCCTGTTTTTTCCCCGCCCTTCTTCCAGTTCAGTTGCTGCGGCATAATACTGTCCTGTGCGCTCCCTGAGTTTATTTTTTGCCGGATTTAAATGCTTCTACCTGCTTCGTCAAGCTGCGATTCCTGTACTGGAGTGTAGATACTGTTTCAACCGACCAGCTGTTTTTGCAGGCTGTTTTCCTCTTCCAGAAGGGAAATGACCTGTTCCATTTCCCGGATGCGTGTTTGCTCCATCTAAAATGTCTATACTCATCAATCATTACAGCTCTTACACGCTTTCAAAATATTCTTCGTTGGAAATGCAAACGGCTTTAAACTCAAAACAACCGCAAGGAAAACGGCAGACAGTATCCATATCAGCCTTCCCCCCGAAGTTGCCATAAGAAGATCATTTGCTTCCAGCTTGTCTAAAATTTGGATAACAAAGTAATGCCAGAAATAAACCTGCAGCGTACAACTCCCGAACAAAGTGATCACAGAAATGGATCGGTTCGGCATAATACAAATTACAGAAAATCCACTAATTATGGAAAACATATAACAAATCATCCGAAATACGCATCCCCACCTGTTGAATATTTCATTCACACTGAAAGGATTACGCCCAGTAAACAACGGCCTCAAAAAGTATAACTGATCCAATCCAGCCAGGCATGCCACACCCCAGATTGCCAGCACCGCAAAAGCCATTCCCTTTATCCACTTATTTTCTGCGGCTTTTGCCAACGTCTCAGCATTTGTCATTTCTCCCAATAAAAAGAAAGGATAAAACACAACTGCCCGCGAAAGGTACAGGAAGTCTCCTATACCCGTATCATACCCGACAAAACAGGCTATCATAACAGAAAATACAAGAAGAAACCTTTTATTTATGTTTCTTAAACTATAGGACACTGCAATATATATCGCAAGAACAAACATATACCATGGTATTCCTCCATCCGAAAGAAACGAAAAAGAGGCCTCCCCGTAAATAAGCATTTTTTCTATAAAATAAACTATTTTCCACAAAAATCCTATGCATATATATTCCAGCACTTTTGCCGTAATATTTTTGTTTTTATGAAATAGTCCTGATAAAAACAGAAATAGGGGCATATGAAAAGAATAAATCCATAGGAACAGGCTTTTATACACCTTTGACTGTGCTGTATTCAAATCAATGGCATGTCCGACGACAACTAATACGATTAAGATAAAACGCACATTTTCATAAAGAAAAATCCGTTCATTATGGGGATGAACTGTGTAAACGCAGAATGCCTAGGGATTCTTAACATTCTGGAATAGGAGCCGGA
>CASWVG010000051.1 GCA_949472775.1 uncultured Lachnospiraceae bacterium
GACGGGACAATCCCCGGAGAGGGGGATGATGCTGCCAAGAAGGAAGACGGGACAAACTCTGAAGAGGAAGATGGAACAAACCCCGAAGAAGGGAATGATGCCATAGAAGAGGCGGCGGAGATCAATACCAGGACTCTGAACGAGGAGAACGGGGCGGAAGAATTTACCATATTTGAAGAGAACATGGACAAGATATCCAGACCCGAGGCGCACACATTTGCGGCGATTGAGCCGGCCAGGCTTACGGACATGGTGGATCTGGGATATGGCGGGTATGACGCGGGCGGCATACAGGCTTTCTCGCTCCTTCCGTCAGAAGATTATTACAGGAACCAGTTGACGGAGGTGCAGAAAAAGGTCTATGATGCGGCAAAGGACACCTTGCTAAAAGGAACCGATCAGTTCATGGTCACCGTCCAGGATCCTGACGAGATAGGATGGGACGATATGGCGCATGCGGTCTCCGCCCTGATGCTGGGTTACCCGGCTGAGACGGACTGGATGCAATACTGTCCGGAACGGTTATATGGTATGCATTGCGAAGTATTTGACGAGCCTTCCGGAGTGGTTGAAAAGCTGGTTGTTAATTTCGGTGCATCTGCTTATTACAGCAGTTCTCTGGAACAGCGGGCACAGGAGAAAGTGAAGGAGGCAGGGCAGCTTGCCGTGCAGTATGCGGTGGAGAACTATCCGGATGTGCTGACGTACGGCATCATAAAATATCTGGACCAGTGGGTCTGTGAAAACGGATATTATTCCGATGAAAAGGGAGGCGTGGAAGCCTATTACAGACTTCTCAACTCCGATGATGACGCGGGTAAGGAGGCATATTATAAATGCCACACGTCATACGGTATCCTTCTGGAAGGCTATGGTGTCTGTGAGGGTTATGCGAAGACGATGTCGAGGCTGTTAGATGTGGTCGGCATCCCCAATCTGTTTGTGGTAGGGGATTGGAAGTCCAACGATGGAAACATATACGGACATGCGTGGAATTATGTGCAGATGCCGAATGGAAACTGGTATCTGATTGATACGACATATAATGATAATAGCGGTCCCCCATCGCACAAGAAGTCAACGATGAAGTATCTGCTGACGAAGGAAGACGGGCAGCATCTGTCGACTGGAAATGTGCTGCATGAGCAGGAACCGAAAAAGTTTACGTTTCCCACACTGGCTGCCGGCAATTATGATGCTGACAGCGAATATGACGCTGACGGTGATTATGGAGATGAAAACGGCAGAATCACGCTGAACCGGACAGAATGCAGCCTGCTTGCGAAAGGGAAGGAGACGTTGACCTATACCATCGAAGGAGACTGGGATTACAGCGGCGTTTCCGGTGTCTGGTCAAGCAGCGATACCAGGGTGGCGAAGGTAGATAAGAACGGCGTCGTCACTGCGGTGGCGCCCGGTACGGCGACGGTTTATCTGACGGCGTCAGGAATGGCGGCGCAATGTCAGATAAATGTAGATCAGGTTAAGGCGGTGAAGTCGGAAAGTACCGGCAAGTCGAACGAGAGCGTGTCTCTTGGAATAGACGGTGAAAAGAAGGATAAAAAGACCATTGCGCTGACCGTGGATATGGGAAAATCACCCCATACTGCGGAGTGGATGACAGAACAGAAAAAGGTGGGAGCGCCGCAGGTGGTCTGCTCCAGACCCAGTGTGGCAGTGACGGATGTGTCTGTTTCAGAGAACCGCATCACGTTGACGCTGCAGGCAGTGAGTCAGGGAAATGCCAATGTCTCCGTGAAATTTGCGGGGAAGACCGTGACCATCAAGGCGGCCGCCGGGCAGCTTATCACGGCGGAAATGTTTGACGTCACATGGCCGGAGACCGTCAGGAAAGAGGGGGAGGACAGGATAACGCCCTATACAGGTAAGGCGATTAAGCCTGTAGTAAAAAAGAAGCCGGACGCACAGTACAAGCCGGTGACGTTTAAGACGACCTATGTGCACAATAAAGATGCCGGAATCGCCAGGGTTCTGGTGACAGGAAGCGGGAAGTATGCCGGTACGATAGAATACCCGTTTGAAATCACGCCCATCGACATATCCGGCGCGGATTTTTCAAAGACTCTGAAAAGTAAGCCATATAACGGTGGGGCAAACCCTCCCGCGACGGTGGTAAAACTGAACAGAAAAGCGCTCAAAGCAGGCCGGGACTATGAGATTATGTATAATGAGGAAACGGAGAGTGAGATAAAGGGTAAAAACGGCGGGGCAATTCCGGTCGGTTCCTACACGATTTCAATCGTCGGAAAGGGCAATTATACGGGTAAGGTCAGTCAGACCCAGCCATATGAGGTAACGCCGAACACGATTGCCAGGGTAAGCGTGTCGGGAGCCGGGAGCGCAAAGTATACGGGTATAGAAATGAAGCCCTACACGGTTAAGATCGGCAGGAATGTCCTGCCGGCTGCAGATTATAAGATAACCTGGTACAGAGGACAGGGGAAGAAGAGAAATGCCTCTCCGATGAAGAATGCGCCGACTGTCAGGGGTAAATTTACGGCGGTTATAACGGTTGAGGGTGACAATCTGACCGTCACCAGCCGGAAGAAAGAGATTGTAAAAAACTTTACAATTAAATAGAGAACCTGTTGGGACTCGTTATATTAGGAATGCGCTTGAAATTATAAAGAATATATTATAAAATTATTAAAGTTATATAGCTTTTCAGAATAATCTAACGAAAGGATAACAGGTAAGAGTATGAAAAACTGTCAAAACAAATGGGTGCGTGCCGCGATCCCGGCATTGCTCCTGCACTTCAGTATCGGTACGGTGTACTGCTGGTCTATTTTCAGTCAGGAGATCGCTGACTACATAGGCTTTTCCAAGGCAGCTACGGAGTGGGCGTTCAGCTTCGCCATTTTCTTCCTCGGCATGTCCGCGGCATTTCTGGGCAACGTGGTGGAGAAGGACATACATAAGTCGTCCCTGATCGCTACGATCACTTTTGCGCTCGGTATGGCGGGTACGGGCTTCTTCATTTATTATGGAGGAAACAATCCCGGCAGTCCTCTGGCACTGGTTGGTATTTATGTCTGCTACGGCTTTATCATGGGCGTCGGACTTGGAACGGGTTATCTGTCCCCGGTAAAGACCTTGATGCTCTGGTTCGAGGATAAGAAAGGTCTTGCCACAGGTCTCGCGGTGGCGGGCTTTGGCGGCGCGAAGGCGATTGCAAGCCCTATCATGCAGGCGCTCCTTGCCAATCTCGGAGAGGGCGGCATCTATAAGATGTTCTACATCCTCGCGGCAGTCTATTTCGTGATGATGTTTGTGGGCCATCTCCTTCTGGCGAAGCCGGCAGGCTGGCACGAACCCCAGAAGAAGGAAAAAGGACAGGGCATCATGGATACCATCAAAACCCGTCCCGTCAGCAACTATGTGGGCATCTGGCTGATGTTCTACATCAACATCACCTGTGGCCTTGCGCTGATCTCCCAGGAGAAGATGATCGTGAAATGTATCGGTCTGGCAGGCGTGGTCGGCGTGATCTCCACCGTATCCGCAATCTTCAATGCGGGCGGCCGTCTCGGCTTCTCCGCGTGGGCGGATCTGATGAAGGACAGAAACACGATTTACAAGCTGATCTTCGTGCTCTCGATTATATTTACCGGCGCGGTAATGCTTACCGGCGGTATCAAGAACGGCGAGGGCAATATGTTCCTGATCGTTCTTGTGCTGGCTCTGATCTTTATGGTAAATGCCGGATACGGCGGCGGTTTCTCCAACGTGCCGACCCTGCTTTCCGACCACTACGGCATGGGCAGCATCAGCGCGATCCACGGTATCACCCTTTCCGCATGGGCGTTTGCGGGTCTTACCGGCAACCAGATCGCAACCTTGATCGTGAGCAACACAGGCAGCTTTATCGAGGATTCCCACGGCAACATGGTCAATCCTGTGGGATACCAGAACGTGCTGTACTTCACGATTGTGCTCTATATTATCGCACTGTTAATCAGTCTCTTCCTTGTGAAGCCTGCAAGTACAGAGAAAAAATAAAGCATACAGAATCATGTAATATCATCGGGCAGGAAGGTTTTCCTGCCCGTTATGCATGCCGCAGATAAACGGTCATATGTGTCTGCGCACAGCAAAAACCCCGGAGGCTATGCCTTCGGGGCTTTTGCTTGTGTAAAAGGGGAATTCTTCGGAATTGCTATTGCCGACTTGACTTCCGTGATCAAGTCTATAATTAATATACCGTTTTTCCCCTTGACAGTCTATAAGTATATTACAAAGGAATAACACTATATTAGCGAAACGAACTTACTTACAAAGATAGTCGCGCTGCATCTGCAGTTCCTGTGGAATCGGCGTTCCTGTGTTTTTCAACTTCTGGAACACATTGTCATAATGGTGGAGCTTCTGCGAAAGCTTAATATCGTAGCGCGCCATGGTCTCCTTGTAAAGCGGGTTCGCCATCAGCTTCGTGCGGATCTCCTTGGCAAAAGGACAGTAGGTGAAAATGATGTTGCGGGACACCTTGTTCAATCTGGGAGAACCTGTGCCCTCGTAGAGAATCCACGCCTCGTAGTCACGGATGAACATTTCCTTATAACTGTTTTTCGCTTTCTTCATGCCGAGTTTGATTTTGTCCTTGGCATCCGCGGACAGCTCATGGTTCTTACGGTAGAACTGGATGTAGTCGAAGTATTCGCTTGTGAGGGAAGCCTCCGAAATATCGTTCCAGCGGGCGCCCTGCACGCGCTTGCACATTTCCCAACGGAAATCGCCGGTCAGCCGGACCAGAATATTGGTCAGGTCTTCCATCTGGAAGATGGATACCATCATGCGGGCGGGTGTCGTACGCTTACGTCCCTCAATTTCCTGCCATGCAATGCCGCGGGTTCCCACATTGGGCATGAGAATAATGTCGGGAAGCACCTCTACGCCGACGGTTTCCTTTCCGATGCCGATATCCGGGTTTGTGTAGATTACATCGCGGTAGTAGGCGCTGAAATCAATATCCCGGATGGTCTTGAAGCCGGCTTCCACCTTATCCACAGTGACAAGGGAACCCTCCAGCTCTTTTAAGACATTGTGCTCCGAGAAAATCGGGCAGAAGCTTAAGACACGGCCAAAGGTAATCTTGTTGACGGAAGGGAACATGTTGCGCATCTCGAAGAGAACCTGTTCCAGCGGGTCGTTCTGCATCCGCGCTTCGTCTGCGGCGGTAATGTTGCCACTCATTTTCTGCTCGCGCAGATAGGTGGGGAAGTCAGCGTCAAACTCGTTGCGGCTCGGCGGCTTCTTCCCGTCATAGATGGCCATAAGCCATTCGTAGACGGTGTAAACCTTGCGCTTGGGGTCGCTTGGAAGCTTGTCGACCAGCTTATACAGATAGGCGGCATTTTCCATTCCGGCAAGATTTTCGTCCACGTAGCCAAAGTTGAAGAACATTTTCACGATCTTAGGAACAGATGCGGTATCTTTCAGGCTCTTCACGAAGGCTTTTTCATATATGCTATAGAACTGCTTGGTGATCGTCATGCGCAGCTTTCTGGCGGCGTCATCCGATGCGTTCTTATCTGCCATCTTGGCAAATTTGCCTACAGATTCACGGAAAGCGGCGGCCGCTTCCACGTCCACTTCGGCGTAGGAGAGAATGGTTTCCATAGAGTGCTCTATGTCAGCCACATTGTCCATGGAAGCAGTGGATTCCTCGTCGCTGCCTTCCCCGAGATTTTCCAGTTTCGCGCGGTATTCGTCGGCTCTTTGCTGATACATTTCACGGTCAATCGAAGGCAGGTCTTCCAACTGGATCATGATGGTGGAGATCGCTGCGCTTACCGTAGTGGAATCGGTATCGTTCGCCCCGATTTTATAAAGAAGGCTTGCGTAGAGATCGAAGAAGTCCAGATGATTTTCGTTCATCAGGAAACTGGCAATCTCTGCCTTGTAATCATAGAAAACACGGCATATGGAAATAATGCGGTGGATATCCAGATCAGCTTTCAGAACCACTCCCGCAAGAAAGTCGGGCTTGTGGAATTTGGAGGATTTCTGAGTGACCATAAGAGTCATTTGCTCGTAGTAGCCGTCCAGCCATCCTTCCAGATCTTCCTCCAGTGTGAGGGGAGTCAGATCTTCCATATCGGGCAATGCTCTGGGAGTAAATCCGTGCTTGACACAGAATGACTTATACTCTTCATACCGGTCCATCAGAAAATGGTAAATATTTTCACAGTCAAAACGCATCAGTTCATACTGGTCATAGATCTCACGGAACTGCCTGAACAGGGATGACACGATCATATTCGCCAGATCCACGCTTTTTGACATAAGCAGCGGAAGCTGTGCGGCCGTGCACGGATAAGAGGCGATTCCGGTGGGCTCCTCCGCCTCATAGTTGATAAAGTGAGAGCCGAAAAAGATCTCACAGACGCCGATGACATCCCCCTTTTTCAGATAAAAACTGCCTCCCGGATAGGTGGCGCAGACGCTTCCTTTAGCGATGACATGCAGGGCAGTCAGATTTTGCTCACTCTGGATTAACTGTGTGCCCGCAGGAAATTCTTTTACTGCCATTTGAGTACCCCCCTCTTATGCAAATTGATACAAAACCTTGTATCTATCTTATGCTTTTTTAGGGGAAAAGTCAATGAGAATGACCGCCCAGGAGGGGGCGCTGAAAGGAGAATGACTATTTTTGTGCTGTACTTTTCGACAATTTGTGTTAAAATTGAAAATGACAGGCTTGTCGGGACCATTGACCCGTTTGTCTGCCGATGTGGAATGAAAGTGATTTGGAAATGGAAGTGAGTGAAAATTATGGATAAAACACAGACAGAGAAAGAAGATATCGCCTACAGACAGCAGGTGGTGAATGAATACAGGGCGGATGTAGAAAAGCTGGCACGGTATCTGTCCTGGCTGGAGAGCAAGAACGGAAAGAGTGTGCAGCAGAGTTATTCCGGTTCCGGAATTGCGGAGCATTCGATTGCATTTCCGGTGTATGACGGCACGCTGATGAATTTCATTAAGGAGGCCCAGCGGACGAAGCTTATGGACCGGAATTACAAGTATGTCTATTCGCGTTACAGAATCCGCCGTATGGAGGATGAGCTCCTGGCGATCAGGCGGGCGGATATCCGGGAGATGGATGTGCTGAAAGGCATTCTGTCCAGATATGTGATGGAGGGCATGACAAAGGGAAGAAGATGGTCTGAGGCGGTGGAGAACGGCATTTTTTTGCATGTGATTAAAAAGATGAAAGAAAATCTGGATTTCTGGGATCATCCGGTGCAGACCAGAGTGGTCAATGTAAAGAAAGGGGAAAAACAGGAATAAAACGCAAGAGGTGAGCGGACCGAAGGATGCTCTTTGTTAGGGAGATAAGGAAACGATGGGAGAAAAATCAGCACAGAAAAGGAAATACATACTGGATACAGCCAGAAAAGTGTTTGTAGAAAAAGGTTTTAAAAGCGTGACTATGAAGGATATTGTGGAGGCCTGCGAGATCAGCCGGGGCGGTCTGTACCTGTATTTTGAGAGCACGGATCAGATTCTGCTGGAAGTGCTGCAGATGGAGGCGGACGAGACGGACGACGTCTTCACGGAGCGGATTGCGCAGGAAGATACGGCGGCGGACATTCTGACGCTTTTTTTGAAAGAACAGAAAAAGGAACTTTTGCAGAAAAAGGATAATTTGACTGTGGCAGTCTATGAATATTTTTTTGTCCACAAATCGACCGACAAGAATAACATGCTGCGCAGGCAGTTTGACGCAGGTGTCAGAGTGATTGAGAAGCTGATAGAGGCGGGAATTGCAAGCGGCGAGTTTTACTGTGAGAATCCAAAAGGGGCCGCGGCAAATATCATGTATGTGCTGGAAGGGCTGAAGATCAACGCGCAGACTTTCGGCATCACGGAAAAGATGGTGGATGAGCAGCTGCTCTACATCATGCAGGGACTGATTACGGAGATTTAAGGGCGGCAGGAAGGATACTCCGTGCAGGGGGTATCTTTTTATTCTACAGGAAATTGTGTAAAACATTCAAGGATACTGCGGAGCGTTCTCGGAGCTTGCCGCAGGCATACGCTTAGTGGCCGCTGCCGGGCGACGATTTTTAACAGATAGGACAAGATGGGAACTGTAATAATGGAGGAGAACCGACTATGGGAAATGTCAGAAGGATTTATGTGGAGAAGAAAGAGCCTTATGCAGTTAAGGCCAGGGAACTGAAGGAAGAGATCGAGAGTTTTCTTGGTATAAACAGCGTGGAACAGATACGGGTTTTCATCCGCTATGATGTGGAAAATATTTCTGAGGAAGTGTTTGAGAGAGCCTGCCGGACGGTTTTTTCAGAGCCGCCTGTGGATATTTTATACCGGGAGCAGATTGAAATCCCGGAAAACGGACGGGTATTTTCTGTAGAGTTTCTGCCGGGGCAGTTTGACCAGCGGGCTGATTCCGCTGTGCAGTGCGTGCAGTTTCTGAAGGAAGACGAGGAACCGCTCATCAAAACGGCAGTGACTTATATGGTCAATGGAAATGTGACGGATGATGAACTTGCGCGGATCAAGGCATACTGTATCAACCCCGTGGATTCGAGAGAAACGGGACAGGTGCCCCCGGAGACGCTGGCATTTACCTATGAGGAGCCTGCGGATGTGGCTGTGCTGGAGAATCTCCCGGAGCGGGAGGACTTTGTGGACATGCCCCAGGAAGAGCTGAAGGAGCTGTATGAGTCTCTCGGTCTTGCCATGACGTTCAAGGACTTTCTGCATATTCAGGGTTATTTTGCAAAAGAGGAGAAGCGCAATCCCACGATGACGGAGATCCGGGTGCTGGATACTTACTGGTCCGACCACTGCCGTCATACGACTTTTTCTACCGAGCTTAAGAACGTGAGCTTCGGGGAAGGAAAGTACCGGGAGCCGATTGAAAAAACATATAAGGATTATCTGCATGTGCGAGAGGAGATTTTTAAGGGCAGGGAGGACAAGTTTGTCTGTCTGATGGATCTGGCACTGATGGCTATGAGAAAGTTAAAAAAGGATGGGAAACTGGACGATATGGAGGAGTCCGATGAGATCAATGCCTGCTCTGTTGTGGTGCCGGTGGAGATGGATTACGGCGACGGCCCGGTGACAGAGGAGTGGCTTGTCTTTTTCAAGAACGAAACCCACAACCATCCCACGGAGATCGAGCCGTTTGGCGGCGCGGCCACCTGTCTTGGCGGGGCGATCCGGGATCCCCTTTCGGGCAGGGGATATGTCTATCAGGCGATGCGTGTGACCGGCGCGGCGGATCCCACAGTGCCGGTGGCGGACACACTGAAAGGAAAGCTGCCCCAGAAGAAGCTGGTGCGGGGTGCGGCCAACGGTTACTCTTCCTATGGTAATCAGATCGGTCTGGCGACCGGACTGGTCAAAGAGATTTACCACCCAAATTATGTGGCGAAGCGCATGGAGATCGGCGCGGTGATGGGTGCGGCGCCGAGAAAGAATGTGATCCGGGAAAATTCCGATCCCGACGATATCATCATTCTGCTGGGCGGCAGAACCGGGCGTGACGGCTGCGGCGGCGCGACGGGTTCCTCCAAGGTGCATACGGAGAAATCCATTGATACATGCGGCGCGGAAGTGCAGAAGGGAAATGCGCCCACGGAGAGAAAAATTCAGAGATTATTCCGGCGTGAGGAAGTGAGCCGGCTGATTAAGAAATGTAATGATTTCGGTGCGGGCGGCGTGTCTGTGGCCATTGGTGAGCTGGCGGACGGGCTCGTTGTGGATCTGGATAAAGTGCCGAAAAAATATGCGGGGCTGGACGGGACGGAACTTGCGATTTCGGAATCCCAGGAGCGTATGGCAGTGGTAGTGGCTCCCGGCGATGTGGACGCTTTCCTCGGGTATGCGGCGGAGGAGAATCTGGAGGCGGTGCCTGTGGCGGTAGTCACCGAGGAGCCCCGTCTGGTGCTCAAATGGCGTGGGAAGAAAATCGTGGATCTGTCCAGAGCCTTTCTGGATACCAATGGCGCCCACCAGGAGACGGATGTTTTTGTGGAAATTCCCGATGAGAAGGAAGACTATCTGAAAAAGATCGCGACACCCGCGGTGGCGGAGGCTGTTGCCCGCAAGGATGTGAGGGCGGCGTGGCTTTCCCTTCTGGCGGATCTGAATGTCTGCTCCCAGAAGGGGCTTGTGGAGATGTTTGACGCTTCCATCGGCGCAGGCAGCGTGTATATGCCCTACGGCGGTAAGTTTCAATTGACAGAGACGCAGGTTATGGTGGCGAAACTCCCGACCCTGGAAGGAAAGACAGACACCGTAACCATGATGAGCTACGGCTTTGACCCTTACCTGTCAAGCTGGAGCCCGTACCACGGCGCGGTTTATGCGGTGACCGAATCCATGGCGAAGATTGTGGCTAACGGCGGGGATTACCGGACGATCCGTTTTACCTTCCAGGAGTATTTCCGGCGTATGAGCGGGGAGCCGTCCCGCTGGAGCCAGCCGTTCTCAGCGCTTCTCGGTGCATACGATGCCCAGATGAAGTACGGACTGCCCTCCATCGGCGGCAAGGATTCCATGTCAGGCACTTTCAACGATATCGACGTGCCGCCTACGCTGGTGTCCTTTGCGGTCAATGTGAATCAGAGCGGGCATATTGTCACACCCGAATTAAAATACCCGGGGGATCGTCTCGTGCGGTTCCGTATCCCGCGTGATTCCTATGATCTGCCGGTTTATGACGAGGTTATGACACTTTATGACAAGATAATGACATTAATGTCAGAGTATACTGACATAGAAGTCATAAATGGAATGCCGGTGAAGTTTCAGAAGAGAAAGATCGTGGCGGCCTACGCGCTGGACGCAAAGGGCGTAGCGGCGGCTGTGAGTAAGATGGCATTCGGAAACGGACTCGGCGTGGCGGTGGATTCTTCCTATAAGATGGAATCCCTGTTTGACAACGGCCTTGGCGATATCGTGGCGGAGATGCCGGCGAAAGAGGTACATCACTTGAAGGCGCTGGGGATTTCCTATGAGGAGATCGGTACCGTGACGGCGGACGGCGCGTTCACCTACGGCTCCATGAAGCTGGAACAGGCGGAAGCCGTGCAGACCTGGCGCGCGAAGCTTGACAAGGTATTTCCCTATACGGCCGGAAAAGACAAGAGTCCCGTGGCATCGGAACTGTACCGTGCAGACAGTATTTATGTGTGCAGACATAAGGTGGCGAAGCCCACGGTATTTATCCCGGTATTCCCGGGCACGAACTGTGAGTACGACAGCGCGAAGGCCTTTGAGAACGCCGGGGCTGAAACCGTCGTAAAGGTGTTTAAGAACCGGAACGCGGCGGATATCAGAGAGAGCGTGGAGGCCTTTGAGAAGGCGATCGGACAGGCGCAGATCATCATGTTCCCCGGCGGTTTTTCCGCGGGCGATGAGCCGGACGGTTCCGCCAAGTTTTTTGCGACTGCTTTCCAGAACGAGAAAATGAGGGAAGCGGTGATGAAGCTTGTAAACGAGAGGGACGGTCTTGCACTGGGAATCTGTAACGGTTTCCAGGCGTTGATTAAACTGGGGCTCGTGCCTTACGGGGAGATCCGGGAGCAGGGGGAGGATTCTCCTACGCTGACCTTCAATACGGTAAACCGCCATATTTCAAAGATGGCTTATCTCAAGGTAGTTTCCAACAAGTCACCCTGGCTTGCAGGGGCGGAGCTCGGGCAGACTTATGTAAACCCGGCTTCCCACGGCGAAGGGCGGTTCGTAGCTCCGAAGGAGTGGATCGACAGGCTGTTCGCAAACGGGCAGGTGGCTACCCAGTATGCAGATGCCGACGGCAGTGTGTCTATGGATGAGGAGTGGAACATCAACGGCTCCTACGCTTCCATCGAGGGCATCACTTCCCCGGATGGAAGATGTCTGGGTAAGATGGCGCATTCGGAGAGAAGAGGGGAAGCCGTGGCTGTGAATATTTTTGGTGAGCAGGATATGAAGATATTTGAGAGCGGCGTTGGATACTTCCGATAGGAATCAGAGTGCGTAAAGGAGAAAAGGCATCGCGACAGCGATCTGCGATGGGTTGGAGCAGATTGTTTCGGGGAAAATCACGACCCACGCGTCCATTACGGCAAGACCATTCTTTGAAAAGAGGGGATATGTAGTAATCAAAGAACAGCGTGTGGAAAGGTAGGGAATTGCCCTTACGAATTTTGTAATGGAGAAATGCAGTTCTATTTAAAAGTATGGTATACCAAAAACGATAATTATATGATACAATAGGCGATGGCAAAGGAGCCTCCGCATACGATATGTGTGCGGAGGCTTACTAAAAAGAAAAATGGCCGGCGAAAGGGACAGGGTAGAAGATGAAATCATTTTTAATACTGGAAGACGGCACTGTGTTTGAGGGGACACATATAGGGGCGAGGAAGGAGATCGTCAGTGAGATTGTTTTTAACACTTCCATGGCGGGCTATCTGGAAGTGCTGACTGATCCATCCTACGCGGGACAGGCCGTGTGTATGACATACCCGTTGATCGGGAATTACGGGGTCTGCAAAGATGATATGGAATCGAAAAGGCCATGGCCGGACGGTTTCATTGTGCGGGAGCTTTCGAGGATTCCCAGCAATTTCAGATGTGATATGACAATTCAACAATTCTTAGAGGACAATGGCGTGCCGGGTATCGCCGGGATCGACACCAGAGCCCTTACCAGAATCCTTCGCGAGAAGGGTACCATGAACGGTATGATCACTACCGACAGCAATTATAATCTGGATACAATCATTCCCAAATTAAAAGCGTATACGACAGGCAGGGTAGTGGAACGGGTAAGCTGCGCGGAGAAATACGTGCTGGCGGGGACAAAAGAACTTGCCCAGAACGGACCACTTTCCGGCAGTTCCTCCTTTAAAAGGGAAGACTTTGAGGCGGGTATCCGGGAAAAGAAGCCCAGTCTTGTGCGAGAATTGACAGGCAAAGGTCTGCAGGTAGCGCTTCTTGACCTGGGGGCCAAAGACAACATTGCAGGATCGCTGGCGGCAAGGGGCTGTGACGTGACAGTTTACCCTGCGCAGACTACGGCGGCGGAGATTCTTTCGGATGCACCGGACGGCATTATGCTCAGCAACGGCCCGGGCGATCCGAAGGAATGCGTCACTATTATAGAAGAAATCCGAAAGCTCTATGCGTCCGACACACCGATTTTTGCGATCTGTCTGGGGCATCAGCTCATGGCGCTTGCCACGGGAGCGGACACTTTCAAGATGAAGTACGGCCACCGGGGCGGCAATCATCCGGTGAAGGATCTGGAGACGGGCAGGGTTTATATTTCCTCCCAGAACCACGGCTATGTGGTAGATACGGACAAGCTTGATCCGCAGGTGGCGGTTCCGGCCTTTGTCAATGTGAACGACGGCACAAACGAGGGCCTTTCCTATACGGGAAAGAACATTTTTACGGTGCAGTTCCACCCGGAGGCGTGCCCGGGACCGCAGGATTCCTCGTATCTGTTTGACCGGTTTATAGAAATGATCAAGACGAAAAGTAACTCTAACGCTTACTAAGAGTTACTATGTTTCTTCGGGGTTGAGAAATGGAGGAAATACAATGCCAAAAAATCCAAATGTGAAAAGAGTGCTTGTCATCGGTTCGGGGCCGATTGTGATCGGGCAGGCGGCGGAGTTTGACTATGCGGGAACGCAGGCGTGCCGCTCCTTAAAGGAGGAGGGCATGGAGGTCATTCTGGTAAACTCCAACCCGGCCACCATTATGACAGACGGCGATATCGCGGACAAGGTGTACATCGAGCCGCTGACGACGCAGGTGTTGGAGCAGATTATTATAAAGGAAAAGCCGGATTCCCTGCTTCCCAATATGGGCGGTCAGGCGGGCTTAAATCTGGGCATGGAGCTGGATGAGTCGGGATTTCTTGCGGCTCATGGCGTGACCCTTCTTGGCACCACGGCGAAAACCATCCGCAAGGCGGAGGATCGTCTGGAATTTAAGGAGACCATGGAGAAGATCGGGGAGCCGTGCGCCCCTTCCCTGGTGGTGGAAAATATTGAGGACGGCGTGACGTTTGCGAACAAAATCGGCTATCCGGTGGTGCTTCGTCCGGCCTATACCCTTGGCGGCTCCGGCGGCGGCATCGCCCACAACCAGATCGAGCTGGAGGAGATTCTGGCGAACGGTCTCAGGCTTTCCCGCGTGGGACAGGTGCTGGTGGAGCGGTGCATCGCGGGCTGGAAGGAGATCGAGTACGAAGTGATGCGGGACGGCGCGGGCAACTGCATCACGGTCTGCAATATGGAAAATATCGACCCGGTTGGTGTGCACACAGGCGACAGCATCGTGGTGGCGCCTTCTCAGACGCTTGGGGACAAGGAATACCAGATGCTCCGAAGCTCGGCCTTAAATATCATCAACGAGCTGGAGATCACGGGCGGCTGTAACGTGCAGTTTGCCCTGCATCCCACCAGCTTTGAATACTGTGTGATCGAAGTGAATCCCCGTGTGAGCCGTTCCTCCGCGCTGGCGAGTAAGGCCACGGGCTATCCGATCGCCAAGGTGGCGGCAAAGATTGCCCTTGGTTATACGCTGGACGAGATCAAAAATGCCATCACGGGAAAGACCTACGCCAGCTTCGAGCCAACGCTCGACTACTGCGTAGTAAAAATACCGAGACTGCCTTTCGATAAGTTTATCACGGCGAAACGCACACTGACGACGCAGATGAAGGCCACGGGCGAGGTGATGAGCATCGGCAATAACTTTGAGGGCGCGCTGATGAAGGCGATCCGTTCCTTAGAGCAGCATGTGGACTGCCTGCGCAGCTACGACTTCTCAGCGCTCTCCAAAGAGGAGCTTCTGGAGCGCATGGAGATTGTGGACGACCAGAGAATCTATATTATCGCGGAGGCGATCCGCAAGGGCGTGGACTATGACACGATCCACAGGATCACTATGGTGGATCACTGGTTTATCGACAAAATTGCCATACTCACGGAGATGGAGGAACGCCTTATAAAGGAGCCGCTGACGGTGGAGCTTCTGAAAGAGGCGAAGCGGATCGAGTTTCCAGACTGCGTGATTGCAAGGCTGACCGGGAAAACCGAAGAAGAAATAAAGAACATGCGTTATGAAAACGGCATTGTTGCCGCCTTCAAGATGGTAGACACCTGCGCGGCGGAATTTGCGGCGAGCACGCCCTACTATTACTCCGTGTTCGGTTCTGAGACGGAGGTGGTGGAGAGCCACCCGAAAAAGAAAGTGCTGGTGCTCGGTTCCGGGCCGATCCGCATCGGGCAGGGCATCGAGTTTGACTATTGCTCCGTGCACGCCACCTGGGCGTTTGCAAAAGAAGGGTATGAGACCATCATCATCAACAACAACCCGGAGACAGTGAGCACCGACTTCGACATCGCGGACAAGCTCTACTTCGAACCGCTGACGCCGGAGGATGTGGAGAACATCGTCAATGTGGAGAAGCCCGACGGCGCGGTGGTGCAGTTTGGCGGACAGACGGCCATCAAGCTGACGGAAAGCCTGATGAAGATGGGCGTGCCGATTCTCGGCACAAAGGCGGAGGACGTGGACGCGGCGGAGGACCGGGAGCTTTTTGACCGGATTCTGGAGGAGACGGAGATTCCCAGAGCGGCAGGCGGCACGGTTTACACGGCAGAGGAGGCAAAGGCCGTGGCCAACAGGCTTGGCTATCCCGTGCTGGTTCGCCCTTCCTATGTGCTTGGCGGACAGGGCATGCAGATCGCGCTGTCCGATACAGAGATAGAGGAGTTTATGGCGGTGATCAACCGTTACGAGCAGGACCACCCCATTCTGGTGGATAAATATTTGCAGGGCAAAGAGCTGGAGGTGGACGCGGTCTGCGATGGCACGGATATTTTGATTCCCGGCATTATGGAACATATCGAGCGGACGGGCGTGCACTCCGGCGACAGCATCTCCGTCTATCCCGCGCCCACGGTCAGCGATAAGGTGAAGGAAACCATTGCCGAATATTCGAGGCGGCTGGCGAAGGCCCTTCATGTGATCGGCCTGATCAATATTCAGTTTATCGCCATGGGGGACGAGGTGTATGTGATCGAGGTCAATCCCCGCTCTTCCCGAACTGTACCTTATATCAGCAAGGTGACGGGCATTCCGATCGTGGATCTGGCCACGGAGGTGATTATCGGCAAAAAGATCAAAGATCTGGGCTATGAGCCGGGCTTACAGCCGGCGGCGGACTATTTTGCCGTAAAAATGCCGGTGTTCTCCTTTGAGAAGATCCGGGGCGCGGAGATCAGCCTGGGGCCGGAAATGAAGTCCACTGGCGAGTGCCTTGGTATTGCGAAAAGTTTTAACGAGGCGCTCTACAAAGCGTTTCTCGGTGCGGGCGTGAGTCTGCCGAAGCATAAACAGATGATTATTACCGTGAAAGACGCGGATAAAGGCGAGGCCATCGAGGTGGCGAGACGCTTTGAGAAGCTGGGCTATATCATTTACGCCACCAGAAGCACGGCGGCTGCGCTGAATGAAGCCGGAGTAAAGGCGCGCAAGGTAAATAAGATTTCCCAGGAATCGCCCACGGTCATGGATCTGATTCTGGGACACAGGATTGACCTGGTGATTGACACCCCGACCCAGGGGCGGGACAAGAACAGGGACGGTTTTCTGATCCGCAGAACCGCTATCGAGACGGGGGTCAACTGTATCACTGCCATGGACACGGCCGCCGCGCTTGTGACCAGTCTGGAAAACGCGGCGACCCAGGAGGAGATGAGCCTGATTGACATTGCATCCATTGCGAGGCGGGGGAAGTAGGATTGGGGGATGAGCCCATATGTCCAGGAGGTGGCTCCGGGCTGTCATCCGGCGGCCTGCCCGCGCAAGATAGAAGCCGCGGTGGAAATGACTGACAGCGGCTGGGACTGATGATCAGATGATAAATAGGGAGAATTTTGTTAAGAGAGGAATAGGGGCCGGGCTGTCGCTGTGCATGCTGCTTGCGGTTATCTTTGGCGGTGTGGACAGCGGCGGATATGGCTCTGCGGAGAAGGAAAACCCAGCCGCCGGGCACAGTCCTGCAGAAAAGGAAAATGCTGATGCCGGGAGCAGCCCTGCGGAAGAAGAAAATGCTGACAGCGGGCATGATCCCTTGGCAGAGGCGGGCGCGGATCTGGCAGAAGCGGAGGCAAAGGCGCAGGACAATGCCGCAAACGGGGAGCCGGAGCCGCCCGCCGCAGAGGATCCTGGAGCAAGAAAAGAGTGCGCTGTGCTGACGCAGGATGAGGCTGAGGCTGTGATACGGGAAAATGTGCTGACATACGCCGGTCTTAGCGTGACGCTGCCGGAGGGCGTTCAAGCCAAACCCATTGCGGCTGCCGACAACGGCAATATTTTCTGCACGGGGCATTTTTTGTCTGATGGGAGCAAAGGGCGGATTCTGGATCTGTGCGGTGCGCAGGAGGTGTATGCGGATCGAGTAGGGGGCGATGGAATCGAGGTGTACCTCGCGTTGCCGCCAAGGATCCGTCTGCTGCATTACAGGGCGGCATACGGCAGTGAGACGGCGCTTCTTTGCGCCTTTTTTGATCTGCTGCCGGAGGCGGTGGGATGTTGTATGTATGCGGATCAAGGGAAGCGGGAGTACATTTACCGGCTGGAGCAGGACGGGTATCTGTATTTCTTTTTGGTGCAGGGTGATGCGGTCTGCCTGGTGCAGGAGATTGCGATAGAGGAAAGATGCAGCTTTGGAGAGCTGCTTGCAGATGGCATGGTGTACTGGAAGGACGGCGGCAGCGTCGGATCCTTAAAGGAGTCCTATGCCTTTTCTTACCGCAGGCTCGCGCCGGAGGAGGGAATTTCCTTTCTCTATGCATGTGAAAGGCGGAGGGGAAACACGAAGCTGCGGCTGTACAGGGAAGGGTATTATGAAAGACCTTTTCAAGAGATTCCGGGAGATTTAGGAAGCGGCAGCGAAGGATGGATTCAGATAAAGGACGTGAATTTTGACGGCTGCCCGGATTTGGCGGGATACAGGGAAACCTATCTGTGGAACCGGCAGACAAAGGTCTATGAGCCGGCACAGTGTGAGCTCTCTTTGCTGTATGAAAAGGGATTCCCTGAGACGGAGACCATTTGGAGCATTACCAACAATGACATTCCCGCCGAATGGGGGCCTGTAAGAGCGGCGGAGGCCATCTGGCAGTGGGAGGGGAATGCGCTGGTGAAAAAGAGGGAATGTGTCGTGTCCATCGTGGAAGACGGGTTAAAGGTCTGGGCCTATGAGGATGCGCCAAAACAGCTTCTCTTTGAGGAAACCTTTTCCCTGGATGCGTGGGAGCGGGAAGAACAGGGCAGAGTGCGGCTTCTGTATGAGCGGTTTTATGACGGCATGGCGCCGAAGGAAGTCTATGCCAGAATGCACAGGATGGAAGGAGAACGGAAACGGATTCCGCAGGCTCTTCTGGATGAGACCGCCAGTATGATGGCGGCTGGAAAGGATCCGGTTCTCTTAAGTGAAGTGGGAGATGGAGAGGAATCTGCGGTGCTTGGCACGGCGGATGGGAAATATGCGGACGGTCTGTGTACAACGGGAAGCGGCAGGGAACTGACGCAGGAGGAGATGCGTTCCCTCGCCGGAAGAGATATGGCTGTCCGGCAGCAGGTGCAGGAGGCCGCCCGCTATAACTATATGTATACGTTTCTACAGGCAGACTGCGACAATGACGGCGCGGATGATCTGGTGGGACGGCTGTACGGCCACTTTATCGGCGGCACTTCCGGCAATGCGGACTATATTTTTCTGCAAGGACAGCCGGACGGATTCTATGAGGAGACAGACAGCTTTTTTGAAGTGCAGGAGGAATTTGGCATCCTTACCTATGAGGGGAAGCAGTATCTGTGCCTCCTTGATTTTGACTATAGCAGTCTGATCTATGAGGGCTATACACTGAGCTGCTATGAGGACGGGAAGAGAGTGGAGGAAGCATCGCTTCACCTGGTTCCGAAAGAGTATGAGATCCGGCAGATCTGGGCGGAGGCAGGTTATGAGAGTCTGGCACAGCGCATAACAAAAGAGTGTGCTGCGGTAAAGGAACGGCTCGATAAGGGTCAGGAGATAACAGGGAAGGCGGAGCGGACAGCAGACCAGGAGCCGGAGCAGTCAGAAGGGAACGAGGGGAATTACCAGTGTGACCTCGACAACGATGGGCAGGAGGAAAGCTACCACAAGGGCATACGGTATCTGGCGAACTTATATGCCAGGAATTATCTGGAGTTCACCTTGCAGAAGGACCATTCGTCAGGCTGGGAAGACGGGGATGGAAAGGCGGCATACGAGGAAGCGGACAGGGGACTTGCCATGTTTGTGGAAGAAATGGAGAGCGGCGCTGACACGCCTTTGGCGCTCTGGGCGGACCCGTACAGAGGAAAAAATATTGTCCATGTGCTCTACAGGACGGGGTTGGATGATTACAGGATCACAGGCTGCCTGGTGGAGGAGACGGATTACAGGAAAGTGTATGAAATCGCGGCTGATGCGGTCTATCAGGTGGAGCAGGAGAGAAGCGTTGTGCTTTGAAGCTGCGCGGCGTAACCGGCAGAGCAGGCGGAGAAGCGGAAGAGAACTGGCTTGGTCAACAGGCAGGATCCTTTGACGGAATGGCAGAGAAAAGCATGTAAAGTAAGGAATGGGAAAATATGAACACGGTCAGAAACTATCAGAAGGAACTGGATAAAATCATAGACGGCATCTGTGCGGCGGACGGGAGCGCTCCGACCCTGTTTCTGCACAGCTGCTGTGCGCCTTGCAGCAGTTATGTACTGGAATATCTGCGACAGTATTTCAGGATCACGGTCTTTTATTTCAATCCGAATATCACCGAGGATGCAGAGTACCGCAAGCGTGTGGAGGAGCAGAAACGGCTGATTGCCGCATACAACGAGGGGTTGACTGAAAGGGTCAATCAAAACCCGGACAGCGATGGGGGAGCGTTGGAGGATGGGGTAGCGTTGGAAGATGAGGTAGCGTTACAAGATGAGGTAGCGGAGCAAGATGGGGTAGCGTTGGAGAATGCAGTGGCGTTACAAGATGCGGTAGCAGTGTATGATGCAGGCAGGCAGCAGGTGGAAAGCACGGCATACCGGATCGACGTGATCGAGGGGGACTATGAGCCGCAGCGATTCTATGAGATGGCGAAAGGTCTGGAGCAGTGCCCAGAGGGCGGCGAGAGATGTTTTGCCTGCTATGAGCTGAGGCTCAGGGAGACGGCCCGGATGGCGCAGGCAGGGCGGTATGATTATTTCACCACGACCCTTTCCATCAGTCCATTAAAGAATGCCGCGAAACTCAACGAAATCGGTGAGAAGCTTGGGCGGGAGTACGGCATTGCCTGGCTGCCCTCAGACTTTAAGAAGAAAGACGGCTACAAGCGGTCGATTGAGCTGTCGAAGGAATATGGACTGTACCGGCAGGATTACTGCGGCTGTGTGTATTCCCGCAGGACGCAGAATTAAAAACGACCACCCAAGGCGAAGCCTTTTCCGGCATCCCCGGCTCTCGCTGCTTCCACCGCAGCGTTCAGGGCAAGGATATTGGTCTGGAGAGCAATATCGCCGATGGTCTTCACAATCTTGTTGATCTCGCTTGATTTGTCACTGATTTTCTGGATGACTTCTGCCATGTTATGCATCCTGGTGTTACTCAAAAGGAGCCCTTCTTCGACTTTTTTTGAAAGACTGCTGATCTGCCGGGCATCCTGCGCAATTTTCTACACGTTTTCGGAGAACTCGCCGGTGTGCCCGGCAAGCGCCTCCACCTCTGCAGCCTGTTCCGTAGATCCCTGTGACAGGTTCACGGCGATCTGGGAAATCCGCCGGTATCCTTACTTTTAAGTTCAACCTGCAATGACAACACTGACAACAATAGCCGCCACCAGCTTCAGCGTATGCCGATTCCGCGCTTTTGGCGGACAGTGGGTAAGAGGCAAGGATGAGCTTGACTATAACGGTCAATACCGTCTGCCACAGTTTTGCAGTACAATTGTCTTTGATAAATGACATTTGCCAGAATTTGTGGTAAAATTGCATTGCTTCTAAGTTTAACACCTTGCGGATTTCCTGTATATGCCTGATGACAGACATTTTGGGAAACGCTTTTCATGGAGGAGAATATGCAAAAAATATTGGATTTGATTTCGAAGGAATTGAATAAGGCGTTTGAGGCGGCAGGTTATGATCCGGAACTTGGCAGGGCCACCCTCTCCAACCGGCCTGATCTGTGCGAATATCAGTGCAACGGCGCAATGGCAGGCGCAAAGAAATATCATAAAGCACCGCTTATGATCGCGCAGGATGTGGCCGGGAAACTGCAGGAGAGTCAAGTGTTGTCGGAAGTTTCCGCCGTGGCGCCCGGATTTTTAAATATGAAGGTGAAGGAGTCCTTTGTGCGGGATTACCTGCGGGATATGGCAGGTGCGGAAAAGTTAGGCTTTCAGACGCCGGAGCCTAAAAAGATTATCATTGACTATGGCGGTCCAAATGTGGCGAAGCCGCTCCATGTAGGGCATCTGCGCTCCGGCATAATCGGGGAGAGCATCAAGCGGATCTGTCGTTATGCGGGACATGATGTGATCGGAGACATTCATCTGGGAGACTGGGGTCTGCAGATGGGGCTTATCATCACGGAACTGCAGAAAAGACAGCCGGATCTGGTCTATTTTGACGATTCCTACGAGGGGGAATACCCGAAGGAGGCGCCGTTTACCATATCCGAGCTGGAGGAAATTTATCCGACGGCAAGCGCCAAATCCAAGGAGGACGAGGCCTACAAGGCTGGCGCCATGGAGGCGACCTATAAGCTGCAGAGCGGTGTGCGCGGATACCGTGCGCTGTGGGATCATATTATTGCCGTGTCGGTGGCGGACTTGAAGAAAAACTATGCCAATCTGAACGTGGAGTTTGACCTCTGGAAAGGCGAGTCCGACGTGCATGACATGATCCCTGGTATGGTGGAGGAGATGAAAAAAGGCGGCTACGCTTACGAGAGCGACGGTGCGCTGGTGGTGGACGTGAAGGAGGAGACCGACACGAAGGAAGTGCCGCCCTGCATGATCTTAAAATCCGACGGCGCGTCCCTCTATAATACAACGGATCTGGCGACCATCATGGACCGCATGGCAAATTATCATCCGGACAGGCTGATTTATCTGACCGACAAGAGACAGGACTTATATTTTGAGCAGGTATTCCGCTGCGCGAGAAAGACCAAACTGGTCAATGAGCACACGGAACTTGTGCACATCGGTTTTGGCACTATGAACGGCAAGGACGGCAAGCCTTTCAAGACAAGAGAGGGCGGTGTCATGCGGCTGGAAAACCTGATCCGTGAGATCAACGAGGAGATGATCCGCAAGATCCAGGAGAATGCGGAGACAAAGGGCTATGAGATCGATATGGATCAGGCTGGGGAGACAGCCAGAATCGTCGGACTGGCGGCGATCAAGTATGGCGATCTGTCCAATCAGGCATCCAAAGACTATATTTTTGATATGGACAGGTTCACTTCCTTCGAGGGGGATACCGGGCCATACATTCTCTACACGATTGTACGGATCAAGTCAATTCTTGCCAAGTATGAAGAGCAGGGCGGGAGATTGACTGACACAGTCATCAGAGAGGCGACAAATGTGTCAGAAAAGAGTCTGATGCTGGAACTTGCGAAATACAATGCGATGATGGAGACAGTCTGTGAGGAGGTAGCACCTCACAAAATCTGCGCCTACATCTATGATCTGGCAAATGCGTTCAACCACTTCTACCATGAGACAAAGATTCTCACGGAGGAGGATCAGGAGAAGAAGGACGGTTGGATTGCGCTGCTTACACTGACCAGAGATGTGCTGGAAACGTGTATTGACCTGCTCGGTTTTTCTGCGCCGGAGAGGATGTAGCGATATTTGACACTGGCGCCGACACCATGCGGCAAGTGCACGTCGCGGCAGGAAAATGCAAGAAATTTAAAATAGCTTCAAAAAATGGAAAAAAAGGGTTGACAAGCTATGACAATAAATTGTATACTAGCAGAGCGGGTTGCGTAAGTGACCCGCAAATAAACGGGGTCTTAGCTCAGCTGGGAGAGCATCTGCCTTACAAGCAGAGGGTCATAGGTTCGAGCCCTATAGGCCCCATTGGGGAAGCCGGAGACGGCTTCCCTGTGGTTCTACTAATTTCATATATGGCGAGATAGCTCAGCTGGCTAGAGCATACGGTTCATACCCGTAGTGTCGAGGGTTCAAGTCCCCCTCTCGCTA
>CASWVG010000052.1 GCA_949472775.1 uncultured Lachnospiraceae bacterium
AATGGTATAATCCGTTTTTTCTCTCAACAGCGTCTTATAATCATAAACTCTCACTTCCGGCCTGATCGCCTTTCCTGTATAGGCGTACCCTGTGTCGGACAGACCTGCAATCCAGAGTCCCTCCGGAACCACCCCGTCAGAAGGCAGGTCCCCCGGCAGGACGTCTCCGAAACCTCCCACCAGAAGCACGCCGTTTTTGTAACTCATGTGGTAGTTGTTTCCGGCATCCGCGCCATAGGGTATGATCTGATAGCGACCGGGCTGTAAGGGCGACGCAAGAGCCGGAATATAGCGGAACGACGGCTCTTTGTGCCACGTATCGCCTTCCAGAAAGCCTTCCGCCTCCCATTTAATGTCTGCGTCCTCCGGCGGCTGTGCTCCCGGCTCAAGTGTCAATGAGGAAACGCTTATCTTCACTTCCCGCTGTCTGATCTGAAAACTGTAAATGTTTTTCCGAAGGGCATACTGCTGCGCCGCGGTTCCCGACAATTCCACAGATAATCTATAGGAGCCCGCCTGTGTGGGCGCCTCCGTAGTTTCCGTATAGACAGTCCCATCCGCCCTTGTACCAGAGTACCGATAGACAAGTGCAAGATCCGCTATCACATTCCCCTCAGAATCCGTGATCACGGCCGCACCGCTATACGGGCTGGCCGCACCGTCATACAGTTTGCTGGTCACGCTCACGCCGGACACCGTCACAATTTTTTTAAGCCCGCCTGCTCCATCATCCAGATAGCCGTTTTTATAAATAAGGATGCTCTCCGCCTTTTTCTGGGGCAGCTCCATATAGATCCGGCCGTCTGCGGATTTCCATTGGTCCCCTGTCTGCGACGGCAGCGGCACCTTGGTAACACAGTTGACTGGCGTATAAAGAATAGACAAGGAAGAACAGCCGGCAAAGAGATTCTCCACATAACTGTAAATTCTGTCCATGTTAAAGTTTCTCATATCCAGATCGACCAGACTGCTGCAGCCGCTGAACATGCCGGTCATATCCGCATTCCTGTTTATGTTCACTACAGCGGGTCTCTGAAAACTGCTCAAATCCAGACTCGTCAGGGCTTCACAGTCCGCAAACATACGGCTCATATTTTTCAGAAACCCGATATCAAAACTGCTCACATTCACATCGGTAAGATTGCTGCAGCCTTCAAACATACCACTCATGTCCTCAACCAGATGGGTATCAAAGCCGCCTAACTGCAGCGCAGTCAGACTACTACAACCGGCAAACATACCACTCATATTTTTGGCGCTGCCCGTATCAAAACCACTCACATCCAAATCCGTAAGGCTATTGCAGCCGAAGAACATACGGCTCATATCTCTGGACTGTGCCGTTCTGAAATGGGACAGATCCAGCCTGGTAAGTGAACTGCAGCCGGAAAACATATCCTGCACACGTCTCTCGTCATACGGTCCTTTGATAATGTATTCCCCAAAGCTGCTTATATCCAGATCCGTCAGACTGCTGCAGTCCTGGAACATGCCTGCCATGCCTCCCACCTTTTCCGTCGTAAAGCTGCTCAAATCCAGACTGTCGAGACTGCGGCAGTTTTTAAACATGTTTTGCATATTTGTCACATTGCCAGTTTCAAAGTTACTCAGATCAAGGTCGGACAGAGCAATGCAGTCTTCAAACATCCCTCCCATAAGCATCACATTTCCCGTATCAAAATTGCTTACATTCAAGTTCGTCAGAGACTGGCACCCCGCAAACATCCCTCCCATATTCCCTACATTTCCCGTATCAAAACTGCTTACATCCAGATTTGTCAAAGAACGGCAGCCGAAAAACATTTCCTCCATATTCGTTACATTTCCCGTCTTAAAATCGTTTAGATTCAAGTCGGTCAGAGAACGACAGCCGGAAAACAGCTCACTCATATTGGTGATTCTGCTGGTATCAAATTCACTCAGATCCAGACTCTTAAGATTAACACAGTTTTTAAAAATACCTCCTATGTTTTCTGCGCTTCCCCGCAGCTTTAACGACTGCAAAGCGGTGCACGAGCTGAACAGATTATGGATATCATAAGCCTTGATCTGGCACATGTTCAGTTCCTTAAGTGCCGTACATCCATAAAACATGTTTCCCATGCTGTTGGCGGACATCACAGAATTCATCGCCCCCGTGTCGAAATTGGATATATCAAGTTTTTCCAAAGAAACACAGCCCTTGAACATGCTTTCCATGTAGCCTGTCTTCCCCGTATGAAAGCTGCTCACATCCAGATCGGCAAGCTTCTTGCATCCCTCAAACATACTCACCATGTTCTGAACCCTGTCCGTATGAAAAATTCGAAGATCCAGAACCGTAAGGCTGCGGCAATTCTTAAACATATAGCACATTGACGTCACGTTCGCCGTATTCAGACCATCCAGGTTCAGTTCCTCCAGAGCGTAACAGCCCTCAAACATGCAGGACATATCTGTTACTTTGCCCGCTTCCAGGCCGGACAGATCTATGCTTTTCAGATTTCTGCAGTTATAAAACATGCGTGTCGTGTTGGTAATCCCACTCACCCTGACTTCCGCCGTAAGAATCCTGTAATCTTCGGCCCACGGAGGGGTCATCTGATCCCAGAACACCGCGTCCTCTTCCGCATAATCCCCGGTTCCCTCTACCGTCAATTTTCCCTTTTTGTCTATCGACCAGGAAATCTCGTTTATTTTTCCGCTGTCGACCACCTCAGCCGGAGGTTCCGTAGCGTCTCCGATTTGCAGGACACCGTTCCTATATCTGATACTGTAATTTCCCGCGACGTCATCTGCCACAGCCGCTCCATAGGGTATAATGGCGTATGTTCCCGCCTGATCCAGCGCAATTTTACTTTCCTCCGTGCCATATTTAAGCGTCGGCCGTATCGCCAGCGTGTCCGTCCCGGCCATTTCACTGACTTCACAGGTCAATGCGCTGAGAACCGGCAGCGGACCGCCAAGCGGCACGTTCACCGACGGCGCCGTTACCGTCACTTCCTTACGGGCAATGCGGAATACATATGTGGTTTTCTTACAGATATATTTCTCCTCATCCAGCCCCGAAATCTGAAATGTCAACGTATAACTTCCTGCCTGAACCGGCGCGTTCGCACTTTCCGCATATGCACTGCCATCTGTCAGAGTCCCGGAATAAACGCCGGAAAGCACAACCCCCGGGATTGCCGTTCCCGCCGCATCTGTGACTGCGGCAGTCCCTTCATATGTAAACGGTTTACCGTCATATTCCTTCCCTGCCACCGTGATCCCGGTAACAGAAACAAGCTGCTTCGTTTTTCCGTCTCCCGGATAGCCGTTTTTATATAACACAATGCTCTCACTCAGACCAATTGGCAGCTCACTGTACTCTGTCCCGTCTTCCGTATACCATTTGCCTGCGCGATCAGGCAGCCTTTCCCTGATCAGGCAGTTGACTGGCGTGCAGATATACTCCATTTTCTCCAGCTCCCAGATATCCATCGGGTCACCTGTACAATATCCCATGTCAAAACTGCTCAGATCCAACCGTTTCAGACTATTGCAGCCACTAAACATCTTTCTCATATTTTCTGTATTTCGTGTGTCAAAACCAGTCAGATCCAAATCCTCCAGTCTGCCACAGTAATAAAACATCGTAGACATATTTTCCACTCTGGATGTGTCGAAACAGCTGATGTCCAGCGTCACCAGATTCCGGCATTCGGAAAACATGCCGCCCATGTCTGTTACGCTGCGCGTATCGAAGTCCTCAAAGTCCATATTCACTATAGAAGTTGAATAAAACATCAAACTCATATTTGTCACATTGACAGAATTAAAATGACCAAGCTTTATATTTCTTCCGCATCCGGCAAACATCCATGACGTATCTGTCACATTTTCCATGTTAAAATGACTGATATCCAGATCAGACAGACACCCGTTCCTCCAGATCGGTCTCACCGTTCCGCTATCGTCAACACCGTCTTCATAGCCTCCCACGCAGAACATACTACTCATATTTGTAACAAGACTCGTATCAAAACCGCTCAAATCCAGCTCTCCCAGGGATCTGCACCCGGTAAACATGCCTTCCATATCTGTGACGCAGCTCGTGTCAAAACTGCTCAGATCCAGTTCCCGCAAGGATTTACAGCCACTAAACATATATCTCATATTTGTAACGCGGCTCGTGTCAAGTCCTGCCAGATCAACATCCTTCAGACTGCTGCAACCGGCAAACATATATTCTGTGGAAGTAATGCCCGACACTTTTACAATTGCAGACGTCACGTCCTCTCTCTTTACCCATGGAGGAGCAATATTGCCGTCCCTATAGTCCCCGGTTCCCTCAATCGTGAGGGTTCCTTCCTCAATCTTCCAAATAATGTCATTTACTTTACCCGAATTAACCGCTTTTCCGACAGACTGCCCCTCTTCTGCCATTACTTCCACGTTCCTATCATTCTCTGAGACACTGCCCGGCATTTCTTCCATAGGCTGCTCCTCGGGGGACTCCACTCCCGGCTGAACCGGATTTTCTCCTCCTGTCTCTTCCATATCAGTGTCATCCGACGGCTCCTGTGACGCATCGGGTGTCTCTTCTTCGCCGGAATCCCCACTATTTCCTGTTTCGTCCCCGTCACTCAGATTCCCAGATGTATCTGTCTCTGTTTCTCCTTCCGGCGTATCCGGCACCGTTTCTCCTTCTGACGTATCCGGCTCGGTTTCTCCCTCTGATGTATCCGCCACTCTTTCTCCTACTGACATATCTGTCTCTGTTTTTCTCTCTGGCTTTTCCCCTTGGTACTCCGCTTTCGGATTCCCCTGTACTTCTTTGTCAATTTCTGACGCAGATGTCAGTATTTCTGTCTCCGCCGCGGACACCGGCATTTTTGTCATTGTCACCGCCATTGCGCAAGCAAGCAAAATTGCCATCCCTCTTTTCCAGAATCCTTTCCCGTTTTTGTCAAGCATAGCTTTCACCTTATCTCCTTATCTGATTATCTGATTATTAAAAAGAAGCAGCCTAGAAGCGCTCTCTGCTGCTTTTCATTATACCCCCCCCCCTAAATTTTCTGTCAATATACATGACAGTTCTGAGGATTTTACCTATTGCTTCTCCATTCCTGGCATAGCTTCCCGCCCTGTAAAGAATGAGCGCTTTCTTTCGTTTCTCTATCCAAGCAATTCCAACCGCCCCATAATAAAAGAGGCTGCGTACCAATCCGATGCCACAGCCTCTATGTTCTTATAGTCCAGCCCTTTTCCGAAGAAACTCCATCCACTCTTTTCTCTTCATAACAGAACATCTATGTTTCACGTTCTTTCCCTTTTCCGGGTCATAACAGATCACCATAAGTCCCGTAGGAATCAACGGAAGCAGACCGCCCACATTGACAAGCTTCAGCTCCTTGATATCGCTGTACTTCACGGCGAAATTGCTTACACCAAGCAGTCCTCCGGCAAAGATAAACTTCTCCTCCGTGAAGAAGAAATTGCCTCTCGTCTGCGACATCATTTCCCACAAATCGCCCTTCGTATGTTCAATCAAGTGATCATCATCGCTCATATACCCTGCGTCTCTCAGAGATTTCTCCCACTTTCCTACCTCTCCCACATCCAGTTTCATTGTTCATCCACCCTTTCCTACACATTTTTCTTTCTATCATAGCACTGTTCTTAAGAAAAAACCATTCTTTCATTATTTTTTGTCGTGTATCTCACCGTGCAATTCCTGCAGAGACTTCACTTCGCTGCCCTTGTGGGTTTTCAGGTAGTGAATGCCCTCCGCCGTCACTTTCGCCGCCGCAACCGTAGTGATATAGGGGGCTTTCGCCTTGATCGCCGCCTTGCGCAGGTAACTGTCGTCGTGCACACTGCCCTTGCCGACGGGCGAGTTGATAATCAGGTCGAAATCTCCGTTGGTGATCATGTCGCCCACGTTGGGACGCCCTTCATAAAGCTTTTTCGCCTTGACGGCGGGAACCCCTGCCGCCGTAATCAGATTGTACGTACCCTCAGTGGCCACAATTTTAAATCCGTCTTCCGCCAGGCTCTTCGCCACTTCCACCACTTCATCCTTGTCCTTCTTGTTCACGGAAATCAGCACCGTACCCTCAAGCGGCAGTTTCGACTGCACCGCCTCCTGCGCCTTGAAAAAGGCTTCTCCGTAGGAGCGGGAAAGTCCAAGTACCTCACCCGTGGAGCGCATTTCGGGTCCCAGAATCGGATCCACCTCCGGGAACATATTGAAGGGGAACACCGCCTCCTTCACACCGTAATTCGGTATCACCTGTTCTTTTAATGCGGGAACCGGCGACGGCCGTCCCGTAAGCTCGGCTGTGATGATATCGGTGGCCAGCGGCACCATGCGGATATTGCAGACCTTGGACACAAGCGGCACGGTGCGGGACGCTCTCGGGTTCGCCTCCAGCACGAACACCTTGCCGTTCTCGATGGCATACTGCATGTTCATCAGACCCTTGACATGCATCTCCTCCGCGATCTTTCTCGTGTACTCCTTGATGGTCTCCACACTCTCCGGCGGAATATGCACGGAGGGAATGATGCAGGCCGAGTCCCCGGAGTGGATGCCCGCCAGCTCGATATGCTCCATCACCGCAGGCACAAAGGCATGGGTGCCGTCGCTGATGGCGTCCGCTTCGCACTCCAGCGCGTGATTTAAGAAACGGTCGATCAGAATCGGGCGATCCGGCGTCACGCCCACCGCCGCGTTCATGTACTCCGTCATGCTCGCGTCATCGTAGACCACTTCCATCCCTCTGCCGCCCAGCACATAGGAGGGACGCACCATCACCGGGTATCCGATCCTCGCTGCAATACCGAGCGCCTCCTCCACCGTAGTCGCCATCCCCGACTCCGGCATGGGAATGGAAAGCTTCTCCATCATGGCACGGAACTGGTCCCGATCCTCCGCCAGATCGATGACAGAGGGCGATGTTCCCAGAATCCGAACCCCGTTTGCTTCCAGCTCGGACGCCAGATTGAGCGGCGTCTGCCCGCCAAACTGGGCAATCACGCCGAGCGGTTTTTCCTTATTATAAATACTCAGCACATCCTCCAGCGTAAGCGGCTCAAAATACAGCTTATCGGAGGTGTCATAATCCGTAGACACTGTCTCCGGGTTGCAGTTCACAATGATCGTCTCAAAGCCCAGCTTCTTAAGCGCCATCGCCGCATGCACACAGCAGTAGTCGAACTCAATACCCTGGCCGATCCGGTTGGGGCCGCCGCCCAGAATCATAATCTTCTGTTTCTCCTCATTGACCGGATTTTTGTCCGGCGCATTGTAAGTGGAGTAGAAGTAAGCGCTGTTTTCCGTGCCGCTGACATGCACGCCCTCCCATGCCTCCTCCACGCCAAGCGCAAGACGGCGGTTACGGATATCCGCCTCGGGTATTTCCAGAAGCTGACTTAAATATTTGTCGGAGAAACCGTCCTTCTTGGCTGTCACAAGCATCTCATCGGGAAGCATGTTCCCCTTATGCTGTAAAATAGCCTCTTCCTCCTCCACCAGCTCCTTCATCTGCTCGATAAAATAAGCCTTTACTCTGGTGATCTCAAAGATTTCCTCCACCGTCGCGCCTTTGCGCAGCGCCTCGTACATGAGGAAATGGCGCTCACTGGAAGGCGTGTTCAGCCGGCGCAGCAGCTCCTCCTTCGGCAGCGTATCAAAATCCTTCGCGTGGCCCAGCCCGTAACGCCCCGTCTCCAGGGAACGGATGGCCTTCTGAAACGCTTCCTTATATGTTTTACCAATACTCATAACCTCGCCCACGGCGCGCATCTGCGTGCCCAGCTTGTCCTCAACGCCCTTGAACTTCTCAAAGGCCCAGCGGGCAAACTTGATCACCACATAATCGCCGTCCGGCACATATTTATCCAAAGTTCCGTACTTGCCGCAAGGAATGTCCTTCAAGGTAAGACCAGCCGCCAGCATGGAAGACACAAGGGCGATCGGGAATCCTGTCGCCTTACTCGCCAGCGCGGAAGAGCGCGAGGTACGGGGATTGATCTCAATTACAATAATACGGTCCGAAACGGGATCATGGGCAAACTGCACGTTGGTGCCGCCGATCACCTGCACCGATTCCACAATTTTGTATGCCTGCTCCTGCAAACGCTTCTGACACTCCTCAGAGATCGTCAGCATGGGCGCGGAACAGAAAGAATCTCCCGTGTGTACCCCGAGCGGGTCGATGTTTTCAATGAAGCAGACGGTGATGATGTTGTTGTCCGCATCCCGCACCACCTCGAGCTCCAGCTCCTCCCAGCCGAGAATGGACTCCTCCACCAGCACCTGCCCCACAAGGCTTGCCTGTAAGCCTCTGGCGCATACTACCTTCAATTCTTCTTTATTATATACAAGACCGCCGCCTGCGCCGCCCATCGTATAAGCCGGGCGCAGCACCACAGGATAGCCGAGCTTTTCTGCGATGGAGAGCGCCTCCTCCACAGAATAGGCCACTTCGCTGCGGGCCATCTCGATACCAAGCGCATTCATGGTCTTTTTAAATTCAATGCGGTCTTCGCCGCGTTCGATGGCATCCACCTGCACACCGATAACCTGTACCTGGTATTTTTCTAAAACTCCCGCCTTGTTTAACTCCGCGCAAAGATTGAGCCCGGACTGTCCTCCCAGGTTGGGAAGCAGCGCGTCTGGGCGTTCCTTCGCAATGATCTGTTCTAACCGTTCTACATTGAGCGGCTCAATATAAGTCACATCCGCTGTCTCCGGGTCCGTCATAATCGTCGCCGGGTTGGAATTGACCAGCACGATCTCATATCCGAGCTTCTTAAGCGCCTTACACGCCTGCGTCCCCGAATAGTCAAACTCACAGGCCTGTCCAATGATGATCGGGCCCGATCCGATGATTAGTACCTTGTGAATGTCTGTTCTGCGTGGCATATTCTTCCTCCATGTCTCCTCATGTCTCTTCTGTTTCCGTACTAAAAATAAGTATACAAAAAAATCCGCATTTTAACAATGCAGATTTTCATGGGAAATAGGTCTCGGACTCGTCGTCCAGATAAACTTTTGATCCTGTGGCGCCCCGCTGCCCCTGATATTTGCCGCGGTACGGATGCAAAGCAGCCTGATCCATCTGCGCAAAGACCAGTTGTCCGATTCTGCGTCCCGCCCGCAGTTCGATCGCACAACGGTTCGCATTAAACAATTCCAGTGTAATCTCCCCCGAAAAACCCGGATCGACCCATCCGGCGTTCTGGATAAATAACCCCATCCGTCCGAGTGAACTGCGCCCTTCCACAAATGCCGTCAAGTCGTCCGGCAGTTTGATGTATTCCATGGTGGTGGCCAGAACAAACTGCCCCGGCATAAGCAGATATTTTTCCGCTCGGATTTCCTTGTAAGCCATTTCCTGCGATAACGTGAGGATCGGCGCGGAAGAGTCCTCCACAATGCTGAACATATCGCCCAGTCTGATGTCCACGCTTGCCGGCTGAATCTGCTGCTCCATTAGCGGCGATATGGATAACGTACCCTTCTGCAGCAATGCCATAATTGCCCTGTCTGATAAAATCATCCATTCACCCCCTGTAAATCTTAATCGTCACGCCGTCTTCACCGTCGCTTTCCACGGTCCCTGTCAGTTTCTCCCGCTCCATCCACTGTAATTCTTCCGCATCTGTCAAAATAACAGGTGTTGTGGTAATCCTCCCGTTATCTCCGCATACACCGTTGTTTTCCACAAAAATATGAAACGACCTGTTCTCCCTGTCCTGTCCTTCTAAAATGTATCTTGCCGAAAGGGTTCTCTCCTGCCCCAGCCTCCCAATCTGTGTATCAACGCCGCCCGGCAGCACTTTGCCGGATCCCAGACTGCAGGTAAACGTGCCGTGGAAAAGTATCATCACGGCCTGCCCTCCTGCCCCCTGAACGCTCTGTGTCTGATCCAGTATCACATGAATTGTCAATACTTCCTCCATATCGCGTCGCTCTCTCCTTCTAACCCTGTTCAACATCAAGTATACAAAAAAATCCACATGTTAGCAACGCAGATTTTTATCCAATCCCATTCTGCATCATTTAAACTGCCGCCGCCAAAGGTAGATTGACATGGTCAGGTTCTGCGCTGTATTATTGATTTAGAGATTATTTTTCCCCATATTTGCAATTATACTGCCATTTCAGGAAATTGTCTCCGGTAACAGTATGTCCGTATGTTCGCAGCATTGATATATTTAATACGGTATACATCATTTCGTTTTTTTGTAGAAGGAGGACACGATTCATGAAATTACTTACCAGACACACTGGCAGAATCCTATCTGTGCTTCTCGCGACGGCAATGCTCATCACTTCAGCGCCACAGACGGTGATGACCGCATACGCGGCCGAATTACCTGGGCAGATTTTATCCCCCCAGACCGTAACGGCCACTGAAAACACTGACGACACAAGCCTTGCAGAATCAGCCGCAGAGACAGATCCCGCTCCCACTGATACGGAAGCGCCCACAGAGACCCTGCCTGTAACTCCGTCCCCCGATGACGCTCAGACAGACGTGACACCCCCCGCCGGAACACCGTCAGAGGACATTGATCCGGGGGACACGCCGCCTGCGGATGACGAACCGGAAAAACCCGTAACGGGAGAAAATCCGCCAGAGACAGGCCCGGAAGTCATACCGCCCGCGGATGACGAACCGGAAAAACCTGTTACGGGTGAATCCCCGTCAGAGATGGACCCGGAAGACACGCCGCCTGCGGATGACGAACCGGAAAAACCTGTTACGGGTGAATCCCCGTCAGAGACGGACCCGGAAGACACGCCGCCCGCGGATATACTACCGCCGGAAACCGTGTCGGAAAACACACCGGAGAGCACTCCCTCTTCAGAGGATGTGACACCAAACGACCTGTCCGCTGATAACGGAAATATCGTCGCCAGCGGCACCGGTTTCAATAACCCTTCCGTGACCTGAACCCTCTACCAGAACGGGGAACTTCTGGTAGAAGGTACCGGAGAAGTCATTAACCCGGACTCTGTCTACAGTCCCTGGTATGACTACCGCGAAAACATTCTCTCCGCCACAGTCTGCGTGAAGGGCGCGACATCGGCACACGGCATGTTTTACGATTGCGTCAACCTCCAGACTGTGGATTTAAAAGGATTCGGCACTTCGGAAGTGACCGATCTGTCCTACATGTTCTTCAATTGTCAGTCCTTGACGGCAGTGGATGTCAGCACCTTCAACACCTCAAACGTAACGAATATCGGCGGCATGTTCTCAGGCTGCAGCTCCCTGACCACGCTTGACTTAAGCTGCTTTGACACGTCCAAAGTGGAATCCATGGGATATCTGGTGGAATACTGCGACTCCCTGAGAGAGATAGATGTGAGCAGCTTCGACACCTCAAACACGCGTTACCTGATGCGGATGTTTAACGAATGCCCGTCTCTGGAAACGCTTGATTTGAGCAGCTTCGTCATCAACTATAATTTTCAACACGGGTATGTTGAAGTGGGTCAAATGATCACCTGCGGTTCCAGCCTGCGGGAGCTTAAAACGCCCAAACAGATTGATTCCCGCGTCCATATCGGGCTTCCCGCTACGGACGGCTCCTGTTCCTGGCGAACCCCGGACGGCACAAAAGTCTTCAATCTCACCCCGGATCTGGCAGGTAGCGTACTGCGTACTGACAGCCACGCCGGAATCAGCTTTGAGGGAGAAAATTGGAAAAAGAATTTTCCAAAGGCGGCTACTATGTACTGCGCCTGGGCCGTATTTACAAGAAATCATCGATAGAAATCCGGACCGTAGAAATGTTCCGCATGACACTTACCGCCAAAGGATTCCCGGAAGGGTATCAGATTGTCCGCTATGTCAAAAATGAGTCGGGCCTCTACGAGGAACAGGCCTACGGCCGGGAAACTCTCATAGAAGCAGGGGAAGAACTCATCCTCCGGCCAAAATGGGATGATCCTGCAGGCGCACACAAGTGGTGCAGCCTGCAGGTAATGACCCGGCGCACAGGCAGTACCGAATGGGTATTGCTGGAGCCCAGCATTAACTCCGATATCAGCGGGAACATATGGCGTATCGACACGCTAAACGGAGGCAGAGAAATCCTGTTCGACCTGGCGCCCCACAGAATAGAACTGTCATACCCCGGCGGGGACATTACGGACCTCACCGCAGACACCGGAGGCATCCGCTTCCCGGAAGATATGCACACAATTGAAGTGCACAGCGGGGACAGTTTCTCCTTCAGCTTTACCCTTGACGAAGCGCTGAATATGAAGGGAATCTCCGTGGAAGGAAACGGAGAGACAACGGGGATCGCAACACTCAGAGACGATGGCAATGGAAGATGGACCATTACAGTCAATAATCTGCCGTCACGGCTCTACGATATCCGTAAAATCAATATCCTTGTGGAAGATCCGAAGAACAGAGTTTCCCTCTCGGATCCTAATAGCGAGGTAATGATCAGTTATAGGGAACACAAGCGAAAACCTCTCGTCTACAGGAATGAGCCGATTGAGTTAGACCACCTGTCCGTATCGGTGAGCCATATGAACAGCTACGGCAAACCCATACGCAGAACCCTTACCCTCAATACGGACTACACCGCGGTCTATTCCGACAATATCAATGCGGGGAAAGCTGCCGTTACCATCACGGCCAATCCCAATTCCACGAAGTGCAGGGGGCAATATGTCTACTTCTTTACCATCCGCAAGGCAGCTTCTTTCTCCATACCGGAAGCGACCTTCAATGTGGAGGCGGAACAGCCGCAGACGGATCTTTCCGAAATGACCATCGCCGGAACTTATGACAAGAGTGTCAGGCCCACAGGATACAGACTGGTAAGCTGGGATAAAGGCGGCATTTTAAACACAGAACCGGTTATTAGCGGAAATATCATGACATACAATATGCGCCCGGATGCCAGCATAAATTCCACACCGGCCAAAATTACCCTGATGGCATCCTTCGCCAATTACGAGGACTGTCAGTTTGACTGCACTGTGCATCTGGTAAAGAGAGAAGCTCTCGTGCTTGGCGGAAATCTTGTGTCCGACAAAGTATATGATGCCATGGAATTTACCCCGAATCCGGAAGGACTGCAGGTAATCTCCAAAGAGGGAACCACACCCGGTGCCGGGGAGGCAGCCACGATCCTTGGTTCCATAAAGAGTACCCTGTATTACCGCTATACCGGTGCTGACGGTACAACTTACGACTCGGAAACGCCGCCGGTTGACGTAGGGACCTACAGGCTGCAGGCGAAAGTTGCCCCGGAAAATACCCTCTACAAATCGGACTGGACGGATGTGGGAACATTTCGGATTACCCCACGGGAGGCCGTGCTTACAGCCGGAAATATCACCCGTTATGTAAATGATACGCTTCCGGAGCCTTTCGAATATGTGTATACGACAGAAGGTCTGGTATACGGCGACACCGTAAGCGGTACGCCTGTTTTATCCACCGACGCACAGAGTACGGAAAAAACGGGCGAATACCCGATCCAAATTACCCTGTCGGACGCTGCCGGCAAGCTGCTCGTGCAGATCATCAACGCTGCCGGGAAGGACGTGACCGCGAACTACCGTCTGACCGGCAAAGAGGGCGTATTGCGCATTGAAGAACCGGCACAGGGAAGCTGTACCATAACCTACAATCTCTCCGGAAAAGGAAACGACATCAGACGTTCAGGAATCGCCGCAGGAAGCCTGCTGCCCAGGCCTGCTGATCCGGTAGCAAAAGGCTATAAATTCCTCGGCTGGTACCTCGACGGGACACTGGCAAAAATGTGGGACTTTAATGCGGACATCGTCCAGGGAGACACAACGCTCTATGCAGGCTGGTCGAAAGACCTGTCGGCTGGTTCCGGCAGCGGCATGCAGTTATATGTACAGGAAATCCTGCCCCAGACTTATACCGGAAAGAAAATCACCCCTGCCATTACCGTATATGCCGCGGACGGCAGAACACTTTTAAGGAAAGGCAAAGATTACAGCGTTACCTATATAAACAATATTGATGCCGACACAAAGAAATTCAACGGTGCGGACAACATACCGGCGGGCGGGTTCGGCGCAGACATATCGGATACCACCCATGGATTCCATTCCGGTCTGGCTTATGCCATCATTACCGGGAAAGGAAACTACACCGGAACTGTCTGTATGAATTTCCATATTAATCCGGTCGATATATCAGACGCTGCCGACACGGCTTCCGGCATCACCTTAAAATATACGGAGTCCTTCGAGGAAAAGAGCGGTAAGTATGCCGCCATCGTGACGCAGTTTAAGACCAGAACGGCAACGCTCAAGTATAAAACGGATTACACCCTCACCGTGAACAACGCAGCCGGCAATACGGCAGTGACGTTGAACGACAAAGGACAGCTTCCGCTAAATTCCGGTACTTACAGGCTTAGTATTACAGGGCAGGGCAATTATACCGGCTCCATCGAGAAGGAACTATACGTTGCCTCCAAATCACAGTTAATCAAAAACGCAAAAATCACCTGCACAGGCGCTATATCCGATGTCGGCAAAGCACAGCTTTCCGAAGGCGTGGAGCCACAGAATCTCCAGGTGAGCATAAACGGGACTCCTCTCTCGAAGGATACCCACTACACCGTAGAATGCAGCGGCAACCATGCCATAGGTACGGCTACCGTAAGGGTAAAGGGAATAGGGGATTATTTCGGCTCCAAAACCGTTACCTTTAAAATCAAGGGCATTGCCTTCAAGGAAAAAGAATTTGGAACGGTTGCTGTCCGGAATATGACATACAACGGCGCGGCACTGACACAGAATGACGTTGTGCTAAGCAAAAACGGCACACCGTTAATTTACGGAGAAGATTATACCATCAGCTACAAAAACAACATAAAAAGAGGCAAGGCTACCATGACGTTCACGGCAAACCCTTCATCGGGTTACAGCGGCAGCTTTAAAAAGACATTCAAGATCGATCCGCTGCATCTGGATTCCCCGGACATCCGGCTGCAAGGCGCCCGGAAAAACGATGACACTTCCCGATGGACCCTTGCGGAGAGCGTACCCTACCAAAAAGGCGGCGCCACACCGTCCGACGAACTGAAACTGCAGTTAACCGCTACCGGCGCATTCCTGACCGCCGACAAAGACTACACGGTTAAGTATAAGGACAATAAGGAGATTTCGGAAGGAAAAGCTTATATGACACTCACCGGAAAGGGAAACCTGAGCGGAAGCATAAAGGTGTACTTTGACATAAGCAAAGCTTCCCTTGCGGATCTTTACCAGGCCGGCGTTATATCCATAACCCCCAAACCGGTCAGGGCAACCTTCTCCTACCGTCGATACAGGGAAAGTCCCGACGAGGACTACTGGGAAGAACTGAAGGACCCCGACTATGAATTCGAGCCTGCGATCATCGTAAAACACGGAAAGCAGACGCTCAAAGAGGGCACGGATTATAATGTCGCTTACAGCGGCAACGTGAGAAGTACACTGGAAGGCGGAGGCGGAACCCCCACAGCTACCATCACTGGCATCGGAAATTACGCCGGCATCCTCCCCGAGGAGGATACCCCCGTCACCATACCGCTCAGCATCTACCAGCAGTCACTCTCAAACAGCACCGTTTACGTCATATATGAGGAGAACACGGATTTCTCCTACACGGGAGCGCCGGTTCTGCCAAAAATCAAAGGCGTCTACTTCGGAAAGGCTTCGGATGTCAGTAAGGCACGGCAGAATCAGGAAACAGACGAATCCATACTGACGGCGGAAAAAACGCCGCCCGACGCGGATAAACCACACCTTGATTATGCCTACGGACTCACCAGACTCCGGCAGTACACTCCGGAAACCGGTGGCGATTACACCATCTCCTACGGCGCAAACACCCCAAAGGGAAAGACCGGAAAAATAATGATCAGCGGCATTTACGACTACGGCGGAAAGGCGACGATCACATTTACCATTGATCCTAAAAATATTTACAGTGCTCTTGAACCGGCCGATTGAAATACCACATAGCAGGCTGTGGTGCACCATAACCTGTATGCACGGCAGGCCGACCTTCTATATGCGGGCATGCGCATTAACAGAGGGCAGATGCGATTCCTATGAGTCACATCTGCCCTGTTCATGAAAAGATACTTTTTAGACAAACAGTTCCCGCTCTGTTTCACAGCATCTGGTAACAATTTATATAAGGAATCTTTATCCATAAATGACCTTCCTCTTATACCTTCTGTCATTCTGTTCGCAATCAGTATACAACAAACAATTCATCCGTATATATATGTTTTCACAACAAAAAGCGATATAAAAAACCCGCTATACAAAAGTATAGCGGTCTCTCCTTAATTTCTCCCCACAGAAGCCTGCTCCCCGGACACCTGTGTCTCGTCTGCCTTCATATGATACTTATCTTTGCAGATCAACTGCGAGGTGGGCACCAGCCATACCCCTTATCCTGCAGGCCCGTGATCACCGCATCCAGAGTGTCCGCCGTGTACTTCGCCCCGCGAAACCGAAGGTGTCGCTCAATCATCTCTGATTTGCTTTGTTTGCGACACCCTCGTTCTGCTTAACAATGCTGCCAGTTTATCCAAAACACTATCTTTTTACTCCCCGGACACCTGTGTCCCGTCGGCTTTCATATGGTACTTATCCTTGTAAATCAACTGGGAGATGGGCACCAGCTCGTATCCCTTCTCCTGCAGGCCTGTAATTACCGCATCCAGCGCGTCTGCCGTGTACTTCGCGCCGTTGTGCATGAGAATGATCGCACCGTTGTTCAGCTTATCGGACTCCACCACACGTTTGACAATATCGTCCACGCCGTAGTCCTTCCAGTCCAGAGAATCCTCTCTAGATACATATGTAAAGTAAAATAGTGAAAGGATTCCTTTCTTTTTATTTGTTATGGGGATTGTACCAGAGGGAAGTAAAGGATGCAAGAAATTTTTCAGATTTTTTCAGACTTTTGCATTGAGAGGGGGCTGTCGAAACAGCCCCCCTCTCGAATTCAAAAATCGTAACTGTACTCTAAATCCTCATCATTTTCCAACGCCTCGTCTCGAAGAATGCAGTACCGCCATGTGGTGAAACTATCTTCTCCCATCCCGTTTAGTCGAACATTTGTTTGATATCCTTTCGATGATGGAGTTAGATAAAGTAGGTCATACTTTTTCAAGCTTTTTAGAAGTTTCACTTTTGTCGTGCCCAGATTCCGTGTGATATATTCCATATCTTCCGTCGAAAGTGGGTAATACGCCCGATGATCGTTCAGCACTTGCGACGTCATTCCCTTAATCATTCCAACCAGACTTTGATAGAAGCCCACCCGCTCCACCTCTGTAAGGTCGTCATGATACACTGGAAGAAATTGAATCTGTTCTGCAACCATCTTCACGACATTCTTAACAGGTATCAAATCATCGGGATTTCCGCAAAAGGAATTTACATATTCCAACCCAATTTTCAGGCATGCTTTATCCGCACGACTTTCCATCTGTTTGTCCTTATTCGCCAACATGATAGTGAAAACATCCGCCTGCGAGATAGACAGTTTCCTTGAAAATGTCCCGTCGAGATACTTCTGGCAGAAAATAATCTCACGATTCGCTTTCTCATCTTCTTCCACGTAGGCAAAGATAACATGCCCCTCGCGGTCAAGAATCCGCTCAGCTTTTCGGTACGCCATCGGGTTTTTAATTCGCGGTGTTGGTGTCGCGTTTCCGACTGCCCGGTCGTAATCATCCATTTCCTCATCGACCATCTCCGCCATCATTTCTGTCGATGCCTCTTGTACCGTTGGCGCATTGTCAGCACACACTAGCTGATATCCTTTTTGCACAACCTCTGACACTTGCTGATTTTTGATCCTTAACTGACCACCGGTCAATTTGTCACCGGTGTCGAATTGTACTATTGTCGCCAAATTTCGTTCCTCCTGTCCAATTTTTTCTTAAATTTAAGTTCATCTGCTCCTAGTATCGCTTGATTTTCTGTTTTCATTTTTTGTATGTTTCACTTTTTTCTTGCTTCTGCAATCTATATCGGCATTTGGGGGGTTTTATAAATTGTGTGGTTTTAACGAAATTTTCTCTATCGGAAATGCTAAATAACATATTTCCATTATACGACTAACGTTATCCTGTAAACGATAAATCCAGCCGGTTAGACCTAATATCGCAGGTCGTTATCAAAAGCTAAATAGGCGTCTGTTTTATGATAGCACTACGTTACAAAAACTAAAATTATGGAATTGTACGCTGTTCCTCTTCATCTTTGCCACTGGCAAAATTACCAAAACCCCCGAAAAAATAATTTCATTTTTTTCCTCAAAATCCAATTTTCCCAAAATCCGTTGTATTTTTCACCAACGCATATACTTATGTCAACCAGTCGAAAAACTGTCTCTACTTTTCATTTTGCCTATGTCCCGCATGAATGATCCATTCGCACGAATTCTATACTCATGCTTTTCCCAATATCACAGGTGCGTTTCTTCTATAAATAAATATGCAGAATTGAAAACGCTCACATTATGGTCATTTCCCGAAAATAGAACCAAACGTTTCTTCCAACCAAATAATGGAAAAGCATTTTCTCAACCAGTCGTTTTTCTGCCAGCCCCTTTATGTTCTTCCTTCTCTCCACCCCTTCCGTACCTTTTTCAAAAATCCCTAGGTTTTCAACACCGAAAACCTCTTTTTTCGCCCGAAAAAAAAACACCCCCACCCTTGGCAAGTGCACGTTAAAAAAACAATTGTGTAAAAACTCACTTCACAAAACTAAAATAAAAAGAGAACCAAATGCAACTTTTAATCACTGTCGCGTTTGGTTCTCTTGTGCCCTTCCGTCATATCTTTACAGTTCAATCTCCCCGAACAGATTGACTTCCGCATGGATTTTATCAACATCCAACTCCTGCTCACTGATTAACATTGTCTGTAACGTCACCGTGTTGTTTGCCGTGTCAATGATTGCCAGACTCTCCGGCACTTCCATCCCGTTCACTTTTATTACCGCGCCCATGTTATCGCACCCCCATTTTCTGTAGTTTTTTGACAATCTGCTCTGCCGTGTACTTTCCGTCTGCAAGCTGGCAGAGTTGTTCCAAGTTCAGCCCTTTTTTGTAAGCATCAAGAAGCTGAGAAGAACTGACATCCTTTACGCCAATGACAACCGGCTGGTACACAACTTTCGGCGCGCCCCCGTTTTTAGATACCACAAGCCTCTGCAGATTGGCAAGCTGTTTCAGAATTATTTCCAGCTGTTTTCCCATCATAGTAAGTTGCTCCTGTGGACTCATACGCCACCTCCTCAAAATTTTTTTATTTTTTATTCAACCGTATGCCCCGTTTGACGCGGTCACCAATACTTGCAAGTGCGCCCCTTTTTGCATACCGCCCCCAAAGTTACCATACACCAAAACAGCGTTTTCTCCCGAATGTGGGCGCGAAAAAAGATACCGGCTACACCTTTCCGGCAGTCGGTATCTTCTGACCTTACGGCTGTTATTGTTCCCCGAAATCGTCCAATAACTTCTGTATCTCCACAAACTTGAATACCATCTGGGCAAATGCTTTCAACAGATATGCGATAGCGCATAAATCAATCAAAGCAAGCGAAACACCACATAATACAATGAGTCCGTCCATGTTGACCTCCTTGTGAAAGGGGGTGTCTCCCGACACCCCGCCCCCTGTCTTTACTGCTTCTGTTCTGTTTTCTTTGACTCTGCTCTCTTCTCCGGCTTAGCTGTCCTGCCCTCCAAAACAGGAAGTACCACTTTATCACCTTCCAGTTTTGCCCCGCCGAACACCAGACCCATCGACAGGAACATTTTCAGCATATCCTCTGTCACGACCTTACGTTCCCACTTGGTAGAGATGACCTCATAGCCGCCGTCTGCCTTGCCGGTCACGATGTAAGCCACGTTTGCCACACAGTTTTCATCCTCAAGCATAGGTGTGTAATTGTTTACATGGCGGTGTTCCATTAAATTTCTCATAAAGAAATTTTTGTCCAGTGCCAGTTCCTCATCGTCTCCAACCACCAGACCATGAATCGAATCCCCTTTTAACAGTGCCGCCTTGATCTCCTTGGCTGTCATCTCAACGACCTCGCCTTTGTCCTTGTTCCAGAGTTCAAACCCGATTTCCCTGTTTCCCAACATTGTCCGCAATACCGCTACCTTTGTCATGCACATACTCTTTTCCTCCGTTTTCTACGTTTTTTTGTTTCATTTCTTAACTACAAATACATTCTAACGCTGAAAAAATGTGGTGTCTGTGGTGGGAATAGCCAGAGTTTACGCGCAATGTTGTACGAAGTGACGGCGGGCTTGTTTTCGACCTATCTTTTTCTTTTCATGTGTTTCCCTTTTCTCCCGCGGTGAAATAATAACCTTTTCCCTGCCCCGTTTCTGCCAATCACGCGGGCGCGGCTGTTGCCGGATTTTTCCATATGTATAAACATATCCCGTATATCGCAGCTTATCTCCTTTATCACGCACACCGCATCAGCCGACAGGAAATCTTTCTGTGTCCCAAAGTCATTTTCCAATAACACGGAAACGACGATCACTTTCTCCATGCCCTTCAGAATCTTTTCCCATTGCACTTCCGATAATTCAACGCTCACTATAATCTGTCCTCCATGTAAAAATTTGATAAAACCGGGGTAGGTGAAAAGACCGCCCTCCTTCCCTATGCCGGATTGTCGTGATAACCGCATAAACTTTATCACCGGTGAATTATAATTGTGAAATACTAAGGTATCTTATGATATCAGACTGAAACCATGCCCTTGACACGCTTGCCCATAAGACAATTTTGCCTTTATTGATTTTTCCCATTTCTCAATTATCCCGTAGAGAATGTATTATAATCTAAATTGACTGGTTACATAAAATACCCTCACCTATCCCTGTTTCTAACAGGGTGTGAGGGTAACGCCAAACCGTCCAAAAATCTACAATTATTTTAACGGGGCTTATGCTACTGGATTCCGGCATCCGTACTAACCTGCTTAATCATGGGGAGCATACAGTCCATGCACATGATGTTCACGTCCTTCGTTGCCCGTACACTGTTATGACACCCAGCACAAAGGTATTTTCTTGTACTGCTCTTTTTAGGCAGTTTACCGTCTGCCCCGTCCGTACCGCCTGCACCGTCCTGCCCGCCGCCCGCCTGCATGGTTTCCCCCATTCTTACATAATCAAATTGTGTGTCTAAGTTGTATTTTTTTATTTTTTCTTTCAGTCTTTCGGTCGGCTCGGTCACGCTCCATCCGATATACTGCGCATGGCTTATTTTTAAGTCACGTTCCTCCGCAATCTGCCGAAACCGCTTATTATGGTAGCGTCCCCCGTTTGATGTGTCGCGGATATCGTTTTCCATTGCATACAAATGACAACATTCATGCAAAAGCGTTGCGATTATGTTTTCGATCGGTCGGTTAAGGTGTTCCGCGCTGATGTTGATTTCATGGTAACAGTCCCACTCATCCCTCCATATCTTTCTCACCGTAATATGCCCGTAGGTACGCTGTGATGATTGGATTGTAATGACCACCTCCGGCAGTTCGTCCGCGAAATAAACGTGGTTCAGTACCCGATAAGCTGTTTCCAAAAATTTATTCTGCTCCGATAACATGACCGACCTCCCCCTTCCCTTTTTCCTGCCCTGTCACGGGAATGCCGACATTTTGGCAGTGCACTGTTAAATTTCCAAAATTAAAAGTGCACTTTAATTTCTTTCAACATGAATTTTAAGCACGAAAAAAGACACTCACTGGTTGGGTGGTGTCCCTTTACTGTTATCACTTACAATATTTCATTGTATTTATAATCTGCCTCTGCATCTTCCTTTGTCTCATAAGTATTTGCCAGATAAATATATGGTATGCCGCTTTTGTCTTTTATCCTAAAGTCTCTGTAATATTCTTTATCGTCAACCCTTATTTTCAATCTATGACTGATATTATCAATCTCGTAAATCATTCCCTCGAATAGAGTCGCCGGTAATATCATATAAGCATCCGCCACGCTGATTTCTTTATGTACGATAGGCAAATTCTTAAAATGAATGTTCCCCATGTCAAAATTGACTCTATATAAATCCCCTGTTGAACTGCCGCCTACTCCATTCAAATTAACCGTTTGATTTTCTTTAACTGCACCCTTAAGTTTCAAAGGTGTTATACTTTTTAGCCACATTGGTAATGTCGCGCCGGTATCAATTAAGACCCTGCAATTATAAAACCACGGTAACACGATCACGGGACTGTTTTCTTTTGTATCCAAATTATATATTTCTTCTTTTAACACAGTGTCAACACTCCTACATTTACTTTACTTCCTGTAGTATACCAGCACATAATGTCCTCTGAACCCGATACTTGTAAAGCAAGCAATTCTTCCGGCGTTTTATCCTCTGGCGTGTAAACTACTTCCGCTGATTCTATTGTTACACCGTCATTGTTTTCATATTTAATATTCGTGATTCCTATACTTTGATTAGGATATTTTTCTGCCATTTGTTCTCTGGTTAATCGCTCTGCCATATAGGAACACCCCTTTCTATCTATTTTCTTTATTATACCGCGAAACATCGGAAATTACAAATAGATGTTGTGACGAAATTAAAAATATTTTTTAGTGAAATTAGAATGAGCATCCTGTTAGATTGAATGCTCATTCTAATTTTATGTGTGCTAGTAAACAGTAACATTGTCAGCTAAACCTTCAGAACCACTTTCGCCTACTGTGTACTCTGGAATAACACCATTGTCGGGGGTGCCAACATCTTCGTAATTGCCCTCGCCTGTAGAGGGAACGGTGTCTGTAAACCATTCTGGATGCTCTTTCTTTAGTTCCTCCTCAATCTGCTTGACTACCGCTTGATCTTCTTCCGATAAACTGTCATATTCAGATTGTAATGCATCTACTCCGCTGTCACCTTTGTACTCGTCATCACCTAAGATTATGTCGGTATGGGTGGAGTTGATACCATCTTCTAAATCTTCAACAGTTTCAACTGGTTCGGGGTTGGTTGGCTCGGGTTCGGTTGGCTCGGGCTCGGTTGGCTCGGGTTCGGTTGGTTCGGGCTGGGCGGGCTGTGGGGCGGGTTCTGACACTTCGGACTCGGTTACTACACTTTGCTCGGTCTCGATTGGTGCCATGACTTCCTGTGCTTTTGGCTGTTTCGTAGAGTAAACTATAGCTCCTCCGAGGCTGTAAAAAATTTTGTGTCTATGGGTAAAAATCTTTTTTGATAAAAATTA
>CASWVG010000053.1 GCA_949472775.1 uncultured Lachnospiraceae bacterium
GCGTTTTCAATCAGATTGTAGGCAAGCTCCTGGGCAAGTTCCTTTCCGATATGGACATCCGCCCTGTCATCTCCTTCATACACTACATCAATGCCATTTTTCGCCGCCCCGAAAGAGAGCATTTCCACACTCTCTTTTGTAATTTCCGCCAGATTCACCATATCAAGGATATCTTTTGCGTTTCCTGCATCCAATTGTGAGAGTTTAAGGATGTCATTGATCAGGGTAAGCAGTCTTGCCGCACTTTTACGGATTTCCCCTGAAAAATGCTTCATCTCTTTTTCATCTACCAGTCCCGTTTCCATCAGTTCCGCATAACCTGATATTGCCGCAAGAGGCGTCTTTAATTCGTGGCTTACATTGGCGGTAAATTCCTGCCTTATATTAGCGGCAGACAGGATTTCCTCATGTTGTAAGCGTATTTTTCTTGTAAACGGGATCAGTTCCGGATAACTTTTCTCCTCGTCAATATGTTCCATATCCCCTGCCATTTCATCAATCGGTTTCACAATGGCAGAGGTAAGATAGTGCGATACCATCAGACAGATGCCCGCAAGGAGCAGCGCCGTTGTCAGCACCACCGGTAGGGCAGACAAAAGAACGGCTGCAACGCTGTGCGCCTCCTTTCCTACTCTGAGTATTCGCCCGTTATCCATTTTTTTTGCGTAATAAAATACACTCTCCGACAGGGTATCCGACTTCCTGATTCCCATACCGGTTCCGGAAGAAACCGCCTCCGCAATTTCCGGCCTGTCCAGATGGTTGGCAAGCGACTGCCCGTCTACCGTAGAATCAAACAAAACCTTGCCGTCCGCATCTATCAGTGTAATTCTTAAATGATCTATTTTTCGCTCACAGTGCTCTCCATCAATCAGTAAATCCGCCACGACAGCCAGATCGGAAAAAACCTGTTTTTTTAACTGTGAATAAAACACCGCCGTCATCACGATCGTGGTGATCACCACGGAAAAAAGCGCAATGCCAGTGAACCGTCTGTTTATTTCCCGCCTCATTCCAGCTTATACCCCACATTCCTCACAGTAATGATCAAGCTGCCCGCTTCTTTCAGCTTTCTGCGAAGTGTTTTGATATGCATGTCAACAGTCCTGCTCTCCCCCGCAAAATCCATCCCCCATACCGTATCCATGATCACTTCCCTTGTCAGCACAATACCCAGATTGGAAAGAAAGAGCCGGAGCAGCTCATATTCTTTGAATGTCAGTTCCACGTTTTCCTCATCCACAAGGCAGATCCGTCTGTCCTGATCCAGATATATATTTTTGTATTTTAAGACCACGTCATCGCTCGTTGGTTTGACACGTCGCATAATTGCCTTGATTCGTGACATAAGCTCCATCACGCCAAATGGTTTTGTGATGTAGTCATCCGCCCCCAGATCAAGCCCTCTGACGGTATCTATTTCTGAGTCTTTCGCTGTCACAAGTATGACGGGCAGTTCTTTCGTATCTTTATCTGAACGGAGTCTTTTCAGTACGGACAGCCCGTCCTCCCCCGGCAGCATGACATCGAGAAGCAATAAATCCGGCTTCATTTCCTGCATTCCCCTGTCAAAAGCCTCCACGTCGTCAAACGCACGCACATCATAACCGTTTCCCTTTATGGCATAACTTTCTATCTCCTGAATATTTTTATCATCTTCCAAAATATAGATTAACGACATAAGCGCTGACTTCCTTTTTCTGAAATTTTTATCATTCAAAAACGCGCTACGGCAATAAGAAATAAATGCCTCTGCACAGTTACATTATACAGATAACCTATGTTTCCTCAAGTTTTTCCAACGAATACTTTGCTGTATACCCTTCAAGCAGTTCCTTGTACAGTTCATTCCTCTCTTTGACACTCCGTGCATATTGATGCAATGCGTGCTGGTCTGTTTCGGATGCCGTCTGCCATTCCGCTATATTGGAACAATGCTTTGCAATGCGCTCCAGGGAAGTGACCATATCTGTAAGCGCCATGCCAAGTTCCACGGAGCATTTCCCCTTTTCCAGCCTCCTGCTATGGTTCTTTCGGATTTCCTTTTTTACCCGGCTGATTACATCGGCAAGCGGATCAATGCGAAACGCCATCTCTTTGTCCTCATGTATAAAACCGGAAACCGTACATTCAACGATTTCGAGGGTCGCCTCATAAATCAGCCTTGCTTCGGCTGCCGCTTTCCTTGAAAATTTTTCTTTGCCCTTATACAGCTTCTTTTGTGCGAATGCTATGCCCTTAGTATAATCGGATATCCTTTCAAAATCCATAATGCACCTGCTGTATTTATTGATGGTTTTACTGTCCCGTTCAGAGAGCGGCTTTGTGGAAAGCTTTGCCAGATAGGACGATAACTCATCTTCCCTGACATCTACCTCCTGCTCAATTTCCATAACCTCCTGCACAGCATTTTCATCATATTTTTTCTGTATGTATATACATAAATTCATTGCCTTTAAGATAAGCTGCGCCATATCGCACACCGCATTTTTACATTGTGCAACCGCAAACGCAGGCCTTTCCAGGAACCTATCGTCCAGTACCTTTCCTGACGTTTCCAGTGTTTCGTCCTCTGACTGCGGGATGGTAAAGTATGCGAGTTTTACCAGCAGTCTGGAAGCAGGGAGCAACACGATTGTCGAAGCAATATTAAACACGCTGTGTATCACTGCAATGATCGCACCGTTTGCCGCATCCGACAAAAAAGCAAACTGTACAAAATGATTCATAGCATAAAATACTGCCATAAACACAAATGTACCTGTCAGATTAAAATAAAGATGTATCAAGGATGCTCTTCTTGCATTCCTGTTTGCCCCGACACCGGAAAGTAAAGCTGTGACACAGGTCCCGATATTCTGTCCCATAATCACCGGAAGCGCCGCTCCCACCGTTACGCTCCCGGTGGCGCACATCGCCTGCAAAATACCGACAGAAGCGGAAGAACTCTGAATCACTGCAGTTAAAACCGCTCCTACAATCATACCTAAAAGAGGGTTCTCAAACGCCGTAAAAAGCGAGGTAAATTCCGGCACGTCCGCAAGCGGCTTTACAGCACAGCTCATGGTATCCATTCCAAACATAAGCACTGCAAACCCGATCAGAATCGTCCCTACATCATTTTTTTTCGTATTTTTAATAAACATTACCAGTATCACGCCCATGAGCGCCAATACCGGGGAGAAGGACGAGGGTTTCAGAAGCTTTACGAAGAAATTCCCGCTTTCGATACCGGAAAGACTGAGAATCCACGAAGTAACTGTGGTGCCGATGTTTGCACCCATAATCACGCCGACTGCCTGAGAGAGCTTCATAATACCGGAATTGACAAACCCCACTACCATAACCGTCGTAGCGGAAGAAGACTGGATCACCGCTGTTACGCCTGCCCCAAGCAGGACGGCCTTCACAGGATTATTCGTCATACACTCCAGTACCTGCTCCAGCCTGCCGCCTGCCATCTTGGACAGCGCATCCCCCATCGTTTTCATCCCATATAAAAATAACGCCAACCCGCCAGCCATTGTCAGTAATCCAAAGAAATCCATCTGACCATAATCCTCCTTAAAGAATCTTCTTATCGTCAAATGATATCCGATCTATGTAAAATCCAAAAGATGATTTATGTAAAATCTGTGTAAGATTCCATAAGTTTCTAACCAATTTAACTTCAAAAAGCCATGCCGCTGCCTGCATTTATTCCCAGTTTACCTCGGTAATCCTTTACAGAATAGCCGGTAACACATGGTGGCAGCATAAAGCCGAACCCGAAAGAAAAATATAAGCAGCATACCTTAGCATATCGGACAAGCTGTATCTAATATGTTGTTATGAGTAGGTTGCACAACTTTTTTAAGCGATCATATGCAGGAGGGATAGCCGATTGAAAAATGGCAGGCAGGAAGCAATACGCTATACCATTGAAAGAGAATTTTTAGCCAAAATCACTGTCGCAGAGCTTGTAAACCGAATTATTCAGACCCATGCACAAGAACAGACAAAAAAAGAAGTTGTTTCCCCGTGAAAAATATACTTTTCAACGTAGCTGAATATATCAGGTTATCAAGAGAGGACGGCGATAAGGCAGAGAGTGACAGTATTGGAAATCAGAGGAAACTGATTACAGATTACTTAAAAGACAAGGACGACTTTATTTTGTATGACACTTACATAGATGACGGTTTCACGGGAACAAATTATAACCGCCCGTCATTTAAGAGAATGATTGCAGACATAGAAGCCGGAAAAGTGAATTGTGTGATTGTGAAAGACCTTTCTAGGTTCGGACGTGATTACATTGACACAGGAAAATATTTGGAACGTTATTTCCCGGATCAAGAAGTACGTTTCATTTCCATTACGGATCATATTGACAGTATGAAGCAGGCTTATGACATGCTGCTGCCTATAAAGAATATCTTTAATGAGCAGTACGCACGGGACATTTCAAAAAAAGTCCATGCTTCCATGAAAACCAAGCAGAGGGCGGGAGAATTTATAGGAGCGTTTGCTTCCTATGGATATAAGAAATCGCCTGCTGATAAAAACAAGCTGGTTATTGATGAATATGCCGCCGGAGTTATCCGCAAAATCTTCAAACTCTATATAGAGGGATATGGAAAAATTCGTATTGCGGCTATGCTGAATGAGGACGGAATTGTATGCCCATCTGAATACAAAAAGATAAACGGAGATCATTACAGAAACAGCAACCGTTTAGAAAGTACCGCTTATTGGACATATTCTACCGTAAACCGTATTCTTCAAAATGAAATGTATATCGGAAATATGGTACAGAACAAGAAAAGCCAACGAATGAGAGGGAAGTCCAAAGCACAGGACAAAGAAGATTGGATTATAGTAAAAGGCACACATGAAGCGATCATTGATGATGAAACATGGAACAAGGTGCAGGATTTGTTAAAGCGCAGGACACGCAATCTTGACTTAAACAGCAACATGAGCATTTTTGCAGGCTTTTTGAAATGCGGGGACTGCGGCAGGGCTTTAACTAAGAAAATCGGTTCAAAAAATAATGGAGGTACAGTCAATTACTATTGCGGGACATATGTACGTTCCGGCAGACAATATTGTACTCCACACCCTATACCGCATTTGGTTTTGGAAAAAATCATTTTGGAAGATTTGAAGGCTATCATGCTTAACATTGACAATATGCGTGAAGTCATTGAACAGAACCAAAAGACAGCCGTCACGGTAAAGCGGGTAAATGAAAACGAGAAAAACCGTCTGACCGCCGAACTGGAAAAAATGCGGAAGCTGAAAAAAGCGGTTTACGAAGATTACCGAAGTGAGTTGATTTCCAAAGATGAATTTGTCACATATCGGCAGGATTACCGAAAGAAAGAAGAATTACTGGAAAAGCAGCTTGAAAGCATTGATAACAGACAGGACGAAGCTACGCCGGATATTTTTGACAGCCCGTGGATAAAACGTCTGTTAGAGCTTAGGGCTATCGAAAAGTTGGACAGGGATATTGTGGTAGAAATGATACATGAAATAGCGGTATATGAAAACCATAAAATCAAGATCACTTACAATTTTTCAGGCGAGTTTGAAGCGCTTTTCAAAACAGTTTATACCGACACAGAGGATATCGGCTGATGTATCAGACATCAGCCGAAAATAGCAAAAATCCATATCTGAAAGATACTGCCTGCACAAAACAGAGTGTATCATATCAGTATCATTTTACCGCAAGTTACCGCCGCCCCACGCCGCGTCAAAACTCAAGGCCACCTGCTTTTTATCCGTCTCCACACAGTAGATGGGCAGTTCCCTGCCGCCAACGGAACTGCTCACGGTGATAGAGTCTGGCAAAAACCTCGCAATTCCCTGGATCAGCGCCACCGATGCCAACAGAAAGGCAGCCGATTTCGCTGTCTGCACAGCTACATTTTTCAGGAACTGCTCCCTCTTATACTCTTTCTTTGTCTGGGAACGCTCCGCCGCGCTCACAGAACCGCAATATTGCCCGCACCCTCTCTGCCGCTGCCGTTCCTCATTCCATGCCTCCACCTTTTCCGGCTCTGGCCAGCCTCCCTGCATCCTGCTTCTGCTCTCCCGCTGTATTTTACATTCCAGTTCTCCCATCGCAAGCTTAACCTTATCGTTCCATTTCCCTCTTTTAGCCATTGCCGTCTCCCACACATATTTCGCTGCCATCCACCCCATCTGTTCCTGTAATTGCTCTTATTACCGCGGGTATGGGCCGCAGCCTTTGCTTTATTTCAATATATGCGGGAAACTTGCGAATTTTGTACCCATTTTCTGCCAAATGCCTGGGAACCGTCATAGGAAAAGGCAGCCTCCGCAAAGAGACTGCCTATAAATATCCTTTTTTTATTCAATTTTCATTTGAAACGCACAATCCGCTTACAGCATCTTCTTCATTTCATCCGCCACAAACTGTACCTTGGTGCCCACGATAACCTGCACCGCAGTCTTGCTGGGTCTCATAACACCCGCCACGCCCGCGGATTTGATCTTCTTTTCGTCCACCTTCGTGTAATCGTTGATCTCCAGACGGAGTCTTGTGATACAGTTGTCAAGAGACTTCACATTTTCCTTACCGCCGAGACCTTCCAGAATGATGGAAGCCACTTCGGTGAAATTGCTGTTGGAGAGAACCGCTTTCTTCTCCGCCTCGACGTCGTCATCCTCTCTGCCGGGTGTCTTTAAATCAAACTTCACAATCGCGAAGCGGAACACCACATAAAATACTGCAAATGCTGCGAGACCAAGAGGAATGATCAACCATGTATTTGCTGCTGCAGGCAGCGGTGCCGAGAACACAAGGTCTGTCGCACCAGCAGAGAAACTGAAACCTGCACGGAAGCCGAGCAATACGGTAATCGTCGTGAAGATACCGTAAAGCAGCGCATAAATGAGATACAGAGCCGGTGCAAGGAACATGAAACCAAACTCGAAAGGCTCGGTAACGCCGCAGACAAAGGAGCAGACAGCCGCGGAAGCAACCAGACCGATCGCCACTTTCTTCTTATTGCTCTTCGCTGTGTGAACCATAGCAAGCGCCGCACCCGGGATACCGAACATCATACAAGGGAAGAATCCTGACATATACATACCAAGGCTCCAGGTAACATCCGCACTTGTCTCGCCTGCCCAGAAGTGGGACAGATCGCCGAGACCGATAGTGTCAAACCAGAACACGTTATTCAGTGCATGGTGCAGACCTGTAGGAATCAGCAGACGGTTCAGGAAAGCGTAAATACCTGCGCCAACTGCGCCCATTCCAACAATACCCTGACCTACTGCAATCAGTGCGCCGAACACGATAGGCCATACAAACAGCAGAACCGCTGAAGCAAGAATCGAAACCACACCTGCTATAATTGCCACACAGCGCTTGCCGCTGAAGAAGGAAAGCCAATCCGGAAGCTGCGTACCTTTAAATTTGTTGTAGCAGCTTGCGCCAATGATACCTGCCAGAATACCGATAAACGGATTCGCGATTTTCCCGAATGCAAGGGATTTGTTCACATCATCCGCGATGGAGGGCATCATTGCCGTAACTGTGCCGACTGCCAGCAGATTCGTTATCATCAGCCAGGATGCCAGCGCCGCAAGACCTGCCGTGCCGTCATGGTCATCCGCCATACCTACGCCTACACCGATTACAAACAGAATCGCCATATTATCGATCAGGGCACCGCCCGCCTTCACAAGGAAAAATCCCAGCAAATTCAAAAAGCCGTGCATCTCACCGCCCTGCATCGTCGACGGACACAGCGCATAACCGATTCCCATCAGAATACCGCAGATCGGCAGACATGCCACCGGCAGCATCAGAGATTTCCCCAGTTTCTGTAAATATTTCATCATAAACACTACCTCCCTCAAATTTTATAAATTTTCCTCAAAGAATTTTGCGAGCGCCTCGTGCGCAGCATCCTCGTCCTCGCCCTCAATACGGCAGACAACCTCCGCGCCCTGCTTGATTCCGAGCCCCATCAGCTTAATCAGTTTCTTCGCCTCAGCGCTCTTCCCCCCGGATTCAACCGTGATACTGCTGGTAAACTCGCCCGCCTTCTTTACCAGCAGCCCAGCCGGTCTGGCATGCAGTCCCACCGGGTCCTTGATTACATAAGAAAACTCCTTCATTTCCTACACCCCTTCCTTCATTATTTATGTTATGGCAGCGCCCTCACTGCCCCCCGTACTCTAAGTACCGCAGAAGCCGCAACGCTCAGCTCATCCACACCGATCTTTAAAAACCACTCCGTAAGTTCCGTATCTGCCCCCAGTTCTCCGCAGATACCGGCCCAAATACCCGCCTCGTGGGCGTTCTTCACAGTCATCTCAATCAGACGAAGCAACGCCTCATGATGGATATCACAGATTCCCTCCAGTTTCTGGTTCTGCCGGTCTACCGCCAGCGTATACTGCGTCAGATCGTTGGTACCGATACTGAAGAAATCCACTTCCTTTGCGAGTCTGTCGGAAATCAAAGCTGCCGCCGGCGTCTCGATCATAATACCAATCTCTGGCTCGCCCAGAGGATAGCCTTCTTTTGTAAGTTCCTCCTTCACCATCTCCACGATCTGCCGGATCCGCTGTACCTCATCCACAGATATGATCATGGGGAACATGATGGCAAGCTTTCCGTGAGCGGATGCGCGGTAGAGCGCCCGAAGCTGTGTGATAAATATCTCCTCCCGGTCCAGGCAGATACGGATCGCCCGATAACCGAGCGCCGGATTTTCCTCCGGCTCCAGCCCAAAGTAATCAACCTTTTTATCCGCTCCTATATCCATCGTGCGGATGACCACCTTTTTCCCTTCCATCTTTTCAAGAACAGCCCGGTAACTCTTATACTGTTCCTCCTCCGACGGGAAAGTCTCTCTACCCAGATAGAGAAACTCGCTGCGGAAAAGGCCGATCCCTCCGGCGTCCGCCGCGCAGGCCGCCTCCGCGTCCTCCACATTCCCGATATTGGCAAAAATGTCTATCCGTTTCCCGCTCTTCGTGACATTGTCCTGCCCCTTAAGCTTTTCAAGCGCTTCCAGATCGGCCACCCACTGGTTTTTCCGCACAACCTTTTCGGACAGTATCTCCTCCTCCGGCTCTACCAGGAATTCACCCTCAAATCCATCCACCACGCAGGTCTTTCCGTGCAGTTCATCCGAAAGATCAATATTTACAGTCACAAGAGCCGGCAGATTCATGCTCCTCGCAAGAATCGCCGTGTGGGAATTGGCTGAACCCTTCACGGTCACAAATCCCAATATCTTCGTCTTGTCAAGTTTCACTGTCTCACTGGGCGTGAGATCGTCCGCCACCAGAATGACCGGCTCCTCAGAGCGTATCTCCTCTTCCGGCAGATCCAGAAGAATGCGGATTACCCGCCGGGAAATATCCCGGATATCCGCTGCCCTTCCTCTCATGTACTCGTCGTCCATGGCCGCAAACAGTTCGGCAAACTGTGTCCCTGCACAGTCAACCGCATACACCGCATTATAGCCTTCCTCTATCTCCCCCGCCGCAGTATCCAGATAATCCTCATCTTCCAGAAGCATTTTATGTACATCAAAGATCGCAGCGTGATCCTCGCCAACATTGACCATCGCCTCGTCGTAAAGCCTTGTAAGCTGTTCTTTCGCCTGCTCTACTGCCGCCAGAAAACGTTCCTTCTCAGCAGCCGGGTCCGGAACCTTCTGGTCCGTCACCTGAATATCTACTTTCTGATAGAGGTAGACTCTGCCTATGGCAATTCCCTTCATCACGCTTTTTCCGGTATATCTTTCCATTTGAACCTCCCAAAAATGAAGTCACTCTTTTCTTTTTATAATATTTAAAATAGCATCCTCAACCGTCACCTTACTGCCCCTTGCCATTCCGATTTCCGAAAACTCTTCCGTGTTGCAGATAATAACAGGCGTAATGATGTCAAATCCTTCGGCTTTAATCTGTTCCAGATCGGCTTCCAGAAGCAGATCTCCTTTTTTCACCTGCTGCCCTTCCTCCACATGAACGGTAAAATGTTTCCCGTTCAGCTTCACCGTATCCAGGCCGACATGTAAAAGTACCTCCACCCCTGTCGAGGAAGTAAGCGCCACCGCGTGCCCGGTAGGAAAAACCGTAGTCAGCGTCCCGTCCACCGGGGAAAAGAACTGGTTGCTGGTAGGAATGACAGCCGCCCCCTGTCCCAGAATCTCCTCCGCAAAGGTGGGATCACTCACCTCACTGAGCGGAACAAGCTTGCCCTCCACCGGCGCAAAGATCTGTATTCTCTCTTCCTTTTTTCCAAAAAAGTTATCAAAAAGTCCCATATCGCGTTCTCCTTTCTAAAAGCAGACCCGGCAAAGAAGTGCAAATTTATCATTTTTTAGCCTTGTGTATTTCTACTACTATAGCATTTTGTACAATTTGTGTCAACCGAAATAAATTTTTCGCCGTTATTCTGCATTTTTCGCCATTATATATTTATACATTTTTTGTGCATATTCTACATTTTAAGTACATATACCCTTTTACAGAACAGTTGATTCCGTAATAAAAGCAGCAAAAATACAGCTTATTTTTTCTGAAAATTTTTCTCAAACCCCTTTACAAATCAAGGGAAAAGACGAAATAATAGATATAAGATTAATCTGCGGCAGGCACATATATGACACGGATGTCAACTATTAGGATAAGGAATGTGTAAATTGAGAAATCACGTTACAATGCTGATTTCTGAATTGAGGATTTGTGTGGAAGCGTCACAAATTCCTTTCTTCGCAGAGGAGAATCGGGATATTCCTTCGGAAAGAACCTGCATTCTGCTCGCGTTCCTCATCATAATACGCTTCGGAATGGAGGAAAACATGGGAATCAATTTAAATGGCTTAAATTCGGGAATGGCTGACACTTACTCTACGCTGCTCGGCGGGATGAGCGGCGGTGACAGTGCGGGCGGGGTAAGTTCCCTGCTTGGCGATTACGCGGCAATTAAAAATGGCAGCTATGGCAAGATGATGAAGTCATACTACGCAAAACTGGAAAAGCAGGAGGAGGAAGAATCCGGAAAAACCAGCCGGCAAAAAGCCGGAAAAGTAAAGGACAACTCGTCCGCTTCCGCGGCGGCGTCACTTTACAAGTCCGCATCCGCACTTACTTCTCTGAACTATGATGACCGCAGCGAGGAAAATATCACCAAAATAACCGACTCTGTTTCCTCATTTATCAAGGATTACAACAGTCTGATGAAGAGTGCGGCAAAGAGCGAAAACACAACTGTCCAGAAACAGGCGGAGGCTTTATATAATTCCTACTACACAAACTATAAACTCTTCGCCAAGGTCGGAATTACCCTGAATTCTGACAAGACACTGTCTTTTGATGAGGATTCCATGAAAAAGGCCCTGCAGGACACTGAGCATGGAAGGGGCGCTACCGTGAAGACCCTGTTTGGCGGCATCGGCTCCTTTGCGGACAAAGCGGTCAACAAGGCAAGCCAGATTTACAGAGCGGCGGGCGACGGCGAGGCAGTTACCTCCTCAAAAGCAAAATATGCGGGTGTCGGCGGCTCTTCTTCAAAAAGCACCTCAGGTACGTCCTCGACGAAGGATAAAGATACGAACAAGACCGTGACGGATGCTTCCACGGCTGCTGCCGCAAACTCACTCTACAAATCTATCGAAAATCTGGGCGCCACAGACATCACAAACGAGAATAAGGATAACGTCTATAAAGCGTTTTCCTCTCTTGTGAAAAACTATAACGAACTGATTAAGAATACCGACAAGAGTGCAAACAGTAACGTTGTCAACCAGGCTTCCTATCTCAAGAGCCTTGTAAGCAACAACAAGAGTACGTTCTCCAAAATGGGGATTACCGTAAACTCCGACAAGTCTCTTTCAATCGACGAGGAGAAGTTTAAGGATTCGGATATGAGTAACGTCAAGGATCTGTTCAGCGGCGCATACTCCCTGGCAGAGAAGATGACAGACAAGGTAAACAGCATTTACCGCTACGCTACCCAGGGCGACGCTCTGACGAAGAAGACCTACGACAACAACGGCGGCGTGAACGTGCCGACCATGGATTCCGTACTGGATACGATTGTCTGAAAAACCGTCGCGATGCGGTGACTGTCCGGAAGATATTTTATGATTTCATATGACGCTGAAAAAGGCGGAGCCGGTTATCCGGTTCCGCCTTATTTATGCGCAGCCCCATGCAGAGGAACTATACCGCGAAGGCGGCGCATGGGGTGCGCGGCGAACAGGAAAAACTCTTTCCTGTCCGATTGGTATTACTTTACCTGCTTACGCGAAAGGATTCTCTGTCGGATACGGCAGGCTCTTCGGCTGATTGTAGCCGATCTCGCTCACATCCACACCGATATACTTAAATACCTCAAACAGTGCCTTTCCGAAGTGGCCGAAAGCAACCGCGCCGTGGTGCGGGTAATTCTTCTCAATCAGCACATGGCGGTAGAATCTGCCCATCTCCGGGATCGCGAATACACCGATGCCGCCGAAGGACTTGGTTGCCACAGGAAGCACCTCGCCCTCTGCCACATAAGCGCGGAGGATATTGTCAGCCGTGCTCTGCAGACGGTAGAAGGTGATATTGCCGGGAACGATGTCGCCCTCGAGCGTACCCTGGGTCACTTCCTCAGGCAGGGATCTTGCCATGATCATCTGATACTCCATGCTGCACTTGGACAGCTTCTTGGAGCAGGTGTTTCCGCAGTGGAAGCCCATGAAAGTATCCGTAAACTTGTAATCGAACTTGCCCTCGATGGACTCTTTGTACATATCCTTCGGAACGGAGTTGTTGATGTCAAGCAGCGTTACGATGTCATCGCTGACAGCTTCGCCGATAAACTCGCTCAGGCAACCGTAGATATCCACTTCACAGGATACAGGAATGCCTCTGCCGGTCAGACGGCTGTTCACAAAACAGGGAACAAAACCGAACTGGGTCTGGAATGCAGGCCAGCATTTTCCGGCGATCGCCACATACTCACGGTAACCTTTGTGCTCCTCCACCCAGTCGAGCAGGGTCAGCTCATACTGTGCAAGCTTAGGCAGAATTTCAGGCTTGTTGTTGCCATCGCCAAGCTCAGCCTCCATATCCTTCACTACATCAGGAATGCGGGGATCGTCTGCATGCTTATTGAACGCTTCAAACAGGTCAAGCTCGGAGTTCTCTTCGATCTCCACGCCCAGGTTGTAAAGCTGCTTGATCGGCGCATTGCAGGCAAGGAAGTTGAGCGGTCTGGGGCCGAAAGAGATAATCTTTAAGCTGGAGAGCGCTGCAACCGCGCGTGCAATCGGAACAAACTCGTGGATCATATCCGCGCAGTCTTCCGCATCGCCAACGGGATACTCGGGAATATAAGCCTTTACGTTTCTGAGCTTTAAGTTGTAGCTGGCATTGAGCATACCGCAGTACGCATCGCCGCGGCCCTGAATCAGGTCACCCTGGGACTCCTCAGCTGCAGCCACGAACATCTTCGGGCCTTCGAAATGCTTCGCAAGCAGAGTCTCGGAAATCTCCGGACCAAAGTTGCCAAGGTATACGCAGAGCGCATTACAACCGTTGTCCTTGATATCCTTTAACGCGTTCACCATGTCGATCTCGCTCTCGATGATGCAGACAGGGCACTCGTAGATGTCTGCTGCGTCATACTTCTTCGCGTAAGCCTCCACCAGGGCCTTTCTTCTGTTGATCGCCAAAGATGACGGGAAACAGTCGCGGCTCACTGCCACGATACCAATTTTTACCTTCGGTAAATTGTTCATTTTTATACCCTCCTTTAACCGGTTCTGCCGGTGTGTTTACTATGAAAATCCCGGACGGCGCTGAACGGACTGCATGCTTGCATGCGAGGACGTACAGACATCGGACGGGCAAGCCGGTATGAGCAAGAAGGTCATTAGACCAGATCGCGAATACCGGCGGCGATTGCGAGAGCGCATAGCAATCGGCTTTCAATGCGCTTAATTACTCACGAATATCCAGATTCTTTCCCACAAGTCCGATGTGCGCGCCCGCATCGAGGCCGCCCTCCGCATGGCCGATCAGCCACTTGTTCTGCGCCGTAATCAGGGAATCCTCCCAGCCGTCATGGCTCTCTTCCAACGGATAGTTGGTGCCGGCCGGAAGCACAATGCCTACCTTGAATCCGCCCTCATCCGCGCTGCAGGGCGCATAGTGCAGGGTCGTCGCGTAAAGCTCTACCGCCGTGCCTGCCTCCACGAGAAAGGCCTCCATCTTAGCCGTCTCATACTTGAAATCATCGGTGATATCCTGCTGCATGCCGACGATCAGCACCGCATCCGTAGCCGCCACGTTGATCTCCGAGCTTCTGTGATACTCGATGGCGTTCAATTTATAATTGTGGCCATTGCAGTAACCAACCTCAATGGGAAGCTCGCCATAAGTTCTCTTCTGTAACGCCTTAGCCGCCGTCGTCTCCTCCAGGGCTTTGATGGAAGGCTCGTATGCTACTCCATCCGGCAGCGGTGTCTCCTTTTTGATCGCCTCCACCAGATCCGTGAAGTCGATTCCTTCCACGACCCTGCCGTACTTACGAAATGACGGGTCTGTCACTTTTTTAATCTCCATATCTTCTCTCCCTTCGCCATGCTTTCACCGCGCGGAGATTGCGTCTCCATCTGGCAATCTTCACCGCACCTGATTCGCCATGCCTTCACCGCGCGGAGATTGCGTTTCCATCTGGCAGACACCACCGCACCTGGCCCGCCATGCCTTCACTATGCGGAGAATGCCAGCTTTATGGCATTCTCCTGTGTGAGATTTAGAACTTCTCAGCGAGGCAGCCTCTGCTGCCGAGTGTTAGAAGTTCTTCTCACACTGTTATCTCAGTTTCCCAAACAGCTCCTTACAGGTCGGATAAATCTGCCTAAACTGCTGGTATCTCTTCTCATATTTCTCAACAAGCGCAGGTTCCGGCTCCACCGTGTCCACAATCTTCACGATTTTTTCTGCCGCTTCCTCCACGTCCGCATACTCACCGCATGCCACCGCTGCCAGCATCGCGCCGCCCATTGCCGGGCCTTCCTCGCTCTCGATCACGTCCACTTTCAGATTCATAATGTTAGCGATCATCCGTTTCCAGAGCGGGCTCTTTGCGCCGCCGCCGCAGATCTTCGTGCGCTCGATGTGAATGCCAAGAGACTTCGCCACCTCAAGGGAATCTCTCAGTGCAAACGCCACACCCTCCAGCACCGCCTGGGTCATGTCCGCCCTGCTCGTGTCCATCGTCATGCCGATAAACGTACCTCTCGCATCGGGATCATTGTGCGGGGAACGCTCACCCATCAGATAAGGCAGGAAATACACATGGTTCTCTCCCAGCTTGTCGTCCGTGATCGCCTTCTGCTCGTCCGCATACTTCTCGGTGCCAATGATATCATCCATCCACCATTTATTGCAGGAAGCCGCGCTGAGCATGCAACCCATCAGATGGTAATGGCCGTCCGCGTGGGCAAAAGCGTGAAGGGCGTTGAACTTATCCACACCGAACTTGTCTGAGGAGATAAAAATCGTACCGCTGGTGCCAAGAGAGATATTGCACATGCCGTCTCCCACGGTGCCCGTGCCCACAGCCGCCGCCGCATTGTCGCCGCCGCCTGCCGCCACTTTCACATTCTCGGAAATGCCAAGCTCCGCCGCAATCTCGGGAAGCACGCACCCCACGGTCTCGTAGCTCTCGTAAATCTTCGCAAGCTGTTCTTCCTTTACGCCGCAGATCTCACACATTTCTTTCGACCAGCAGCGGTTTTTCACATCAAACAGAAGCATGCCGGAAGCGTCGGAAACGTCCGTGCAGTGCACCCCTGTCAGCTTGTACGCGATATAATCCTTCGGAAGCATGATCTTTTTGATCCTTGCGAAGTTCTCCGGCTCCTTGTTCTTCACCCAGAGCACCTTCGGCGCGGTAAAACCTGTAAAGGAAATGTTCGCCGTATATTCGGACAGTTTATCCTTGCCGATTTCGTTATTTAAATAATCGCACTCTTCTGTGGTTCTTCCGTCATTCCAGAGAATCGCGGGACGGATCACCTCGTCCTTCTCATCCAGAATCACAAGCCCGTGCATCTGCCCGCCGAAACTGATCCCGGCAATCTGGCTCTTGTCCACATCTGCAATCAGTTCCTTGATGCCCGCAATGCTCTGCTCGTACCAGTCTTCCGGCTTCTGCTCAGACCACCCCGGATGCGGGAAATACAGCGGATATTCCTTCGATACGATATTGACAATCGTTCCGTCTCCCTCCATCAAAAGAAGCTTCACGGCGCTTGTACCCAAATCCACCCCAATATAAAGCATTTTTACCCTCCAATTCTTTCTGTTAAAATTTTCCGTGCCCGTGCACGATCCTTCTGTTTCCATGATAATCTGTCTCGCTGATAAAAGCAATACCGTATCTGTTTTTCGTAATATTACACAAAATGCGGTGGAACGCATTGTCTATTTCCACTTGATATGCTAAAGTGAAGCGTACGAGAAGTACTTCTAAGACCCAGCAGCAAAGGCTGCATCACGAAGTCAGCTAAGCTACAAAGTCAGCTACGCTGACTTGGAAGCACTAAATCCCGCGCAGTAGAATGCCTGAAAACCGGCATACTCTGCACTGTTATCAAAAATAAATCCAAGAAAAGGAAATCCTGCCATGGCAACCATCAAGGAAATCGCCGCTCTCGCCGGCGTATCCCGGGGTACGGTAGACCGTGTGTTAAACCACCGCGGTGACGTCAATCCCCAGACAGAAGAAAAAATCCTGAAGATCGTCCGCTCCCTCGACTATAAGCCGAACAAGGCGGGCATCGTTCTCGCCGCCCAGAAAAAAAATCTGAAACTGGGCGTTGTTCTTCTGGGCATCGGCAATCCTTTTTTTGACGATGTTCTCACCGGCGTGCGCGAAAAGGCGGAAGAGCTTGCCGGCTATAACTGCAGCGTTCTCATAAGGCAGACAGAGTATAGCCTGAAACAGCAGCTTGACGCCATAGACGCACTTCTTGCGGAAGGGATCGGCGGACTAGCCATCTCCCCCTACAACGACAGCGCCGTGCGCGAAAAAATTGACGCCCTCTGTGACAGGGGGATTCCTGTGGTGACCTTAAATACAGATATTGAAAACGCCAGCCGGCTGGCCTATGTGGGCAGCAATTTCTACCGTTCCGGCGAAACCGCCGGCGGTCTTATGCGTCTGATGGCAAAGGGCGAAGTACGTGTCGGCATCATCTCCGGCTCCCAGAATATTCTCTGCCACACGGAACGGATCGCCGGTTTCACTCATATCGTCACGTCACACCCGAATATCCATATCGTGGACACCGTCAACAACAACGACGACGATCAGGTGAGTTTTGAGCTGACGAAAAAGCTTCTCTCGGAGCATCCCGAAATCAACGCCTTTTACTTTACCGCAGGCGGCGTATATGGCGGCTGCAGGGCGATTGAGACTTCTGCCCGAAAAGATGACACTGTTGTCATAACAAACGACCTCGTCCCCACCACCCGGGAATATATGCAAAAAGGACTGATCGCAGCCACTATCTGCCAACAGCCCTTTCAACAGGGTTCCCTTCCCCTCGCGATCCTCTTTGCCTGTCTCGCTACGGGAGAAATGCCCGCCTCCGAAAATAATTATGTGGATGTGGACATAAGGATCAAGGAGAATCTGTAGCCCGTAAAAATTGTTCCTCAAACTGCCCTGCGGGAGCGGGTTTCCCAAAATAATAGCCCTGTATCATATCCGGCTTGGTAGCCATCATTTTTGAAAGTTCTTCCTTCTCTTCAATTCCCTCCATGCAGACAACCGAGCCGAGACTGTGCACCATATCTATGATGTGGCTGATGATATTATAATCGTATTCATTCTTGAGCGCCTGTACCACAAAAGTTCTGTCGATCTTCACCGTCCTTGCGTCAATCTCCTTCAGATAACGCATATTGGAATACCCTGTGCCAAAATCATCCAGCGCCAGATCAATGTTTCTCGACTTCAAGTCTTTAAACAGTTCCTTGATTCTGTCGTCCGACTCAATATAACCGCTCTCTGTCAGCTCCAGAACAAGACTCTCCGGTTCGATTCCCACTTCCTGGATGCAGCGCTCCACATCCCGCATCAGATCGCTCTTGTAGAGCTGCACATAGGAAAGATTAACATTGATGTGAAACTCCGGTATGTACGCCTTCCACCTCTTGCACGTTTTCGCCGCCTCCCAGAGGACATACTGTCCTACCGGAATAATCAGACCGCTCTCCTCCAGAATCGGTATAAAGACTGCCGGCGATACGTTGCCAAACTTCTCGCTTTTCCACCGGAGCAGTGCTTCCGCACCGATCAGTCTATAGCCCTCCGCCGAGACAATCGGCTGATAATACACCTCAAATCCCCGGAAATCATGACTGACGTCCTGTCTGAGAAGCTTGCGGATATTGAGACGCTCCAGATATACATCAAATGCCGCCCGGTCGAACGCAACCACCTGGTTTCTGCCATTGCGTTTCGCCTCATTTAAGGCAAACTCTGTAAACCGCATAAGTTCTTCCACGGTTCTGTCTGCAAAACCTTCCTCCAGCACACCGGCAGACACCGTATAAAAACGGCTGTATTCCTTGTTCTTAACCATAGACGCTATGGCCTGCTGAATCTGTCTGTAAATGTCGCACGGTCGCTTCTCACTATTCTTCAGCGTATCCACAATCATAAATTCGTCGGCCACCAGGCGATAAACATCCACGCCTTCACCCACAATTTTTATAATGCACTCCGCCAGTTCACGCAATACTTCGTCACCGGCTTCCACGCCTTCCTTCTCATTGATCTCCTTAAAATTGTCTATGCCGATGCGCATCAGATATCGCACAGATTCCGGCCGGTCTCTGAGAATCGATTCCATATTCAACCGGAGCCTCACCTCTCTGCGCAGCCCTGTGATATTGTCAGCTTTCGCCTTCTTCCCCAGTTCGCTGACCGAACCAATCAAGAGTCTGTGTCCCTCCGTGCCCGTCACTACCGTCCCCTTGCAACTGATCCAGACAACCCTGCCCATGCGATCCAGCCAACGGTATTCCAGCGCATGGATATCCTTTTCTCCCGACCGGCATTCCTCCAGTTCTGCCGACAACAAGTCATAATCGGAAGGGTACACCACGCTTTTTAACGTCTCCGAACAGTTCTCAATCACTGTGGACGGAAAGGGGAACCGCTTTGTCGCTTTCTCCGCTACCATATAGGTATCCACAGTCAGATCCAGAATAAACATATAGGTTTCAGAAGACTGCTGGATAATTTCAATGACTGACCGGATCTGTTCCAACGACATACCCTGTAATGTACTCAGGTAACTCATCCTACTACCGACGCTCACTGACCCTTTCGTGATGTCGGTTTCACCCCCTCCCTTGATATTCTCACACCTTGTTTTCTTTCATTATACTGCCCATCCTATCTATTGTCAAATTATTCTTGTGTATATTGCATAAATTTGCACAAATTCTTATTTATATTTTTGTACAATACCCACATTTAATTTACATAATATTGGAAACATATCTGTTTTGAAGCGGCAATTTTTCCTGTCGAAACAGCCTGCTGGCGGGACTCCTGCCTTCTGGCGCGGCGTTGCGAGAGTTGACATAATTTCTATGCAAAACCATTCTATACAAAGCCTCATCATTTTGATATACTTGCACTATATGGGCCGGATACCGTCCAAAAATCTGACACTTGAAAGGATCAGCGTGAAATCAAATGAACAGGAAAAAAGCAGTCGTCTCCCTCGGACATGAGGCGCTCGGTTATACAACTTCAGAACAATGGAATGCGGTCAAAAGAACCGCCAGAGCACTTGCCGATCTGGTGGAGGCCGATTATCAGCTCACCATCACCCACAGTAACGGACCGCAGGTCAGCATGATCCACAAAGCCATGACCGAGCTCCGAAGGGTTTATATCGACTACACACCCGCTCCGATGTGCGTCTGTTCCGCCATGAGTCAGGGCTATGTGGGATACGACATTCAGAATGCGCTTCGTGCAGAGCTTCTGGGACGCGGCATTGTAAAGACAGTCAGCACCGTTCTGACGCAGGTGACTGTAGATCCTTACGACGAAGCGTTCTACGCCCCCACCAAAGCAATAGGCCGTTATATGTCCGCAGAGGACGCGGAAATGGAAATCAAAAAGGGAAATTATGTGAAAGAGAAACCGGGTAAGGGATTCCGCCGGGTGGTCGCGGCTCCACGCCCTATCGATATCGTGGAAATCGACGCCATCCGCACGCTGGCAGAAGCCGATCAGGTCGTGATCGCCTGCGGCGGCGGCGGTATACCCGTGATTGAACAGAATCATATCCTGAAAGGCGCATCAGCCGTAATTGAAAAGGACGCCGTAGCCGGAAGACTGGCAGAGAGCCTCCATGCAGATGAGCTGATTATCCTGACTGGCGTGCCCTGCGTATACCGGAATTTCGGGAAGCAGGATCAGCAGGCCATCCCCACCCTCACCCTCACCCAGGCGAGGGAACTGTGCGAAGAGGGACAGTTCGAGGCGGGCACCATGCTGCCGAAGATTGAGGCCGCCATCACATATCTGGAAGAAAATCCCCTCGGCAAGGTGTTAATCACCTCCCTAGGAGACGTGAAAGAAGCCTTGAAAGGCAGGAGCGGCACGGTCATTACCGCCTGAAATATTTTGCACATACACAGAGCCGGGAAATGTTATCCCGGCTCATTTTTTCTGTTCTATTTCCTCTTAGTCTCCCCGATCGCCAGAAGCAATGCCCCGATCATAATACAGAAGTCTGACACATTGAACACAATCTTGCGGAAACGCTCGTTTTTCACAGGAAAACTCACATAATCCACCACATATTTCCTTGTCAGCCGGTCGTATGTGTTGCTGTAAGCGCCGCCCAGCAAAAGTGCCAACCCTGCCTTGAGGGTAGAGTTGCCCCGGAAACTGAAAGTGCCGAGAAAAACCACCGTCATAAACAGCGTTAATCCGAGAGAAAGCATGGTCACAAGCCCCTGTCTGCCTTCACCCATGTCCAGAAAGGCGCCTTTGTTGTGATATTTCCTAATCAGAAGTCTTCCCTTGCAGAAGGGTTTCTCCTCCCCCTCCTTAAGACTCTTTTCAATGTTATTTTTCAAAAGCAGATCCAGCACAAAAATCCCAAGTGCCAGAGCCGCAAATCCAATTACCGCCATCTCATTCTCCCCATAAGCCATCAATGATTCCCAAACTGCAAAATTACCCGCAGACTTCTTCTCAGCGTAATCAGAAGCGGGTGGGGCACGCCGTTTTTTTGAAGCGCCTGATACCCTTCCTTGAAAGATACCAGATAATTTTTAAGTCCTGCATTGCTTGTGCCGCCGTAAAACATAGCCACCAGGATCTCCGGCACATAGGCCAGCTTATTTTCCGGCTCCTTTAGGAATCGCACCATAAACTCATAATCTGCTGCACAACAGTAGGAAATGTCGTATAACCCGTATTTCTCATACACCGCGCGCCGCAGAAAAAGAGTCGGGTGTCCGGGCATCCAGCCCTCCGGAATCCGCCCCTGCCCCATGCGCCACTCTCTGATGACCCGCTCTCCTTCCACATAAACCAGATCCGCATGGACACCCACGCAGTCTGCACCACCCTGCTTAAGCGCTGCCATCATCCTGCTGACGGCATTTGGTTTACATAATATATCGTTGCAGACGGCAACCACATCTCCCGTGCTCATACAAAACGCCTTATTCATGGCGTCATAAAGCCCATTGTCGGGTTCCGAAACCCAGTGCACCGAAAATCCCTGCCGTCCGGCTGCACAGTCCGCAAACGCCTGGATCAGCTCCACCGTGCCGTCCGAGGAACCACCGTCCACAATCACCACTTCTAACTCCGGGTAATCCTGCTCCTCAATGCTTTTGAGCGTGATGGGAAGCGTTTTTTTTGCATTTATGACCGTCACCAGCAGCGAAACTTTCATCTCTCTCTTCCCATTCTCCTCATTCAGGACTGTCCCGATCCGGGAGTTCCGTCCGCCTGTGCCCATGACAATGCCTCCTCAAGACTGCCCGCACCCAGAATATTGAGCATAAAATCCGTATACTCTCCTGCCCTGTTCGTATCAATATAGCGGAAAACGTCTTTTATATATTTCCCGGAATGGTCGTACTCATACACGCCAAATGCCAGGCCTGCCATCACCTCTTCCGGCGCGTCTGTCTGCCGGTTCATCAGAAAAGCGTCCACATACGGGTTATTCTCCACAATATAATAGCAGTACGCGAAAGCCGCCGCCTGCAGCCGCTCCCCGGAACCGGATGAAAAACCGAGCTCCGTGATGGTAACGCTGCGCACCTCGCCCGCTCTGTCCAGATAGTCCTCCCCGGACAGCATATCCGTCAGCACATTCAGATTCATAATGGACAAATGGGGGGCGTCTATCGTCTTGTCGTACTCCTGCGACCAGTAATTCACACGGGTAAGCGGTTCCGGG
>CASWVG010000054.1 GCA_949472775.1 uncultured Lachnospiraceae bacterium
GGCTTTTTACCGGGGAGCGCTAAAGGGGTTTGTCTCTGTGGAAGCCGCACTCTTTGGAGGAGAGCACCGCTATATGGATCTGTCCAGCATCCATGTGTCTGAGGACATGCGTGGTAAGGGAATCGGCCGGAATTTGTTTGAAAAGGCATCGGCTTTTGCGGAACAAAAAGGGGCCGGCAAACTTTACATATCGGCTCATTCGGCGGTGGAGACACAGGCGTTTTATCAGTCTATGGGATGCGTGGAGGCGCAGTGGTATCACAGGGAGCATGTGGAACGGGAACCGTATGACTGTCAATTAGAATACAGGTTAAGGGTAGAATAATGGAAACGAAGGAAACACAAAACGGCATATTGGAGGGTGTCATCTGGAAGCAGCTTTTGCTTTTTTTCTTTCCGATTTTGATTGGCACTTTCTTTCAACAGCTATACAATACAGTAGATACAGTGATTGTGGGACAGTTTGCAGGCAAGGAGGCGTTGTCCAGCGTGGGCGGTTCCTCCGCCCAGATCATCAATATGGTGGTTGGTTTTTTCACGGGCCTTACGGCTGGCGGAACGGTTTTGATTTCCCAGGCATATGGGGCGTCCCACAGAAAGAGGCTGGAAGATGCCCTGCATACGTCCTACGCGTTTGGGATCCTCGGCGGAATCGGTCTTGGGGTGATTGGTGTGGCGGCGGCGCCGCTGATTCTGGAAGCCATGAACACACCGGCCGAGCTGATGGAAATGTCCACTCTGTACATACGGGTTTATTTTTCCGGGCTGGTATTTGTGTTTATCTATAATATGGGTGCGGCCATTCTGCGGGCCATCGGAGATTCCAAAAGACCGTTGTATTATCTGGTGGTGTGCTGTATTGTAAATATTGTGCTGGATCTGCTTCTGGTGCTCTACTTTGGACTGGGGGTTCTCGGCGTGGCGGTGGCAACCCTGGTTTCCCAGGCAATCAGTGCGGTGCTGGTGACCTGGGCGCTGATGTACAAGGTGGACAGCATGGCATTGTCAGTCCGCAAGATCAGGATTCACCGGGAAGTGTTAAAAAATATGCTGCAGATTGGATTTCCGTCCGGCCTGCAGGCATCTATGTACAGCATTTCCAACATGATCGTGCAGGCGGCCCTGAACCTTCTTGGCGTGGATACGATGGCGGCGTGGACAGCTTACGGCAAGATCGACAGTATTTTCTGGATGATTAATTCGTCTTTCGGCATTGCACTGACTACGTTTGTAGGCCAGAACTTCGGGGCCGGCAAATGGGACCGGGTGCGGAAAGGCACAAGGGTCTGTCTTGGCATGGCGGTCGGTACGGCTGTCTGTCTGACAGCGTTTCTGATGATGACAGGGCGTTATCTGCTTGGTATTTTTACAGGGGACGCTGTGGTGGTGGAAATCGGGATGACTATGATGTACAGCATTGCGCCCGCTTTCGTCATGTTTGTCTTTATTGAAATATTTTCCGGGTCGCTCCGGGCGCAGGGATATACTTTTGTGACCACCGTCATATCCGTGCTCGGGGTATGTGTGTTCCGTATCATCTGGGTGGGACTGATTACGCCGGGAAAGGGACTGCAGTGGATTGTAGCCTGTTATCCGATCAGCTGGGTCATGTGTGCGGCTCTGGTGAGCGGTTACTATTTTTATAAACAGAAGAGAATCATTGCGCGGATGGAAGGTTAACACGGAAAGGAGTGGGAGTTTCTATGAATATTGATGCATTTTTTGAGGAACTGGATTCCTATTTTGAAAAAAATCAAGTGGAGAAGATTGACGGTTTTCTGACGGCCTCTCTGGAGCAGGCGAAAGAGGAAGAGGATTATGCGGCCTACATTTCGATCTGCAATGAGATGATCGGTTTTTACCGGAGCGTGTCGGCATTTCAGAAGGCTTATGCGGCGGCGGAGGATGTGCTGCTTCTGATGGAGGAGCTGAAGCTGGAAGACACGGAGCATTTTGCCACCACCCTGCTGAATGCCGCTACAGCCTATAGTGCGGCGGGGGATTATGCACAGGCGTTGCGGCTTTACAGACAGGCGATGCAGATTTATGAAAGACTGCTGTCTGCGGAAGATTACCGCTGGGCAAGTCTTTACAACAATATGAGTATTATGCTGGAAAAGGCAGGCGAGAACAGTGAGGCGGCAGAGAGCGCGAAAAAGGCACTCGCCATCATAGAAAAGCAGGAGGGTAACGAGGCGCAGACAGCGACCACACTTACCAATCTGGCGATGGTCTATTTTAAGCTCTCCGAGAACGAGGAGGCAAAAAACTGTCTTGTGCGGGCGATTGCACTCTTTGAGCAGGATAGAGAGAACATCAATGAGCATTACAGCGGCGCCCTTGCAGGCATGGGGGAAGCGTGTTTCCGGGATGGAAAATATGAGGAGTCCCTGTCTTACTATGAGCGCGCGCTGGAAGATGTGAAGCGGCACTACGGGGAAAACATGAGCTATGGCATTCTCTGCGAAAACTGCGCCGCGGTGTGCGGGAGCATAGGGGACGAGGAAAAACGGAAGAGTTATGAAAGAAAGGCGCGGGAAGTGATGGAGCGGCTGCGGGGAAAGGCAGAGTAATTGTTGCCATTCGTACCGGTGCATTGTAAATTGAAGTGAAAATTGGGATAAGTGAACGACCGGGCTGTGTGAAAAGAATAGAAAAGGCCCGGTAATTGGCCCGGCAGTAAAAGGTAAAGAAAGTCGAAAATGGAAGAGCAGGGTGTGTATGAAAGGGTTGGAATTAGCGGAAAAATATTATGAGTCGTACGGCAGGAAGATGATACAGGAACAGTTTCCGGATATCGTGAACCAGACAGCGACAGGTCTTGTGGGCTACGGCTCCGAGTGCCTTGGTTTTGACGATGAAATTTCGACGGATCACGACTATGGTCCGTCTTTCTGTATCTGGCTGCCCAGAGAGGTTTACATAAAATATGGAGAAGAGATGCAGACGGCTTATGACGCCTTACCGAAGGAATTTATGGGCTTTGCCGGGCGTGTGGAAGAGGAACAGGGAAAAGGACGTGTGGGTGTGCTCTGCCTGGAAGACTTTTATCTGGAAATTCTTGGGCGGGACAGTGTGCCAGAGACGGTGGAGGAATGGTTTGCGGTTTCGGAAGCTGCTCTTTCCACGGCGACAAACGGTGCGGTGTTTGAGGATCCCTGCGGGAAGTTTACCGAAATTCGAGAAGGGCTTCTTGCTTACTACCCGCAGGAGGTATGGCTGAAAAAGCTGGCGGAGAGCATGGCGAGGGCGGCGCAGGCGGGTCAGTACAACTATGCCCGCGCCATGAAACGGGGAGAGCGTGTCGCGGCGGAGCTGGCACTGACGGAGTTTGTGAAGGAGGCGATGCAGATCGTTTATCTGTTGAATAAAAAGTACGCCCCTTTCTATAAATGGATGCACCGGGGGATGAAGGAGCTTGCTGTCTGCAGCGAGATTGGGGATATGCTTGCGCTTTTCTATCAGATTCCCGATCCGGCGGCGGCATGGGAGGGCGTATCTCCCACGGATTATATGTACCATCTGAATACGGACGACGGCAGGGTGCTGGTGATCGAGGCAGTCTGCAATGTGCTGGTGCAGACACTTAACGAGATGGAACTTTCTGACAGGCAGGACAACTTTTTGCAGAATCATGTGGGTGCGGTGCTGGAAAGAACGAAGCAGTAACAGTCAGGGTATCTGTCATAAGTTGGGGATAAGGTATTATGTAAAAGGGCAAAGTATGCCGATAAAAATAATATGGGTTTTATATTGCAGGGCCCCATCAGACATGGACGGCCCTGTAATTATGAAAAATCATGCTGAAAGGATTGAAAGTGCAGGGCTAAAAAGCTATAATAATAACAAGAGTGTTTTGTAAAAGGCGCTTTCGGAAAGGTGTGGTGACTTAACAATGAAGAGAAAAGTTTCAATGCGGCTTTTGAGTTTCCTGTTAGCAGGTGTGATGACGGTATCCGGTGTACAGATGCCGGTACATGCCGCTGAAATAAATATAGATCAGGAAACAAGCGCAGAGGAGGGGGACGATGGGACATCCGAGGAAGAATCGGAGGAGGCCTCTGGTTTGACAGAGCAGGTTCCTGACAGCGCGCCGGAGACCGGGGAGCCGGAAGATGACGTGGAAGCCGATGATTCCGAGATGGTTTCTCCCGAATTGCCGGTTCCATCTGAAACGGAGGCTCCGGATACCGCGGAGACGCCGGAGGCTGGGGAAGATACAGATGCTGTGGAAGAACCGGCAGAAAAGGTGGAGGACACGGTTCCTAATTTGAAACAGGAGAAGGCAGACCCCTCGCCGACGGTCACATATGAGATTACCGGTAACCTTAATAAGCAGATATACCTTACAGGTGAGGCATTTGACAGGACCGGTATCCAAATTACGGAAAAACCTGCAAATACCCCGGTTGATATTTCATCGGCTGAGGTAGCGGGTTTTAACCCGGCTACGGAGGGTAAGCAGTCGGTTACGGTAACATATCAGGGTGCATCGAAAGTTTTCTCTGTGGTTGTTCTGAAAGTACCGAATGATCTGACGGCGGATTACGGGACGGAGATTTCGTATATTTCGCTGCCAGCCTATACAGATGGCTTGTGGACGTGGGAGAATGAATCTCAAAAGGTAGATAAAGTAGGGAAACAAAAGTACAAGACGAAATATACTTTTGGGGAAAGTATGCGTTCCGGCATAGAGGTGCCGGTCACGGTGACCTGCTCTCTGCAGCAATATGCCACTGTCACATTGCCATCCACTAATTATACTTATGATGGAAAAGCGAAAACGCCGAAGGTGACAGTTGATGTTGCCGGTACAAAATTGATAGAAAGCAGAGATTATGATGTGTCCTACAGTGACAATACCAATGCGGGAGAGAATACCGCTTCCGTGACAGTGACGGGAAAGGGCAATTATAAGGATGCGAAGACAGTGCGGTTCTCCATCGCAAAGGCAAAAGTGACGATCAGGGCAAAAGATATGCTGATCTATTGTGAGAGAGATGAGGTGCCGGATCCGTCGAAGTATGAATATGAGATTTCCGGCCTGGCTGCTCCGGGGGATCTTGCAACCCCTCCTTCGTTAAACTGCAACATTAAGGACACTGACCAGCCGGGTACTTACGAGATTGTTCCGAGTGGGGTGGTGCTAGATCCTACAGTAGCAGCCAATTATGAGGACGAAATAGAATATATAAAGGGCACACTCCGTGTGCAGGTGTTTGTGCCAACAAACGTGAAGGTTGTCGGCGTTATCGCGGCTGACCGGGAATATAATAAAAGGCAGTGGACTCTGAGCGGAAACCGTGAGATACGGGAGTCGGCGACGAACAATCTGGTTGTTGGTCTGACGGCTGTGCCTTCCTATTCCGGTACCCTTGAGAGGAAGGATGCGAACGGGGACAACGTATCATATGGTCCCACAAAGACTGCGCCTACGGAGGCGGGTAATTATACGGTGACCTTTGAACTGGGTGGATCGGAAGAGATACTGCGGGATTATGTTCTGGATGAAACCACGGCTTCCTATTCTTTCCGCATAACACCGAAAGTGGTCACGATCACAGCGCCTTCGGTGATGGTGAAGGCAGGGGAAAGGGTGCCTGATCTGGATACCCTGAATAACGACAGAAAGAAATATCCGATTACCATCAAGGGATTTCTGACTGGGGATACGCAGGACGATGTAATAGATACGACAGACTTGAAACTGACATACAGCCAGACGGATATATCGGCGGACAACGCGGGAGAGTTTGATATCATACCGGAGGGCGCTGCGCTTCTCGACCAAAACTACACCATAGAATATGTGAACGGCAAGCTTACCGTGGAAGGGAAGCTGCCATTTTCGGCTGATTTCACTTCCATAACGGCAGTCGATATGACATACAGCAGCCGGAAGCACAGTATCAGCGGCTATGCCGAAGGCATGGGAACCTTTAAGATCGAAGTGACCGGTAAGACGAGAAAAGAGGAAGAGGGCAGCGACGGGGGGGATAATTATAACAAAAAGGTAGAAAATGTCGCGGCATCGAATATTGTGAGCAAATATGGAGAGATCGCGCCTGACGAGGTGGGAGAGTACACCTTGAAGATTTTTTCGGAGCTGGATCCGACCTTATATGACTGCGGTACCGACCCTCTTTTGACAAAGAGATTCCGAATCCTGCCACTGCAGAAAAACGAGACAAAGATTGTCGGAGTGACTGGTATCACAAACAAGATTTATGACGGAAAGGTGGTTGATCTGTCTGAGCAGATTAAGAATGCGCAGGTGCGGACCAACCGTGAGGTGGATATCACAGACAAGGTAAACCTGGAGGTCTGGATCAAAGAGAAGAAATCCCCGGACAGCGTGGAGGGCGGTTACGAGGACACGGAGTTTGTCAAGAATGCGCCGGATGTGAGTAAAATGCCTGTGGACGCGGGAGAGTACAGTCTGGTGTTCAAAATTGTGGCGGACGCGTCGGAAAACTATATATCCAGGGAGTGGAATTTTGATTTTGTCATCAAAAAACGGCCTTTGACCCTTACGGTTGAGGACATGAAGATTCTGGTAAATGCGGAAGGCATCCTGCCGGATCCGTCGGCGTATCAATATACGATTACGGATGACACCATAACCGACGAAGAGGACAAAATCCTGTCAAACGATGATTTTGACAGACCGCTCATTATGCCGGCCGGGGAAGTGGATACCACGAAAGCCGGAAGCTATGATCTTGTCGCGTCGGGCGATATCGCCGGGGATAAGAGCAGGAACTATGAAGTCAACTATGTGAGCGGCAAACTGTTTGTGCAGACAAAACTGTGGGGTGTTAAGGAGTTTAACTTAACCGGCAATAAAAATATTCCACATGGGAAGACGCTTGAGGAGATTGCGGCGAATTATCTGCCAAAGACAGCAGTTATCTATCTGGATGAGGATAGAATGACAGAAGGGCAGGCAACCATTGAATGGGATACGAAGAAACCTGCGTCCGGCGTTTACAATATAAGCAGTAAAAATGTCCAGAATTTTAAAATGAAGGGAACGCTGGTTCTGCCCGATTTCGTCTATGCGGATGATACGGACGAAACGTTGTTGACTGTATTGGTCGATGTGCGTGTGCGGGAGGCCGATGACGGCACGCGGGCTATGAGACCCTATGCGGATAAGGCGAGCGGTACCGTTGGCCCTGGAACCCAGGTGAGTCTTTCCACAGATGAGGAAGGGGCGGAGATCTATTATACCATAGAGGCAGATAATCCTGCGCTCTCCGTGGCAAGCAGACGATATACCACACCTATTGAAATCAAATGTACCATGGTTATCAGGGCTGTTTCCCGTGTCTATGGAAAACAGGACAGTGAAGAGCTGCGACTTACTTACTATTATAATAAAAATCAGAAGCCGGGCGGGGACGTTGATCCGGATGACCCAGATACACCTACGGTACCGGATGAGGATATTCCTAAGGACGAGGATGGAAATCCTCTGGAGATTCCCAAAGATCTCTGGGTGACGGATGTGGCAGAGTACACTTACTCTGGCAAGGCAATCAAGCCGCAGGTGCGGGTGTATGATTACAAGACGAGGCTGGAGGAGAAAAAAGATTATACCATAAGCTATAAGAACAATGTGAACGCCGCTGATAAAAATAATCCGAGAAAAGCGCCTACCATTGTCATCAAGGGAAAGGGGAACTACGAGGGAAAAATTGACAAAACTTTCACAATCGCGCCGAAGAATATCAGCGACATGCATGAGGAAGGGGACGGTGTCAAGAAGGTCAAGGTCTATGATGTAAAAATAGATGATATCACCGTAGGTTTTGTCGGCAACAAGGCGCAGAAACCTGTTGTGACGGCAACCTGGGACGGCAAAAAGCTTGCCAACAAAAAGGATTTCACTTATGAATCTGTCCCTTGCACAGCAGTTGGGAACTATCCTGTTAAAGTGATCGGAAATGGCAATTATACAGGGGAAAGACAGATTTCTTTTGCAATTACGAATCATGTGCCGGCGTCAATGTTTACGGTTTATAAGATTGCGGATTACACCTATACCGGACAGGAGATTAAACCGACAGTTGTTGTCACGTATCAGAAGGCGGTATTGCAGCAGGGAAAGGAGTATACGCTTTCCTTTGAGGATAACAAGGAGATCGGGACGGCTTCCGCTGTGATTAAAGGAATGGGCAGATTCTCCGGCGTGAAGCGGGTGAATTTCAAAATCAAGGAGGCGGCTGTGCTGAACAAAGCGCAGGCGGAGCTGCTGTTTGAGTCCGGCCCGGTTTATACAGGTTCGGAGATTAAGCCGAACGTGATTAAGCTGGCGGTGCAGGCGAAACAGAACGGCGCTGTCGAAACACGCGTTCTCACGGAAAACGATTATAAGGTGACTTATGAGAAAAATGTGAATGCTGGAAAGGCTACGGCGATTTTTGAGGGGACCGGCGCTTACAGCGGTACTTTGAAAAAGACTTTCAAAATCAGCCCTTATAATATACAGAACATGCAGCCGGATCAGATTACGGTGCAGGCGTCATGGCCATATATGAAAGGCGGTTCCAGGCCGAAGCCGGTGATCCAGTTTGCTGGAAAAACACTGCGGGAAGGTACCGATTATACCGTTTCTTACACAAAAAATACGACCGTGGGCGGTACCGCTGTCATGACAATTAAGGGCAAGGGGAATTTCACGGGAAGCGTTGTAAGAACATTCCGTGTGACCGTCCGTGATATGTCCAATATGACGGTAGATCTTGCGGATATGGTCTATCGGCCAAAGGCCGGCAGCTATAAGACGAAGGTCAAGGTACTGGATTCCAATGGCAAGGCACTTGCGGCAGGGAAAGATTATGACAAGAATGTCATATATACCTACGCTGAAAAACTGATTCTGCCATCCGGCGAAGTGAAGAACCAGGGAGATCCGGTGGCGGAGACTGATATCGTTCCGGCGGGCGCAAAAATCCGTGTGGCTGTGACGGCGATTGGAACGAATTACCAGGGGACGGCCACGGGCGAGTACAGTATCGTACAGGCGGATATAGCCAGGGCGAAAGTCACTGTTCCGACGATGACCTATACGGGAAAACCGGTTGAACCGGGGAAACAGGTAATTACCGTGACAATGAACGGGATTCCTTTATCGGCGCAGGAATATGAGATTGTCGGGTATTCCAACAACTTGAACAAAGGAACCGCCAAATTGACGATACGGGGCCGGGGCAGCTATGGCGGCACGAAAACAGTGAGTTTTAAGATCAAGGGAAAAAGTCTGTTTACTCAATTGGTGAGTTAATTGTCGTAAAATACTTGCATAATTTTCATAATTGAGTAAAATAGAAGTGTATGGTTTACTGGTCGACAAATGCCTGCAAGGGCATTTGTCGACTACATGTAGTATAAAATGAAGGGGCGATCCCTATATGACGGGATTTCAAGTGGCGGGGAGAAGACTGCGTACCGAGGCGGAATATAAAGCGGCACTCCGGGACCAGGCACTCATCCAGAAGATCCGTTCCACGACTGACCTGGAACAGCCGGGGGAGGTCATTACCCTGTGTGATGACATGCAGTCGGGGAAATATCGTTTCGAGACTGTGGTCGGGAACGATTTTGATGATGAGATATTTGAACTTGCACAGAACTATAAAAAACAGGGCTATCATAAGGACAGCAGGATTTCGGGCAAAAAGAGGAAGCAGAAGCCGAAGACGAAACAGAAAATAAAACAGACGTCGAAGGAGAAAAAAGAGCAGAAAGTTTCCCTGGATGATTTTGACGCTGATATGCGCAAACAGATTATGGCAGAGATGAAAAAGCGGGATAGGCGCCGTAAGCTGTTAGTGTTTTTATGTAGTATAATTGCGGTGGGATGTTTTGGTTATTTTGGCGTATACTCTTTTTTCGTGGAGAGAAACGAGACTGACTATGAAAAGCTTTCCCAGTTAAAAGGCAACAGTGCCCTCACAGGCAGCCTTTTCCATGGCGTGACGATACATTACACGCAGGAGGAAGAGGTTGAGCTGGAAGTGCTGGAGGAGTACCAGACCCTGTACAATAAAAATAAAAGACTAATCGGATGGCTTAAAATTGACGATACAAAGATAGATTATCCGGTGATGCAGACGATCAATAATGAATATTATCTGGATCACAATTTTAATCAGGAATACGATAAGAACGGGAGCCTTTTTTTAGACAAAGACTGCGATGTGGTACACAGAAATACCAATCTGATTATATATGGGCACCATATGAAGTCGGGAAAGATGTTTGGTAATTTGAACAGCTACAGCAGTAAGGAATACGGGGAGAAGCATTCGCTGATCCAGTTCGATACGATTTATGAGAAGGGCACCTATGAGGTGATGTATGTATTCCGCTCCAGAATATATAATGAAGATGAGGTTGTATTTAAGTATTATCAGTTTTTTGATGCTGCTTCCGCTACGGAGTTTGATTCTTATATGCAGGAGATGGCGGCTTTGTCCTTATATGATACGGGTGTGACAGCCAGTTATGGGGATGAGCTCCTGACATTGTCCACCTGTGACAGTTCTGAGACCGATGGCAGGTTTGTTGTGGTGGCCAGGAGGGTTGACTGAAGAAGACCAGGCAGTATAAAAGAATGTGTAAGGGAATGAGGAGAGACACGATGGCAAAAAAGAAAACAGCAAAAAGGCCTAAGAGGAGATTAAAGCAGGCAGTGAGGCGGAGTCTGGCGGCAGTGCTGATGGTTACGTCCATCGCGGTGGCGGCGATTCCTGCGCCGGAAAATATGGCATTGAATCCTCGGGAGGGCGAACCCGGGGCGATAGAATCTCCAGTGGCATATGTTCCGGGGAAATTGAGCGGGTCAACAGATAATCCCTATGTGCTGCCAAAGCCGGAGTCAGAGTACAAGAAAGAGGATGGCACGCAGGATGAGGCGGCGCTGGCGGCTGCAAGAGCGCAGGTTGACACAAAAATCAAGCAGGACGTGGATGCCGGGAGCCTTGTTCCCACGGAAATTGTAACCCGTTACGGCGGTGAGCTGTATCTGACATGGCAGTTTTTGTATAAATCCACAGGTAATAAGACCGGACGGCTTCTCAAATATAACGATGAGTTTCCGGCGGATCTGGTAAATCTTGGTCTGCAGCCTAACCGGGCATATTTTATTATCCATGAAAATGCTTATAATCTTTATTTCAGCAATCCCGATGCCTTGAACAAAGAGGCGGGGCCCAACGGGGAGGCGAAAGATACCATACGTCTGAAAGGTATGGATAATCTGACGCCCGGTTCCACGTTTTACCCGTCTAACCCGATCGAGTTTACATATCGCGATGTGAATGAGTTGACCGGGGAAGTCAGCCTGGATGAAAATATCGTGAATTTCTTTAAGGATTATTTTGCCCAGGATTTTGAGAATGCTACCAACAGCTTTAAAGCCTACCGGGAAGCTTATAAAAAAGCGAAGGAAGAAGAGGCCGCAGGTGCGGTTCCCCCAGGCACGGCTGAAGCTATAGAGAAACCGGCAGACCTTGTCAGAAAGCCGTCTGATATCTCCAACGAAAATGACCGCAAGAAGTTTTTCTGTGAGCACAACAAAACGCTGAACAGCCTGCCTGGCTATTCTCTGGAAATCGCTTCCGACAGAAGACTTACCGGGGGCGGAGACAGAGTGTATCTGGCGCACGGCGACGGCAATGTGCCGGAGGATTCTCTCTATAAAGATGTGGACGGTTATCTGGTGGAGAAGGATGATACGCTGATTACGACGATCGCGTTCAGGGCTTTTGCCGACGTGCATAATGTCAAGCAGATCCAGATTGACCAGTACGTCAAGACGATTGAGCGAAGCGCTTTCGAGAAGGCGGATATATCCAGCGTCAACATCGGTAATGCGCGCACCATAGGGGATCGGGCTTTCTGCAACTGTAAGAGCCTGACGACTGTCACATTCGATGAGACGTCGCCTACGGATACCATCGGCGCGGAGGCTTTCTACGGTTCGGGTATCAACACGAAGCTGGAACTGCCTCGCCATATCAGTTCGATCGGGCATGGCGCTTTCGCCAACTGTCTGAATCTGACTGAAGTGCAGTTTTTTGAGACGGGAGATAACTGCACGATAGGTGACTTTGCCTTTTACGGGGACAGCAGGCTGACGACGATAGATTTTGCCCGGACGGTAATTTCCAGAATGGGCAAGTGCGCCCTGGCCATCCCTTCGCCGAGCGGCGACGCGATGAAAGAGTTTCATTTCCCGGGTGAGGGTCTGGAGACGATGGATGATTACATCCTCGCAAACCGGCAGGGACTGCAAAAGGTCTATTTTGAAAATTATACGAAGAAGGTGCCTCTGCATACTTTCTATAACTGTTTCAATTTACTCCGGGTTGAATTTTCCGATAAGTGCGGCGGCGCGTCTTTTGACAGGGAGCTATTCAAGGATGTGACGACAAAAGCCGGCACGGAAGATAATCCGGAAGCGGGATTCTGTGTATACGGTCCGGAGAATTATAACAATAGCCCGGCGTTGCCAAGAGTCAGCACCTGGGATGCGATACGTACCGATGGGCAGGGTATTCCCTATGTCTATGAGAAGGACGGCAAGAAATATTATGAGGTGGCTCTGGAAAGTGATGGCACGAGATACCGCTACGCAGCCAGTGAGGATGGCGTTCTGATTTCCTGTGCCCTGATTTCACAGACTTCCAGTCTGATTGATCTGGTCATTCCTGAGATGATTGGAGATATCAAGATTAAGAGTATCGGACCGGGCTGCTTTGATGACAAAGAATTGCGGGCTCTGATCCGCAGCATTACGATAAAGAACCGTTCCATTTCTACCATTGGAGACGGTGTATTCCGAGATCTTCTTAAGCTGAAAAAGGTGCGGATCGGTGATTCCGTGGCCAGTATTGGTGCGGAGGCTTTCGCCGGATGTAAAAATCTGGTGGATGTGTATTTTACCAAGCCGTCTGCCGGTTATGAAGCATTTGAGATAGGTGAAAACGCTTTTGTCACCACAGGTAATAAGCTTGTTTTCCACGGGGATATTGTGAAAGGCTATGCGCCTTTTGACTGGGCGATGGATCCGTCCAACAAACTGAGTGATCAGGACAGCGCCGATCTTCCTCCGGTTAATGTGTGCTACCAGAGTCTCTGGAGCAGCGAGATGGGAGCCCATCTGACCGTGATGCCGGATAAGAGTACAGGAGAGGTGACGCTTCTGGACTATCCGAAGTTCAATGATCTGGATAAGAGTACACTCCGTTCGGATGATGAGCTTAAGGATTACTGTCTGGATATGGAGGAGTACTACTACTATACCGTCTACAATGACAACAACGACAGCAATATCAATGAGATGAGAACGGAATACGCGGTTATTTTTGAGGCGTATCGACAGGGCAGTCTGGTGCCCAATGTTACATTGCCTGACGGTGAAGTCATTAACAATGCGGATTATGAGAAGGCGCTGGAGCTGCGGTATGGACCGTGGATTAACCCTGTCTATTGCAGCGGTTCCTGGAAGGATTATCTTCCGACATCGGGCGGCGCGGGTACAGATACCGCTGCCGGAGCAGTTGCTGATTTCCTGTTTAAGCCTCTGATAGCAGAGGCGGCGACAGATCCTACGCCCTATTTTGAAGCGCATCCATATAACTTTATGGAGAACTATGAACTGCGTCAGAATCCCGAGGTGGATTATGGAAGCCTGCCGGAATACAAGCAGGTACCGGAGGTTGCGTGGGGATTCATCAACGCTACACAGGATATCTATGTGCCCGAGAGCGTGACTTCGATGGATGCGGTCGGCTATAAAGAGAGAAACATTGACAATTATAATAAATATATTGCCAGCCGTTCCATCAAGAGTATGTATGAAAGTATGCTGGACGGTGCGAAACCTGGATTGTTCAGCGGTTATTACAAGGATTATGACGGGGACGACGATGACAGGGAGACGGCGGTCAGAGGTAACGATTCTGTTAAGAGTATCGTGCTGGCAGCGGTCAAGGAAGTGCCTGATTACGCTTTTGACAGTTGTGAGCAGCTGACCAGGGTAGAATTTCCTGCCGCGACCAAGGTAGGAAAGATGCCTTTCCGCGGTTGTGCCAATCTGATCAATCTGGTCGGAAGCTCCGATTATCCCGCAGAGCGGGGGATCCTCTACGAAAAACATCAGGATGCGGACGGCAACGACAGATACCGGATCATAGAGTGTCTGCTTGCCAGAGGCAGGAGCAACAGCGGCAATGAGGCGTTGGCTGTATCTACAGTATCTTCCGCCACGGACAGTCTGATTCCGTTCTTATGTGAGACCTGTGAAAAGGATAAAGATCCACAGGATCCCGATGGAAAGAAGACGATTCCTGCCATAGCGGAGGGTGCGTTTGAGGGTTGTGACAGTATACTCAGCATAAATCTGGAGGATGCGCTGGGTCTGAAGACGATACCAAAGGATTGCTTTAAAGACTGCAATAAGCTTTCCATGGTAAGCTTACCGGGATCTGTTAATAAGATCGCGGATGAGGCTTTCGCACGGAAAGAAGAGAGAGAGACAAATGTATATATTTACGGCAGAGAGGTAGATATCGCGGATAATGCCTTTGCGCCAAAGAGCAGCTTCGTGCTTCATTCTTACGAGGACTCTGCGACAGACTGGTATGCTAAGAGAAACAATATCCGGTTTGAGCCGTTGGGCGCATGCAGAGTATGGTTCTATGACTATGACGGTACGCCTGTTGCCGGGCCGCTTACGGTACAGAAGGGTGTGAGCATCCGTGAGGATGAACTGCCCGAAACGCTGGAAGTAGTGGCGGAACCCGGACACAGAGCGGGATATACTTTTGATTGTTGGATGACGGACGATTCGTTGACTCTGTCTGATCCGATTACGAAGGACATGACAATTTTCGTGGCACAGTATAAGAGCGACGGCACACTGGTGGACGGTAAGTGCAGCGTGCAGTTTGTCCATGGCCGCACTGGCCAGGCGCTGATCGGATTTGGCGCGGATAGTTCGGGCAGATATCTTATCGTTCCGAACACTACATTTACTGATCCTATAAATGCTACAGAAAACGGTAATCTGCAGCCTCCGGCGGCTGTGCCGAACCCGACGGAAGATGGTTATGTCTTCATGGATGAATATCGGACGGATGCGGGAGAGCCGTGGACGCCTGAAACAGTTATCACCCGGAATATGACAGTGCTTGCACTCTTCGGACAGTCGGGAGGACCGGGAAATACCAGCGGTGGCTCCACAAGTAATGGCTCTACCAGTGGTAACTCGGGCAATACCAGTAAGAATTCCGGTAACAGCAGTAAGAGTTCATCGTCGAATAAGAGCAGCAGCTCAAGCAGCAGTTCTACTTCCAGCAGCTCTACCAGCACCACTTCCTCTACGACAAGTGGTCCGGGGCAGTACACAGTGTTTGTGGAAGGCGGAAGCGGTTCCGGAAGCTATGCGCCGGGTACGACGGTTATTATTTCGTGCTATGTGCCGGCAGACGGTATGAGATTTGAGAAGTGGACGACAGGGTCTAACGGTGTGGCTCTGGCAAGCACGACCATGACGACAACAACTTTCACGATGCCGGCCAATAATGTGACGGTTAAGGCGAATTATGTGGAGGCACCGACAGCGCCTACGGTAGCGGTGAATACCGGCGGTGGCGGCGGTAATGGAAACACCGGAGGTAACGGTACAACGACTGACGGCAACGGAAATACAAGAGTGGACATTGAGAAGCCGGGTATTTCAAACAGAGATCTGGCGACGGCGAATACGAACGGATCTTCGGATAACTTCATTGTGAAGATTTCCGAGACGGATGAGGCGACCCGCGCGGTGGCGGCGGCTCTTACGAATAAGTACGGTACACTGGACAATATCCTGTACTATGCAATGGATATCAGCCTCTATGATTCTACCGGGACAACAAAGATTACGGATACCACGGGACTGTCTGTGGACATTACGATCCCGATTCCGGATTCATTGGTGGCTTACGGCGGCAATAATATGGCGGGTGCGGTCATTAACGGTGACCAGTTAGAGAGCCTGAATGAGAGCTTTACCACGATTAACGGCGTACCTTGTATCCGTTTCCGTGCGACGCACTTCTCTCCTTATACGGTTTATGTGGACACCGGTAATCTGGTGGAAGGCATGCTCGATGTGACGCCCAAGACCGGTGACCCGATTCATCCGAAGTGGTTCTTATCGCTCGGGTTGGCCTGCCTGTCAGTTATCCTCTTCATGAAGAAGGATAAAAAGGTGGCAGTGAAAGCATAAGGGACCTATGATCCCGAGGAGGAATCCTATGGGGAAACAGTTAAGAAAGCTGATCGGCACGCTGCTCCTTGTGACAGCGATTGTCGTGACACAGATTCCTGTATCAGATGTGGAGGCGGAGGATTCCTCCGCCGCATCTGATTTTAACATGGATGGAACTACATTAGTGAAGTATAATGGCACGGCGGAGAACGTGTCTCTTTCCAGTAAGGTAAAAAAGATTGAGACGGAAGCTTTCGCGGGGAATGACTATGTGCGCAGCGTTACTTTAGGTGATGAGGTGGAGGTCATTGGCGCGAGGGCTTTTTCCAATTGCGCGAATCTGGAGAGTGTGACAGTTCCAGACAGTGTGGAAATCATTGAAAACGCGGCTTTTTCCAATTGCCCTTCCCTTAAAAAAGTCTCTGTTGGATCGGGGCTCATCAGTCTCGGAAATGGTGTTTTTGCGGGGGATTACAGCCTGGCGTCTGTGGATATCAGCAGCGATAATCCGTATTTTGTGTGTGACGATGGCGCGGTCTATAATAAAAAGGGATGGGATGTGCTGTATCAGGTGCTTGCGGGCAGAAAAGCGGATTCTTACAGTATGCCGTCCTCCGTGAATAAGATCAGACCTTATACTTTCTGGGGCGACTATAATCTGCGGGATGTGGGCATCAGTGGCAGCGTGTCAGAGATTTCGGGCTATGCGTTTTCCAACTGTAAAAATCTGAAGGAAGTCCGTATTCCGTATTCTGTAACAAGTATTGATATGAAGGCCTTTGAAGATTGTGTAAGGCTACGTGATATCACCATCCCGATTTCAGTCAGCAGGATTCATTCGACGGCATTTGACGGATGTACGAAGCTGGAAATCCATGCGGATGCGGGGTCCTACGCAAAAAGTTTTGCGGAGACACTGATTTTGGAAGATATTGATGTGTCGGAGTATGAGGAAGCGCCGATTCCAGGAGCCGACGAGGACAGTGCGGAGGGAGAAGAGGCACTGGTTGTGGGACCGGTGGATTACTACCATGAGGTGACCCATATGAACGCCATGGAAGCGGAGGAGGATGATTCCCGTGTGAAGGCGAAATCCCGTGTGGTCGGGCAGGAGGTCTATGTGCTGGTGGACAACGCCAAGGCTACTGTGAATGTGGGTGGCACAGGGGAGATTATGGGCGGTGAGCCTGTGGTGGAAGAGCCGGATCTGGATACCATTCCGGGACTGGAAGGTTCAGAGGATGCAAAAGGAGGTTCCTTCCCGAAATATACGGTTGTAAACGGTGAAATTATTGCGGCGCAGGCTTACTATGATGAAGATATGACTTCCTGTGAGATACCGGGTGGTATTCGCCGGATCGGGGAATTTGCCTATGCGAGATCTTCTTTGAATACGGTGAGGATTCCAGAAGGCGTGGAAGAGATTGGTTATGCGGCATTTTATCACTGCGACGGATTGACTGACGTGGTCATTCCGGGCAGCGTGAAGGAAATAGGGGTTTCTGCCTTTGACAGGACGCCATGGCTTTCCGCATGGAAGTCAAACGCGGGCGAAGCCGGAGAATTTCTGATTGTAGGGGACGGCATTCTGCTGGCTTACAGAGGAACAGGCGGTGTCGTGTCGATTCCGGATTCTGTGAAGGTGATCGGTCCAGAAGTATTTAAAGATTTGAGCAGCGTGGATGGCGTACAGATTCCGGACAGCGTCTCAGTGATCGGAGAGGGCGCTTTTGAAGGCTGTGTGAATCTGACATCGATCAGTGGAGCGGAAGGTGTGCGGCAGATCCGGGACAGAGCTTTTGCCGGCTGTCCGATCAGAACCGTTATCATTCCGGCCTCTGTGGAGCAGATTGGTCTTCGAGCTTTTGACAATGAGAAGATAAAGGACGGTGTGATTTATTTTGCGGGCGACCGACTTCCGGCGCGGTCCTATGAAAATACGTCTACAAAGCTTTACCGGGATACTTACAGGGGGCAGGTTTTTACGGGCACCCGGGTTGCCGTGATTCCGGCAGGCGTGACCGATTTGACAGGTACCTGTCTGTCCAGGGCGGGCGGTGACTTTATGGGCGTTATCTGCAGAGAGAAGGACGCTGTGGCAGATCAGAATGCAAGTGAGGTTTCGGATGCCGCTGATTCAGTGAATGGATCCAATGGCGGTGAGGTTTCCGAGACGCAGTCGAAAGAGGAAGACGTAGACCGAATGCAGGCAGCGGCGGATGATGAACCGGCGGCTGCGGCAGATACAGAAACGAAAGAAGAGAGCGGCATACTGACGATCCTTGCAAGGAGGGGAGGCGGTCCAGGTCCCGGGGAAACCGTAGAGATAGACGGGCGTAGTTTTACGCTGGAGGCGGGGCAGGAGACGCTTCTGGATGCCGGGCGCGAAGAAGCCCAGACCGGTATTACCGTAAAGAATAACAGCTATTCAATACCACAGGACAGCTTTGTGACAGCGGTTATGGAGGGTAGTGAGGGTTCTTATCAGATAGATATTGCCGACAGTGAAGAGGCGATGGCAGAGATCGTGGATGTATATAAGAAGATTTATGGCAATAAGCCGCCGCATTCACTGCACGGTTATGAGATTACCATGACAGATACGACCACTGGTGTGCCGATCACAGGACTCGGAAAAGAGCGGGTGGAGATCACCATGCCTCTTCCATCCGGTGTACTGCAGGAAAATCTGCATGTGGTATGTCTGGATGCGGACGGACAGCTTGAAGAGGTGGAAAGCCGGATTGTTTCTCTGGACGGCAGGGACGCAGTGGCATTTCAGGCGGCGCATTTCTCAGCGTACGGTATTTATAATTACGGTACAGGTCCGGCGGTGGCGGATGTGAAGGACGGCCAGGCGGTATTTGTCTCGCTGGGGAAAAAGGATGCTTCACCCGATACCGGAGACTACAGTATTCATCCCAAATATGTGCTCGGCGCTGGATTGTTCTTCACCGCGATGGCAGTGTTCTTTTATCAGAAGACGACCTGGGCGAGGTGGAAGAGGAAATTGCGTCGAATCAGCAGTAGAAAATAAGATGGGCATATATGCGCATAAAATGACTCCCGGCATAATATATATGTAAAGCCGGGAGTTTTGTTTTATGCCATGGACAGGGTGAAAAAGCAGCTTGGATGTACGGAAAACATACAATATAGTATAGCCACAGAGGAGATCTGTGTGGCAGTTTTGGATACGGGGATTGGCAATCATCCCGATTTTGACAATCGGGTGGTTGCCTTTCACGATTTTGTGAATGACAGACAGGAGCATTACGACGACAGCGGGCATGGAACCCATGTGGCGGGTTGCATCGGTGGGAGCGGACGCCTTTCAAACGGCCGTTTCAGCGGGATTGCACCCACATGCAGGCTCTGTGTGGGGAAGGTTCTTGACGAGAAGGGAGAGGGCAGTATAGAAAGCATGTACCATGGGCTCCTCTGGGTTTTGGAGAACCGGCTGCGCTATCGGATCCGTGTGCTCAATATTTCTGTTGGTATCGGCGAGGATGGGAACAAGGAAAGGGTGGAGGAGTTATCGGGACTTCTGGAGACAGTCTGCGAGCAGGGAGTGGTGGTGGTCTGTGCTGCCGGAAACAAGGGGCCGGGGGAGGGGACATTGTCGCCACTTGGAGAAAGCCGCAGAGTCATTACAGTCGGCTGTCACGAGGGGGGATATTTCGGCGCGAGAAAGGACCTGTGTGAAAATTATTCCGGCAGGGGGAGGGAGGATCTTCCCTACAGAAAGCCGGATCTGGTGGCGCCGGGCACGGATGTGGTTTCCTGTAATCTAAATTGGCGCCAGGATAGAAGGGGCGTATACCGCGATGCCTATACAAGGAAAAGCGGTACTTCCATGTCTACCCCTATTGTATCGGGCGCGGCTGCGCTTTATCTGCAAAAATACCCGTACAGCAACAGCAGCCAGGTTAAGCGGCAGATGATTTATACGGCAAGAGATCTGGGCGTGGAGTGGGGCAGACAGGGATGGGGGATGCTGGATATAGAAAATTTATGCAGATATTATTGACAGAGCAAGGTATATTGTATACAATTATACGAGGTAGAAGGGGAAACGGGAGCTGTGTGCATAAATCGTTGCAATGCAAAGCAAATGAACGTAAAAAAATGCGGAATCCGGCGAGGTTTTAAATTGCAGCAAAAATGCGGTACAGAAGTGAGGAATTGAAATGACGAACTATGATAAGAAGTATGATGCGAACGACAAGTATTCTCTGCGGGGGCGTGTGTTCCAGAAGCTGCGGGAGGATATCTTAAGCGGCAAGTACAAAGAGCATGAGGAATTAAAGGAAGTGGCGATCGGAGAGGAGCTCGGCGTGAGCCGCACTCCGGTCAGAGAAGCGTTCAGGCAGCTTGAACTGGAAGGGCTGATCCGGATTGTTCCCAATAAAGGCGCTTATGTGACGGGAATTACGGCGAAAGATGTGAAGGACATCTACATGATCCGTTCCCTGTTGGAAGGGCTGTGTGCGCGTCTCGCCACGGAGAAGATTTCAAAGGAACAGATGGAGGAGATGGAGGAAAACATCTATCTCGCTGATTTCCACGAGGAGAAGGGGCATTTTGACCAGATCGCGGAACTGGATAACCGTTTTCACGACATTCTCTATGAAGCGTGCGATTCCAAACTGCTGGAACATACCTTGAGGGATTTCCACCGTTATGTGCTGCGCGTCAGGCAGAAGACACTTGCCACCAATACGAGGGGACGAGCTTCCAACGATGAGCACAGGCAGATCATGGAGGCGATCAAGGCGGGGGACGCGGAGCTTGCTGAGAAACTGGCGAATCAGCATATGATCAACGCCTATGACAATATGGTGAAAAATGGTCTGAAGGAAATTTACGGGGAAAGCACAGGCGAAACCGAGAAAGCTGAATGAGTGGCGAGAAGGCTGATCAGTATTTGTTGAAAGAATGAATGATAAGCATGTAAACGGAACTGGCAATAAAAAGGCGGCGCTTTGAATCGTCTTGACAGAAGAATTGTTACGGCGCAAAAATGGCGGCGGGAAAGGTGGCAAAATTTATGGAAAAAATCACGATGACGACTCCTCTGGTGGAGATGGACGGGGACGAGATGACAAGAATTATCTGGAGAATGATCAAGGACGAGCTGTTATTGCCGTATATTGACCTTAAGACAGAATACTATGATCTGGGTCTTGAGTACCGCAACGAGACAGACGATCAGGTTACGATAGACTCTGCGGAGGCCACGAAGAAATACGGGGTGGCGGTAAAGTGTGCCACGATCACTCCCAATGCGGCAAGAATGACGGAGTACAATCTGAAAGAAATGTGGAAGAGTCCAAACGGCACGATCCGGGCAGCGCTTGACGGTACGGTGTTTCGCGCGCCGATTATCGTGAAGGGCATTGAGCCCTGTGTGAAGAATTGGGAAAAGCCCATCACGCTGGCGAGACACGCCTACGGGGACGTCTATAAAAATACGGAGATCAAGGTGCCCGGTGCGGGCAAGGCGGAGCTGGTGTTTACCGCTGCGGACGGAACACAGGTGCGGGAGACGATTCATGAGTTTACCGGCCCGGGTATCCTGCAGGGTATTCACAATACGGACAAGTCCATTGAAAGTTTTGCAAAGGCATGCTTCAATTATGCGCTGGATACGAAGCAGGATCTCTGGTTTGCCACAAAGGATACCATTTCCAAGAAATACGACCACAACTTTAAGGATATTTTTCAGGAGATTTACGACGCAGAGTATAAAGAGAAGTTTGAGAGCGCAGGCATCGAGTATTTCTATACGCTGATCGACGATGCGGTTGCCCGCGTGATGAAGGCAAAGGGCGGCTTTATCTGGGCCTGCAAGAACTATGACGGCGATGTGATGAGCGATATGGTGTCCTCCGCATTCGGCTCTCTGGCTATGATGACCTCTGTCCTTGTATCGCCCGACGGGGTCTACGAGTATGAGGCGGCCCACGGTACAGTGCAGAGACACTATTATAAGCATCTGGCAGGGGAGGAGACCTCCACCAACTCCGTGGCTACGATCTTCGCATGGACGGGTGCACTCAA
>CASWVG010000055.1 GCA_949472775.1 uncultured Lachnospiraceae bacterium
GATTAAAGGACCGGAAGGGAACATTGAGTATCTGATGTGGCTGGAGAAGCGCGCTGAAATTCCCGAGGAGATTCTGGACATGTCGGAAAAAGAGGCAATCGACGCGCTTCATAGGCTGGTCGCGGCAGGGGAAGGCGCCTCCGGCAAAGAGGGACAGACGGCGCGGATCGAAGAAGTGGTAGAGGAGGCGCATGGCGCGTTTGACGAGGCGAAATAGCGGATGAAGAAGTTTTATCTGATTACCAACGAGTCAAAAGATCCCGTTGGAGCGGTTACAAATAAAATAACGGATATTATTAAAAAACATGGCGGGGAAGCCGTCTGTGTCAAAAACGAGAGACAGGCCCTCGAGGAAAAAGGGAAAGACGGGGTGGACTGCGCGCTGGTACTGGGCGGCGACGGGACCCTGCTTCGGGCAGCGGGAAACATGATGGACAGCGATATTCCGCTACTCGGCATTAATCTGGGGACGCTTGGGTATCTGGCGGAAGTGGAGAGCGCCTGTGTCGAGGAGGCTGTGGAGAAGCTTCTTAAGGATGAATTTGTGCGGGAGGAGCGGATGATGCTCTCCGGCAGGGTGATGACGGGAGAGGAGCGGTATGCGCTCAACGATATTGTGATCTCCAGATGTGGTCCCCTGCAGATTCTGAATGTCCGCATTTATGTGAATGACCGGTTCCTGCATGATTACTGTGCGGACGGCGTGATCGTTGCCACGCCCACAGGGTCTACAGGTTATAATCTCTCGGCGGGCGGTCCCATTGTGGAACCGTCGGCGAGACTTCTGCTTCTGACACCGATCTGTCCGCATACGTTAAATACCCGGAGTATTGTGTTTTCGCCGGAGGATGAAATCACAGTGGAGATTCCAGAGGGGAAGGACGGGCATGAGCAGGTGGTGGAGGCGAATTTCGATGGCAGCAATACGGTAACGCTCAAGACCGGTGACTGCATTCGGATTCGACGGTCCGACAGGACGACGGGGATTGTCAGACTGAACACGGAGAGCTTTCTGGCGGTGCTCCATAAAAAAATGAGTGAGGCATAGAAGGGAAATTTGGACGTGTAATGAAAAAGAAGAGACACGAGAAGATTACAGAGCTGATCACACAGAATGAGATAGAGACGCAGGAGGAGCTGGTGGAACGGCTTCGGGCGGATGGGTACGAGGTCACACAGGCTACCGTGTCCAGAGATATCAGGGAATTAAAACTTTCCAAAATTCCAAACGGCAGCGGGCGGCAGAAGTATGTGGCTTTCGGCGGGGAGGAAGTGCATCTGGGAGATAAGTACGGCAGGGTGTTAAAGGAAGGGTATGTGTCCATGGATCTGGCACAGAACCTTCTCGTATTAAAGACCGTATCGGGTATGGCGATGGCTGTGGCGGCGGCGGTGGACGCCATGAAGATCGAGGAGGTCGTTGGATGTATCGCCGGAGATAATACGATAATGATGGCTATGAGAAGTGAGCAGGATGCCCGGATCGTGATGGAGAAGATCGGCAGAATGGTTGGTTAGTATCGATTTGACAGACTGAAAAGAGGGTAGAATGTTACAGAGTTTACATGTGAAAAACCTGGCTTTGATTGATGAGACGGAGGTTACGTTCGGCGGCGGACTCAATATCCTTACAGGGGAAACCGGGGCGGGAAAGTCCATTATTATCGGTTCTATTAATCTGGCGCTGGGGGCCAAGGCGGATAAGGAGATGATCCGATCGGGTGCGGAATACGCGCTGGTGGAACTGGTGTTTACAGTGGACGATCCTGCGCAGATAAAAGCCATACAGGACATGGAACTTCCGCTGGAGGAAGGGCAGCTTATTTTGCAGCGAAAGATCATGGAAAACCGCAGCCAGTGCAAGGTGTGCGGTGAGACTGTGACTGCGAAACAGCTCAGACAGCTTTCGGAGATTCTGATTGACATTCACGGGCAGCATGAGCACCAGTCGCTTTTAAAAGAAACGAAACAGCTTGAGATACTGGACGCCTACGCGGGAAGCGGGCTTACAGAGAAAAAGGAACGGCTCAGAGCGGTTTTCAGGCAGTACCGGGATAAATGCAGGGAATTGTCCGAGAACGAGACGGATGAGGAGACGCGGAAAAAGGAGTGTTCTCTGGCGGAGTTTGAATGCCGGGAGATCGGGGAGGCGGCGCTTGTTCCCGGCGAGGACGCGGAAGTGGAGCGCGCGTACCAGCGTATGAACAATGCCAGAAAGATTGAGGAAGCGGCATTAAACGCCCACGCCCTGTGCGGCTATGAGAGCACCGGGGCAGGCAGCGTGATTGCCAGGGCGATTAAGGAAATCAGGGCTGTCTCCGCTTACGACGAGACGCTTAAGGAGTATGAGAAACAGCTTCTGGACATTGACAGCCTGTTAAACGATTATAACAGAGGGATGGCGGAATACCTTTCGGGGCTTGAGTTTGACGCAGGGCAGTTTGAACAGACGGAAACGCGTCTGAACCTCCTTAATCGGTTAAAGTCAAAATATGGCAATACCGTGGAAGAAATTCTTGCTTACAGGGACCGCGCTCTGGAGACAATAGAAAAGTATCAGGATTACGACGCTTACAGGGCAGCGCTTGAGGAGGAGACTGCGGCGCTCAAAAGAGAAGCGCTCGCGCTTTGTGTGGAAATCTCTGGTCTGCGGAAGGAAAACGCGCAGACGTTGTCAGAAAATATGCGGGAGGCATTGTCGGATCTCAATTTTGAGCAGGCGGTTTTTGAGATACGGGTGGATGCCGACGAAGAGAAAATTTCCGAAAATGGGTTTGACGGGGTACATTTTTTGATTTCCACGAATCCCGGTGAGCCGGCCAGGGAACTTTCCCAGGTGGCGAGCGGCGGTGAGCTTTCCCGTATTATGCTGGCGCTCAAGACACATCTGGCGGATAAGGATGAGATCGAGACGCTGATTTTTGATGAAATCGACACCGGAATCAGCGGCAGAACGGCGTGGAAAGTTTCGGAAAAGATGGGAATTCTGGGAAAAGGACACCAGTTGATCTGCATCACCCATCTGCCCCAGATTGCCGCTATGGCGGACACCCATTTTGTCATAGAGAAGCAGGTGGAGGACAACCGTTCCACCACCCGCATCAGGGAACTTGGGCAGGAGGAAAGCGTGGACGAGCTTGCCAGAATGCTGGGCGGCGACGTGATTACAAAGAGCGCTTTAAAGAATGCCGAGGAAATGAAAGAATTGGCAGCAAAAACCAAATAATACAAAATTAAAATTTTAGATTCTTCACATACTAGAAAGGACATACTGTAAAGTGTGTCCTTTCGCTTTTGCGCGCATAAGCAGGGTCAGAAGGTGACTGAGACAGGATGCGTGTCTGCATGCATACTGGCTGAGGCAGCTTATGCGGGTATATGCACATAGAAAAAAAGGAGAGGAATGTGAAGAGTGAGCAATTCGATATATATGACTGAACAACAGGAGAGAAAATACAGAGGTTTTTTGTGGATGCTGCTTGTGGCGGGCATAGTCGCGCTCTTTTTTGCGGTATACTTTTCTTATCTGGATAAGATTCCGTCCCAGATCCGGATTCGCGCCGGGGTGGAGCAGGAGTTCGATTTCCGGGTTCCGGTATCGGGGGAGATTTACCGTACCGCTGAGGAAGCGGCGCCTGTGGCATCTGTGACGGATGTGGATGCGGAAGATGAGGCGTATCTTCTTGCCGGGGAGAGTGATAGGAGGGCGGAGAGCATTCATGTGGATTTTGCCCGGACTGTAAAGTTGAAGGCGAACGAGATCGATACTTACCAGATGGATCTGAAGCTGTTTGGCGTTCTTCCCTATAAAAATGTGGATATCGAGGTGATTCAGGATAAAATGCTGATTCCCTCGGGCATTCCTATTGGCATTTACGTGAAAACGGACGGTGTGCTCGTGGTGGGGATCGGAGAGTTCGAGAGTAACGGCGGGGAAACCATATCCCCGGCAAAATATGTGCTGCAGAAGGGTGACTATATTCTGGAGAGCAACGGGGAAGCCGTGGAGAATAAGAAACAGTTCATCAGCATGGTGGAGGCGTCCGAAGGAGAGGATATGGTCCTGACCATTCGGAGAAACAATGAGATAACGGATGTCTGTATCAATGCCGGAAAAAACCGGATGGAGGAGTGGAAACTGGGAATCTGGATCCGGGATAACGCGCAGGGAATCGGCACCATGACCTACGAGGGTACGGACAGTACCTTTGGCGCGCTGGGGCACGGCATTAACGATGTAGATACATCGATTCTGATGAACCTGGAGGAGGGAACACTCTACAGGACGGAGATTGTGGGCATTACCAGAGGCGCCAATGGCGCGCCCGGAGAACTGACGGGATACATTGAATATGACAGCGATAATGTGATCGGTGAGATTACGGAAAATACGGCGGAAGGGATTTTTGGGGTCTGTGATGAAGAGCTGGTGACAAATTCTGTGTATGAGCCTGTGCCGATCGCCTTAAAGCAGGAGATTGTGCTTGGGCCGGCGCAGATCATCTGTTCCGTTTCCGGGGAGCCTGAATTTTATGACGTGGAGATTGTGGAGGTCAATCTGGAGCATGAGAATGTCAACCGGGGAATTGTGATCCGGGTGGTGGATGAAAAACTGCTGATGCTGACAGGTGGGATCATCCAGGGGATGAGCGGCAGTCCCATCATCCAGAACGGGAAACTGGTGGGAGCGGTGACCCATGTGCTGGTAAATGATTCTACGAAAGGGTATGGTATTTTTATAGAAGAGATGCTGACACACTGAACCAGAAAGGAGGGATCTGACCGGCAGTGAAAGAAGGGAAGATGTGTTAAATACCAGGGTGGAGACGTGCGGGGAAACTTTTCATTGACAATGAAACGGCTTTCCCGTATAATTTTCTCAATGGAAGTAAAACGTTTAATATAATGTCAAACAGTATGAAAAAATCAATGAGAATGAGGTGCGGAGACATGAAAAGATTCAAGTTTGGTTTAAGTACGAAGATTACGGCATGTATTTTGACGGTACAGATTATTGTTATGGCGGCCATGGTGCTATTTATAGGTAATGCGATTACAAACAATACGAGGCAAAGCACCACGAACAGCATGGAGACGGTGGTGGAGGAACGAAGCCGGATTATTGAGAATTATGTGCAGGAAGTGGAGCAGACGCTCACGGCTTACAGCCGGGCCGGGGAGATCATGGCGGTTTTGAAAAATCCCACCGACGAAGCGGCGGTGGCAGCCGCACAGGCTTATACGGAAAAATTTTCGGCGGATGTGAGCAATCTGGAGGGCCTTTATGTGAGTGAATGGAACACCCATGTGCTGGCTCACACCAACGCGGCAGTGGTGGGAATTACCACCAGAGAGGGAGAGCCGCTCAAGGCGCTGCAGGACGCTTTGCTCGCCGCGGACGGCGTATATAATACAGGTATTATCATCTCTCCCGCCAGCGGGCAGCAGATTGTGTCGATCTATCGGGCGGTTTTGGATGAGAACGGCAGTCCTGTCGGTCTGGTGGGCGGCGGTGTGTTCACCACAGGACTGATCCAGGTTCTGGATTCCCTCACCATGCAGGGAATGGAAAATGCGGAATACTGCATGGTAAATGCGGCGAATGCCCAGTACATATTCTGTGAGGACAGTGAAAAGGTCGGGGCGGAGGCCGAGGAGGAATATATCCACAACCTCTGTGCGCAATATGCCGGGGCAGCCGGAAACGACATGGGGTTTGCGGAATATACGAAGGACGGCAGGGATAATATCGCCACCTATTATTATATGGCGAACCGGGGATGGCTCTTTATTGTGTCGGACAGGGCGTCCGAGATCTTTGCGACGACGGACAGGCTGAAACGCATCATGATGTATATGGGTGCGGCGGCGCTTGTGGTTCTGCTTGTGGTTTCCGGCGTGATCATCAGAGGGCTCATGAAACCGCTGGGAGCCATCGAGGAGAGTATTGTGGCGCTGCAGCAGTTTAATATTGCGGACAATGCCGTGATTCAGAAACATATTCAGAGGGGTGACGAGCTTGGCTGCATTGCGGAGGCCACTGACGGGCTGATCCATTCCCTGCAGTCCATATCGGACACGCTCAACGACTGTTCCCGTTCCCTCAATGAGAAGGCTGAGAGTATGCGCGATTCAGCCCAGTCTCTGGCGGACGACACTTCAGATAATATTGCGGCTACAGAGGAACTGTCGGCATCCATGGACAACACGAATACACTTATTCAGAATGTAAATTCAGAGATTGACAGCATCAACCGGTTGGTAGATCAGATTCTGGACGGCATCCAGTCTTCGGTGTGTACCAGCGATCAGGTGATCGGCAGCGCCACTGATATGAAGGACGAAGCGAATTTCGCCTATCGGAACGGGGAGGAAAAGCTGGATGAGACGAAGGAAGCTGTCGGGGAGGCGATTGAGAAGTTAAAGAGCCTGACCAAGATCAATGAACTGGCGGCTGAGATTTTAAGTATAGCGGGTAAGACCAATCTGTTGTCGCTCAACGCGTCGATTGAGGCTGCAAGGGCAGGGGAAGCCGGAAAAGGATTCGCGGTGGTGGCGGGTTCCATTGCCAATCTGGCGGAGACATCCAAGGAGACAGCCTCCTCCATCCAGGATATCTGTGGAGAGGCCAACAGCAGTATCGCCACAGTCAACACATGTTTTGACTCCATTATCTCCTTCATTGAGCAGGATGTGGTGGTGCAGTTTAAAGGCTTTGCGGAGAAGTCTACAAATTACAGTGAGGCAGTGAGCGGGATTAAGGATAAGCTGGACGAGATGCTTGCGGCGGTCGGAAGACTGGAGGGCTCCGTGGCGCAGATAGCCCAGAATGCCACCAATGTAAGCGTGATTATGGCGGAGAACCAGATCGCCATCGGCACGATTGTGGAGAAGAATGAGACAACGGCTGTGATAGCGGGGGAAACGCAGGATCAGTCTATACAGAATAGGGACATGGCGGATCATCTCGGAGAGATTGTGGGAAAATTCCACAGATAAGTGCAGGAGGATTTACAATAGTGAATGGGCGCAGGCGTAAAACCGGCGTCCGTTTGCCGTTATAATGTGTGAAAGGTTTTGTGGGAAACGAAAGCGGGGAAGAAAGGAAGGGCAGGATTATGGTGACAATCAAGGAAATAGCGGCAGAGTGCGGCGTTTCCGTTGCCACAGTATCCAATGTGTTAAACGGGAAATCTAACGTGGGTGTGGAGACGAGGAAAAGAGTACTGGATGTGGTCAGACGGACGGGCTACCAGCCGGATTATGTGGCGAGAGGTCTGAGAAAGAAAAAGACCAATATGATCGGGATTGTCGCGGAGGATATCTGCCTGTTTACGACACCTGCCATTATGGAAGGAATTATGAAATACTGCGAGCAAAAGAATTATCGCACCGTGATCCAGAATCTGCGCCTGTATGCCAGATGGGGCGAATTCTGGTATGAAAACGATAACGCGTACCGCTCAGTCCTGAATCCTGTGATACAGGAAATGACATCCATCAAGGTGGACGGGCTGCTCTATGTGGCAGGGCAGGCAAGAGTCGTGCGCTATTTTAACGAAGGAGTGGCGATACCGACAGTGGTGGCACATGCTTATACCCATACGGCGTACACGCCCGCTGTGGTTATGGATGACGAGAGGGCGGCATGTGAAATGACAAGGTATCTGATCTCCATGGGACACCGTAAAATAGGAATCCTTGCAGGCAAGGCGGATAACATACATACAGGGAGCCGGCTGCGGGGACATCAGAAGGCATTGTTTGAGGAGAATATTTTGTATAACCCCGGATGGGTGCGATACGGGGATTGGGAGAGAAAATCCGGCTACCGGTTCGTGGGAGAATTGCTTGACTGTGGTGTGACGGCAATTTTCTGCATGAATGACCGGATGGCAGGCGGTGTGTATGACTATTGCAGGGAACATGGCATACAGGTGGGACAGGATATTTCTGTGACAGGGTTTGACAATCAGGAGATTTCCCAGTACTGCAGTCCGGGGCTTACGACGATGGATCTGCCGCTGAGTGAAATAGGAACGGAGGCTGCGGCCATTCTGCTCGAGCGGTTGGAATCGGAGGAGGAAAATATACCGGACAGTGTCAAGGAGTGTAGAATTCCCTGCCGGCTCATTGAGCGGGAGTCCGTAAAACGTGTCGAAATGTAATGCGATGCCTAAATATTTCCCATTTCCCAACTATTGTTTATAATAATGTGAGAAGTACTTTTAAACTCGGCAGCAAGGGCTGCCTCGTCAGGAAGTACTAAGTCTCACATAAGAGAATGCCAGAAAGCGGCATTCTCTGCACAGCGGAATCAGGGCGGCCGGTGTGAAGAGAGACAGATACAAAACGCCGCGTAAAAGGGGAATGGAGGAAAAAATGGAGACATTAAATGTGACAGCCGCGAGGGATCAGGAGCAGTTTTACCGTATTCTGGATAATTTAATCAGTACGAACAAGGAGTTCCGGATACTGATCACTGTCCCTTCGGGGGAGAAGGGAATGGATCAGGCAGAAAGTGTGGAGGATGTGCCAGAAATCGAGGGACGGGATCTGGAAAAAGATGTGACGGATATGATCCATGAGATCGGTGTGCCTGCCCATATCAAAGGATACCAGTATCTGCGGGAGGCGATCATGATGTCGGTGGAGGACGTGGAGATGCTTGGCTCCATCACAAAGATTCTTTATCCTACCATTGCAAAGAAGTATCAGACGACGCCGAGCCGGGTGGAACGCGCGATCCGCCATGCCATTGAGGTGGCCTGGTCGAGGGGACGGATGGAGACGCTGGACGCACTTTTCGGGTATACAATCAACACAGGAAAAGGCAAACCTACCAACTCGGAGTTTATCGCGCTGATTGCGGACAAGATCCGACTGCAATATCGACGATAATAAACGGAAACGCCTGTTAAAATTCAAAATAATCCTTTTATTGCCACCCGAAATATTGTATACTGTTGTTTAGGAGTTCCAGCAATAAGAATAGCATGCTACAGTTGGAGGGTTGTCATGAAAAAAATTTTATTTGTCGCGTCGGAAGGCGTACCTTTTATCAAAACAGGCGGGTTGGCGGACGTGGTCGGCTCTCTGCCCAAGTGTATTGACAAGCAGTATTTTGATGTGCGGGTGATTCTGCCGAAGTATACCTGCATGAAGCAGGAGATGAAGGATAAGCTCACCTACAAAACCCATTTTTACATGGATTTTCACTGGAAAGAGGAGTATGTGGGGATTCTGGAGGCGGAAGTCGACGGGGTGAAATACTATTTTGTTGATAACGAGAGTTATTTTAACGGCTTTCAGCCCTACAGCGACAATGCGTTGTTTGAGATTGAGAAGTATGCCTTTTTCTGTAAGGCGGCACTGTGTATTCTTCCGGTGATTGATTTCAGACCGGATCTGATTCACTGCCACGACTGGCAGACCGGACTGATTCCGGTGTACTTAAAGGAACGTTTCCAGGGCGGGGAGTTCTACCGGGGCATCAAGACCGTTATGACGATCCACAATCTGAAGTTCCAGGGTAAGTGGAGCGTGAAGGAAGTCAAGGAGATCACGGGACTGCCGGGATATTTCTTTACGGCGGATAAGCTGGAGGCGTACAAGGATGCGAACCTCTTAAAGGGTGGTCTGGTTTACGCGGATGCCATCACCACGGTGAGCGACACATACGCGGAGGAGATCAAGACAGCGTTCTACGGCGAGGGACTGAACGGTCTGCTCTGTGCGAGGGCAGGAGATCTGCGCGGTATCGTGAACGGCATCGATTACGATGACTTTAATCCGGAGACGGATAAGCACATAGATTTCCAGTACAATGCGGCTAACTTCCGCAAGGAAAAGGTGAAGAATAAACGTGCGCTGCAGGAGCAGCTCGGATTAAATCAGGACGACAGGTCCATGATGCTCGGTATTGTGTCGAGACTGACGGGACAGAAGGGCTTTGACCTGATCGCCTATATCATGGATGAACTGTGCCAGGACAATGTACAGATCGTGGTGCTCGGCACGGGCGAAGAGCAGTATGAAAATATGTTCCGTCACTTTGACTGGAAGTACCACGGCAAGGTTTCGGCGAACATTTACTATTCGGACGCACTTTCCCACAAGATTTACGCGGCAAGCGACGCGTTCCTTATGCCGTCGCTTTTCGAGCCCTGCGGCTTAAGCCAGCTCATGTCCCTGCGCTATGGCACGGTGCCGATTGTGCGTGAGACCGGTGGTCTGAAAGATACGGTACTGCCATATAATGAATATGAAGGTACCGGCACAGGATTTTCCTTTACGAATTACAATGCCCATGAGATGCTTGGCACGGTCCGCTATGCGGAGCATATTTACTATGACAAGAAGCGGGAATGGAACAAGATCGTGGACAGAGGTATGGCGGCAGACTTCTCGTGGCATGTATCCGCGAAGAAATATCAGGAAATGTATGACTGGCTGATTGGATAGGGACATGGAAGATCCGAAGAAAAAGAGCACGTTTGTGTTTCAGGCGGGCATTCTGGCAGCGGCCGGAATGCTCGTCAAAGTGATCGGCCTGATATACAGAAGCCCGCTCCTTTCCATTATCGGAATCGAAGGCAGCGGGTATTATAATGCGGCGATCAACATCTATACAATTATATTATTGATTTCTTCCTACAGCATACCCTCGGCGATTTCCAAAGTGATTGCCCAGCGGCTTGCGTTTAAGGAATATCGGAATGCACAGAGGGTTTTTGTCTGTGCACTTCTCTATGTTCTGGTAGTGGGCGGCGTTGCCTCGATTCTGACTTTCGTGGGAGCGCCTTTTCTCGTGGAGAAGAATCCGAATGCGGTGCTGGCGCTTCGCGTGCTGTCGCCGACTATCTTTTTTTCGGGATTCTTAGGTGTGCTGCGCGGGTTTTTCCAGGCCCACGGATCCATGGTGCACACTTCCATTTCCCAGATTTTGGAGCAGATTTTAAATGCGGTGGTCAGCATTCTGGCGGCGAAGCTCCTGATCGGGCTGGTCGTGGACGGGGATGCCACCACGCGCGCCATCTACGGTTCGGCGGGGTCGGCTCTGGGAACCGGCGCGGGCGTGGTGATCGGTCTTCTTTTCATGCTCGGTATGTACCGGCTCAACGGCGACATGATCAGAAGACGGGTGGAGCGGGATAAAACATGGCACGAGGAGAGCTATAAAGAAATTTTCAAGGTGATCTTTACGATCGTCACGCCCTTCATTCTCAGTACTTTCATCTATAACTGTACGACAGTGGTCAACATGTACATCTACCTTTATGTCATGGACTATAAAAAGATGGACCCGATTCTGGTGAGCAATCATTACGGTATTTTTTCGGGACTGGCGGTAGCGGTGGTAAACATTCCGATTGCCATTGCCTCCTCCATGTCATCCGCGATCATGCCGGGGGTGGCGGCGTCCTATGCGAAGGGAACGGTGGCGCAGACGAGAAAGCAGATTACGCGGGCGATCCAGATGACCATGCTGATCGCGATTCCGGCGGCGGTGGGGATTGCCGTACTGCCAAGACCCATCATGCAGTTTATCTTTCCCCAGAAAGAATCGCTGGACATCGCGTCCGGGCTGCTGGCAGCTCTGGCAGTGACTGTCGTGTTCTACAGTCTTTCGACGCTGACCAACGCGGTTTTGCAAGGCATCGGGAAGGTCAATACGCCGGTGATCCATGCGGTGGTGGCGCTGGTGATCCAGGTGGCGGGTCTGATCGCGCTTCTGCTCTACACGGATCTGGAGCTCTATGCGCTGGCTGCGGCAAATGCCATCTATTCTTTTGTGATGTGTGTCTTAAACCATCTGTCCGTGAGAAAGCATCTGGAGTACCGCATGGATGTGGTAAAACTGTTTCTGAAGCCATTGTTCTCGGCGGTTATCATGGGAGCGGCAGTTTTTGGCGTTTATCACGGACTGATCCTGCTGATTCCGGTGAGCCGGCTGGTGCTGTTAATTGCCATCGCTATCGGTGTCTGCGTCTATGGCGCGGTGCTGCTTCTGGTGGGCGGCGTGAGCAGGGAGGAACTGCAGGCTTTTCCCAGAGGGTACACGCTTGTGCATATTGCAGAAAGATTACACCTGTTATCAGATGAATCGGAAGGAACAGAAAAAAGGAAAAAGAGACGGAGAAAGAAAAAAAGACGGAAAAAGAGGCGGGCATCGTTATGAGAACAAGGGACCGGCTTTTGGCGATTCTCCTGTGCCTTGCACTTTCTGTGGCAGGCTGCGGCGGGGGGAGAGCGGAGACTGGCGCTTTACTGAAAATGACCTTTCTGGATACGGGCAAATCGGACTGCATTGTGATCGACACTCTCCCCTGCTTCGATCACAATGCAGTCCGATTTGACCTTTCTGGATACGGGCAAATCGGACTGCATTGTGATCGAAGCAGGGGAGAGTGTCGTGGTGAACGATACGGCGGATGCGGACGATGCGGCGGCGATCTGTACCTTTCTGGATGAGCGGGGGAAAACTAAGATCGCATATTTGATTCTGAGTCATTTTGATAAGGACCATATCGGCAGCGCGGCGGATCTGCTTTACCGCTATGAGGTGGGCTGTGTGCTGATGCCGGATTATGAGGAGGACTCGGATGCGTATCTTTCGCTGATGCGGGCGGTCGAGGAGACGGACACAGCTTATGAACGGCTGCAAAAGGACGTGTCCTTCTCTGTGGCAGGGGTTTCCTTTCATGTGGACGCGCCCCATGAGAGCGGGTATGAGAATGACAACAATTATTCATTGATAACATGTGTTATGAATGGGGAGAACCGGTTTCTGCTGATGGGGGATGCCAAAAAGATACGGACGGAGGAGTTCCTCTCGTCGGCGGCGGCAAAGGAGCGGTATGATCTGATCAAGATGCCTCATCACGGGAATTACACAAAGAATCTGGAAACCCTGTTCGAGACGGCGAAGCCCCGCTATGCCGTCCTCACCGCGGACCCGGAGCGTCTGCGGGTGGAGGAGGAGACGGTGGAACTGTTGGATGATTATGGGTGTGAAACGTATTACACGGATGAAGGTGTCGTGACGGCTGTCTCCGACGGGGAGAGCGTGTCGGTGAGCCAGCCGTGAAGAACTGCCACACAGAATGGCGTCTGCCCGAAGGAACGCCCACTATCCGGCAGGAATGAGCCGTCGCAGGCAGCTATGGGGAACAGCTTCTGCGGGCGGCTCTTTCACTTTCAGAGAACAGGTATCGTGGTCAAAGGTTTCAGAGGGCTCTTAGGAAAGTTCCGTCAGCCCGGAAATGTCGGAGTCGATCGCCATGGAGTAGTTGGTGTAGTACACCACAAAGCCCGGTTTGGCTCCGGCAGGCTTCTTTACATGTTTTTTCTGGACATAGTCGATTTCTACCTTGTCCTGTTCACGTCCCTTGGAATAGTAGGCGGCAAGTCTTGCGGCCTCCTCGAAGGTGCGGTCCGGCACCTCGGCGCCCTCGGTTTTCAACACCACATGGGAGCCGGGAATCTGTTTGGCGTGGAACCACCAGTCGCCCCCGTTGGCGAATTTGAAGGTAAGCTCGTCGTTCTGGAAGTTATTTTTCCCCACATAGATATGAAAGCCGTCGCTGCTCACATAGTGGAAGGGCCTGCTGGTGATTTTTACTTTTTTGGAGCCGCCCTTTCTGCGGATATAACCACTCTCGATCAGCTCCTCACGGATCTGCACCAGGTCTTCCTCCTGCATGGCGATGTCCAGCGCGGCAAGGATGGATTCCAGATGCTCGATCTCTTCTTTGACCTGTACGGTCAATTCCGAAAGCGCCTCGTAGGTCCGCTTCAGCTTTCCGTATTTATCAAAATATTTCTGTGCGTTTTCCTGTGGCGTCAGGGTGTTGTCCAGTGGAATCGTGATGGTCTCATTGGTATAATAATTGAGCGCCTCCATGGATTTTGCCTCCGGCTCCACGTTGTAGCCGTAGGTGTTGATCAGTTCGCCGTAAACTTTGTATTTGTCACGCTTTTCGGTATCTTTCATCTGCCGCATCTGCAGATCGTATTTCTTCACGTTGCGTTCCAGAGCTGTCTGGACGATCTTGCGCAGATCCACGGATTTCTGGCGGATACGGGTCACCACGCTCCGCTCCGCATAGTAGCGTTCCAGCACATCGCTGATGGCGGAGAAATTCTGTGAAGTTTTGTCACTGTAGAGCGTCAGGGGAAACGCCGCGTATTCCAGAGGCTCCCTGCCGTCATAGATGATGACGGGGGAAAAGTTCCCGCAGGCGGTCTGCTCCATCAGGTCTGCCAGCGTTTTGTGCACTGCCTGCAAAGCGGGCTCGTCCAGTACGTTTGCGGGCATGTCCCCATCGATACCGGTCCGGTAGCAGAGTTCCTGGGCGATGATGGGGGAGAGCCCTGTGTAAGTGGTATAGAGCGCCTTGTACAGGGGCATGGGTTTTTCCTTCATGTGAGCACATAGGTTTACATAAGTCAACTCTTCGCTGTCCTCCGGGGATTTGATAAAGAGAGGGGATCCCTCTTTCGTGTACCGGGCACTAAACCGCAGGGGGTTCCATTTATTCTGGGTCTGCGGGATAAAGTAGGGACGACCGGGCAGCACCTCCCGCACGGAGCTGACCATGCCGGAAATATGTTTGATGCTGTCGATGATCTGCTCCTTATCGTCGCAGAAGATGATATTGCTGTGTTTGCCCATGATCTCCACAACCAGTTTTTTTTCACATAAGTCGCCGAGCTCGTTTAAATGCTCAAGGTGCAGGTGAATCACGCGCTCCAGACCAGGCTGCGATATGGCGGTGATGCGGGCGTTCTGCAGATGCTTGCGAAGCAGCATACAAAAACCCGGCGCGGTCATGGGGCTTGGCTTGTTATTTTCCGTCAGGTAGACCATGGGGAGGGAGGCGTCCGCCGACAACAGCAGGCGGTACTGGCTGCCGTTATTTTTGATGGTAAGCAGCAGTTCGTCGCTTTCCGGCTGGGCGATTTTGTAGATGCGTCCGCCGAGAAGCTGCCCTGAAAGCTCCTTTGTGATATTTGCTATAGTAATGCCGTCAAATGCCATGATTGCGCCTTCCCTTTCTTTTCGTTGCTGTTTTTCTGTGCGTTCCTTACTATAGCATAAACGGCGGCGCTTTTCAATCGCTGCCGGGATTTCCTGTATCCGTTTTCCTGTCAGAACACCGCGGTTTCTCTTTCTTGACTATTTATTCGCTTTCCACTATAATAAAAACTGCATGCGTGGGTCTTCTCGCGTGTATGATTACAAATAGAAGAAAGGTAGTTATTTGGCACAGGAACTGTGGAAGTACGGAACAGTTACGGAGAAAGAAGAGTATGACGATGATTAAGAGCATGACCGGATTCGGGAGATGTGAGGTGACGGAGGACGCGCGGAAGATCACCGTGGAGATGAAGTCCGTCAACCACAGGTATTTGGATGTCAACATTAAGATGCCGAAAAAACTGAATTTTTTTGAGACGGCAATCAGAAACGAGCTCAAGAATTATATTCAGAGAGGAAAGGTGGATGTGTTTATCACCTACGAGGATCTGACGGAGACCAATCTCTGTGTGAAATATAACAGGGAACTGGCGGCGGAATATATGAAGTATCTCTGGCAGATGTCGGAGGATTTTTCACTGGACAATGACGTGCGGGTTTCCACCTTATCACGCTATCCGGAAGTGCTGACCATGGAAGAGCAGACGGTCGATGAGGAGGAACTCTGGCAGTTTCTGGGGAAGGCAGTGCGCGGCGCGGCGGAGTCCTTTGTGGAGACGAGAGTCAAAGAGGGAGAAAACATCCGCGACGATTTGCTGGCGAAACTGAATGCCATGCTTGCAGGGGTGGAATTTATCGAGCACCGCGCACCGCAGATAATTGCGGAGTACAGGCAGAGGCTCAGGGACAAGGTGAAGGAACTTCTGGAGGATACCCAGATTGACGAGGCCAGACTGCTGACTGAGGTGACGCTGTTTGCGGATAAGGTGTGTGTGGACGAGGAACTGGTGCGCCTGCGCAGCCATATTACCACCATGAAGAGGGATCTTACGGAGGGCGGCAGTATCGGGCGTAAACTGGACTTTCTGGCGCAGGAGATGAACCGCGAGGCAAACACGATCCTCTCAAAGACCACTGATCTGGAAACTTCGGACAGGGCGATTGAATTAAAGACAGAGATTGAGAAAGTGCGGGAACAGATACAGAATATTGAATAACAGTTCAGCCAGACCGAAGTTGACCGACAAATCGGGCTTGCACGAATTTGACGGTCAGCTGATGGTCTGAGGGAACGCCCGCATAGGAGCAAAAGAAGCTGCAAAGCAGCGAAGAGCACCGAAGGTGCGTTTGCGAATGGCGTGGGCTGAACTGTTGTATCGAGTAAGGATGCTGTTATGGGTAAACTGATTCATATAGGCTTTGGCAATGTGGTAAACACAGGGAAGATTATCGCCATTGTCAGTCCCGATTCCGCGCCGGTGAAACGCATGGTGCAGAAGGCGAAGGAGACAGGGATGGCGATTGACGCCACGCAGGGGCGCAAGACAAAGGCGGTACTGGTGATGGAAAACAGTCAGATCGTGCTTTCTGCGCTGCTCCCGGAGACCATTTCGGGCAGGGCACAGACTGAGGATGGGCAGACAGATGAGGAATGAAGGGATATTGATTGTCGTCTCCGGGTTTTCGGGGGCGGGTAAGGGTACTTTGATGAAGAGGCTGGTGGAAGAGTATGATGGCTATTCACTGTCGATCTCGGCGACCACCAGAAAGCCGCGTCCGGGGGAGGAGGACGGCAGGGAATATTTTTTCCTGTCCAGAGAGCAGTTTGAGAAACGGATCGTGGATCACGCGCTGATCGAGCATGCGGAATACTGTGGCAATTATTACGGGACACCGCGGGATTACGTGGAGAAGGAACTTGCCGCAGGCAGGGATGTGATTCTGGAGATTGAGATTCAGGGGGCGCTTAAGATCAAGGAGCAGTACCCCGACGCGCTTTTGTTGTTCGTATCGACGCCGGACGCGGCGGAACTGCGCCGCAGGCTTTCCGGGCGGGGCACAGAGACGGAGGAGGTCATCCGGAAGAGACTTAGCCGCGCCGCAAAAGAAGCGGAAGGTATAGAGGCATACGACTATATTGTGATAAACGACGATCTGGAGACTTGTGTGAAAGAACTTCATGGCATTATCGCCGCGGCGCATCACGCACCCGGGCGGAATGAAGCATTCATAGAGAAAATGAGGAGAGAATTGGAAGGAGAATAATCTATGTTACATCCATCTTATGCAGATTTAATTAAGGTAGTGAACAGCGGTGTGGAAGAAGGGGAAGATCCGGTAGTAAGCAGCCGTTATTCTATCGTGATGGCGACATCCAAGCGGGCGAGACAGATCATTGCCGGGGATGACGAGCTGGTGGACGGCAGAGGCAAAAAGCCTTTATCCGTGGCAGTGGAGGAACTGAATCAGGGTAAAATCCAGATTCTGACCGAAGAGTTTAAGGAGGAGACGGAAGAAGTTTCAGAGGAAGTCTCTGACACAGAATCCGCAGACAAGGAAGAAGCGGACGAAGAGTAAGGTCCAGGTATTTATTATATGAAGAAAAAGGTACTGTTCCAGTCTCTGGGATGTGATAAAAATCTGGTGGATTCCGAGAGGATGCTCGGTATGCTTGCGGAGAACGGCTTTGCGTTTACGGATGACGAAAACGAGGCGGACGCCGTTGTGGTAAACACCTGCTGCTTTATCGGGGATGCCAAGGAGGAAAGTGTCAACACGATTCTGGAGATGGCGGAACTGAAAAAGAGAGGGCAGGTAAAAGCGCTCGTTGTGACGGGGTGTCTGGCGCAGAGATATCAGGAAGAGATCCGGAAGGAAATCGAAGAGGTGGACGCTGTGATCGGCACTTCCGCCATAGAGGAGCTGCCGGCGGTTCTGGATGCCGCCTTTGCGGGAAAAGCGGAGGACTGCTATCATAGGCTTGACGAAAAGCCGCTTACGGATAGGAAGCGCATTCTGACTACGGGCGGTCATTTTGCCTATCTGAAAATTGCGGAGGGGTGCGATAAGCACTGTACCTACTGCATCATTCCGAAGGTGCGGGGACCTTACAGGAGCGTTCCCATGGAAAGCCTGCTGCGGGAGGCACAGGAGCTGGCGGACCAGGGGGTCAGGGAACTGATTCTGGTGGCGCAGGAGACGACGGTTTACGGGCAGGATCTCTACGGGCATAAGGCGCTGCCGGAACTTCTCACGCGGCTTTGCCGGATAGAGGGGCTAGTCTGGATCAGGATTCTATACTGTTATCCCGAGGAGATAGACGATGCGCTGATCCGGGTGATCCAGAAAGAAGAAAAGATATGCCATTATCTTGACATACCGGTGCAGCACGCCTCCGATTCCATTTTAAAGCGTATGGGCCGGCGGACAGACCGGAAAGAACTGACTGATATAGTCAACAAACTGCGGCGGGAGATTCTGGATATCTGTTTGAGAACGACGCTGATTGCGGGATTCCCGGGGGAGACGGAGAGAGACTTCGAGACGCTCCTATCCTTTGTGGAGGAGACGGCGTTTGACCGGCTCGGTGTTTTCCCCTATTCACAGGAGGAGGATACGCCGGCGGCAGATATGCCAGAACAGATTCCCGACGAGGTGAAACAGGCGCGCTGTGATGCGCTGATGGCGCTGCAGCAGGAGATCGCCTTCGACGCGGCGGCTGATATGGAAGGCCGTATTGTGAAGGCGATGATTGAAGGCAAAGTGGCTGACGATGACGTCTACGTGGCGAGAACTTACAAGGATGCGCCGGACGTGGACGGATATTTGTTTGTACAGACGGACAGGGAACTGATGACCGGCGATTTTGTGCAGGTGAGGATTACAGGTTCCCACGAATATGATTTGATGGGAGAGTTGGAAGATGAATCTGCCGAATAAATTAACGATTTTCCGCGTGATATTGATTCCCTTTTTTGTGGTACTTCTGCTGTTCGATATCACGGCTTATGACAAGTGGATCGCACTGGCGATTTTTATTGTGGCTAGTCTGACAGATTTTCTGGACGGTCACATCGCGAGAAAATACAATCTGGTGACAAATTTTGGCAAGTTTATGGATCCGCTGGCGGATAAGCTTCTTGTCTGTTCTGCTATGATCTGTCTGGTGGAACTTTCGCGTATTCCGGCATGGGTGGTGATCGTCATTATCGCGAGGGAGTTTATCATCAGCGGTTTCCGTCTGGTGGCTTCCGACAACGGCGTGGTGATCGCGGCAAGTTACTGGGGGAAGTTCAAGACCACCTTTCAGATTCTTATGATCTGTCTGATGATTGCGGACCTTCCTTCGCTTACCCTTGTGACGCAGATTGTGATGTGGGTGGCGGTAGCTTTGACGGTGGTTTCCCTCGTGGATTATTTGATAAAGAACAAGGATGTTATGCAGGACAATAAAAAATAGGTGAAACAGATGTGCAAAATCCTATCGTGTCGAAGATGATTTTGCATCGATAACTGTGAAGGTACTGAACAGTTACAATGTTTTAACAAAGAGGGTGATGATGTTATGACAGTTGAGATTATTGCAGTCGGAACAGAGATATTGCTTGGAAACATTGTGAACACGAACGCTGCCTATCTCGCGGAAAAATGCGCGGGACTTGGGCTTTCCTGTTATCATCAGGACGTGGTCGGCGACAACGAGGAGAGACTGATGGAGACCATTCGCATGGCGCTTGCCAGAGCGGATATCATTCTGCTCTCCGGGGGTTTAGGTCCCACGCAGGACGACCTGACCAAAGAGGCGGCGGCGAAGGTGATGGGGAAAGAACTGTATCTGCATGAGCCGTCCAAGGAGGCAATCCGGCAGTTTTTTGCGGAGCGGAATCTGGAGATCACGGAAAATAACTGGAAACAGGCAATGGTGCCTGAAGGCTGTATTGTGGTGGAAAATCCGGGTGGAACTGCGCCCGGTATCATTATAGCGGAAAACGGTAAGCATGTGGTGCTGATGCCGGGACCGCCCGGGGAACTGATCCCCATGTTTGAAAAGTCGATTATGCCTTATCTTGCGGGGCTTACGTCGGGTGTGATCTATTCCCAGACCGTAAAAATCTGCGGGGTCGGGGAGAGCAAGGCAGAGAGTATGGTGGAGGATCTGGTTGACGCCCAGGACAATCCTACCATTGCGACGTATGCCAAGACCGGGGAAGTACACCTGCGTGTGACAGCCACGGCGCCAGATGAGAAAGAGGCGAAAAAGCTCGTGAAACCTATGGTCAAAGAGCTGAAAGGACGTTTTGGCAACTATGTGTACACGACAGACAGTGAAGTGACGTTAGAGAAAGCCGTGGTGGATCTGCTTATGGCAAATAAGCTGACGGCGTGTACGGTAGAGTCATGTACGGGCGGCATGCTTTCCGCCAGACTGATCAACGTGCCCGGCGTGTCGGAAGTGTTTAAATCCGGCTATGTGACATACTCCAACAAATCCAAGCGAAAGCTTCTGGGAATCAAGAAAAATATTCTGGTGAAGTACGGTGCGGTCAGCGAGCAGATTGCCAGAGAGATGGCGAAGACTGCGGCGACCCTTGCCAGAACCGACGTGAGCGTTTCCACCACAGGAATTGCGGGACCGGACGGCGGTACGCCCGAGAAACCGGTGGGGCTTGTGTATATCGCCTGTAACGTGTGCGGCAGGGTTACGGTGAGGGAGTGCCATTTCCACGGAACGCGTGAAAAGATCCGGGAGAGCACGGTATCCGCGGCGCTGTCTTTGATGCGGGAATGCATTTTACAGTATTACAGTGAAGTGACATTCGGCGGCAAAAAATAAAATGGTGATTATTGCATGGCAGGTCGGAGCATGGACTGCCAGGACCGTAAGAATATGATTCAACATGCAAAATCCCATCGTTGAAGACGGGTTTTATGGATATTGTATCGGAACTGTGAAGGAACTGAACAGTTACAAAAAGGAGAAAAGAATGAACGAGTCTGACAGGTTGGAAGGGTTGCAGGGCGGAGAAAACAGGGGAAATGATCCCTATACGGATCCCTATGTGTCTGAGAGCAGCAGTGATATTTATACAACGCCTGAAGTGGTTGAGGAAGCCCGTGTGATAGAAGAGACGGAGACGGTGCCTGTTGTGGCGGACACACATGGTCTCTTTTCCGGGAATCAGACGGATAGCCAGATTCCTTATGGGAATCCGGCGGACGGTTACGGTATGCAGGCCCCATACGGGAACCAGAATCCGGCGGGCAGTTACGGCGGACAGCTTCCATACGAAAGCCAGAACCAGGGTGGCGGTTACGGTGGGCAGGTTCCGTACGGGAACCAGAACCAGGGCGGCGGTTACGGTGGGCAGGCGCCATACGAAAACCAGA
>CASWVG010000056.1 GCA_949472775.1 uncultured Lachnospiraceae bacterium
AGGCTATACAGACAAAAGCCATGATGGTACAGAGATTGCGTATTTTGAGTCTGAATAGCCGGAAACCAAAGAGACGGTACTTTAAGTGTACAAAACCAATAAGAGCGGCAGGGGCAACGAAGAATGTTCCTGCCGCTCTGTACGTGACAGATGCCAAACCCCCAGATTTTGGGAGCTATTCCGCTACGCCGGTGTCCGAGTTGCCACAAAAAAGAAGAGATCATCCGATGGTTTTCGCTTTACACCCGCCTTTAGGAAGAGGGAAACGTGAGCCTGCAGAAAACAGAATACAGCTTATTAAATATCTTATCTGCCTATGACCTCATAACAAAGGTATTGTAACGGTACTAAAGTACTGTCTACAACTGTCTACCGATTTGCAGACACATAAAAATAACGGAAACGCTGTATTTATCAACGTTTCCGCTGCTTCTACTGAAATAGAAAAGAGCGCGAGACGGGACTCGAACCCGCGGCCTCGACCTTGGCAAGGTCGCGCTCCACCAACTGAGCCACTCGCGCTTGTTGTCCGTTTGTATCGCTCGGACATTTATTAATATACTATAGGACTTTGAATTTGTCAACAAGAAAATAAAAATTTTTTTTGCCTATTTTTTTAAAAAGATTTGACAAATGAGAAAAATGGTGTATTATGGTGGTGTAAACGAAGAGTAGATGAGAAAAAGGGAGGAAAAGAAAATGAAAGTAATGAATATCGACAACCCTGAAAAGTTTTTTGAGGTAGTAAACCAGTGCAAAGGCACAGTGGAGTTAGTGACAAAAGAGGGCGACAGACTGAACTTAAAGTCTCAGCTGACCAAATATGTGGCGCTCACAAAGCTTTTTGCTGACAATGCGATTCCGGAGATGGAGCTCGTTGCACATGATCCTGAGGATGTGAACCGTCTGCTTGATTATATGGTGAACGCGAAGTAAATCAGAGTGAAAATCATGTTGCTGTGCGGAGTTCCCGCACAGCAATTTGTATTCTGAAACGAGGATTAACATGAACAACGAACTGACAAAGCAGGATATCCGCAAAATGGAGGAAGAGATCGAGTACCGCAAGCTGGTGGTGCGTCCGGCGGCTTTGGAGGATGTAAAGACAGCCAGAGCACACGGCGATCTGAGTGAGAACTTCGAGTATCATGCGGCGAAGAAAGTGAAAAACCAGAACGAGAGCCGTATCCGATATCTGGAGCGGATGATAAAAACCGCCGTGATTGTGTCTGACGAGTCTGCGGAGGACGAGGTTGGCATGAACAACACGGTGGAGGTCTTTTTCGAGGAGGATAACCTCACGGAAAAATACAAGCTGGTGACGACGGTGCGGGGAAATTCCCTGGAGGGATTGATCAGCACGGAGTCGCCGCTCGGAAAGGCGTTACTCGGGCACAAGGCGGGTGATCGGGTCTGTGTGGAACTGCCCGGTGGAGGCGACTACTATGTGGTGGTAAAATCCATCGAAAACACAATTGATGACGGAACAGATAAGCTGAGGAGCTTCTAGTATGGAGGCTCCTTTTTGTATGTCCATATTTACATCTATTTACTTCTAACTCTGCTTATACGCGCATATCTTAAAAAAGAAGTGACAAGCCTTTGTTTACGGGCGGGTAACGGACAGGTTTTAGGAAATGGCGGGAGGACAGGCGTATGTATGAGAACAGAAGCGTATCGGAGACAATCCGGGGATTGCAGACAGACGCTGAGAGGGGGCTGAATGCGGCAAAGATTGCGGAACGCAGGGCGAAGTATGGGCCGAACCGGTTAAAGGATCAGGAGCAGATGAGTCTTGCCGGAAGGATCGCAGCGCAGTTGAATGATCCCTTGATACTGATTCTGATGGTGGCAATGGCGATTTCCATGATGTTACATGAATTTGGGGATGCCGTTATTATTGTGGCGGTGGTTGCGCTCAATGCGGCGGTAGGAATCATTCAGGAGGGAAAAGCGGGGCGTGCGGTGGAGGCTTTGAAGCAGATTTCGGAACCGAGGACGACGGTCCTCAGGGACGGCGCGCATCACAATATACCGGCGCAAGAGCTTGTGCCCGGGGATATTGTTGTTTTAGAAACGGGCAACAGAGTGCCGGCTGACTTGCGGTTAATAGAAAGTATTGGACTTTTTGCGGAAGAGTCTACCCTCACGGGAGAGTCTGTGCCGGTAGAAAAAGAGGCCGCGTTCGTGGAGGAGGGGGAAGCGGACACAAGTAGCAGGAATATGGCCTATATGTCAACTTATGTGGCTAAGGGGCGGGGCTTAGGAGTGGTGACGGCGACGGGCATGGACACAAAGGTCGGTCATATAGCGGACATGCTGCATGGACATAAGGAAAAGCTGACGCCGCTGCAGGTAAGGCTCGGAGAACTGGGAAAGGTATTGAGCGCCCTTGCGGTAGGGATCTGTGTGCTGCTCTTTATAGTAGCTTTGCTGCAAAAGCGCGATGTGGGAGATATGCTTTTAACTTCCGTTTCTCTGGCGGTGGCTGCCGTGCCGGAAGGCTTGCCGGCAATTGTGACAATTGTGCTTGCGCTCAGCGTATCGCGGATGGTGAAGGCGAAGACGATTGTGCGAAGGCTTTCGGCGGTGGAGACGCTTGGCGCGGTGGAAGTGGTCTGCTCGGACAAGACGGGGACGCTGACACAGAACAGGATGACGGTAACGGAGTGTTATCTGGACGGAAAACTTACGGAGAAAGCAGGGCTGAAAGAACTGTTCGAGGCGGCGGATACGAACGGGGCAGAGCTTTCCTGCGCGGCACATTTCCTTCTGGGGTGTGTGCTGTGCAACGACGCGGAGACAGGGGAGGAGGGCATGGGAGATCCTACGGAACTGGCGCTTCTCCATATGGCGCAGGACTGCGATGCCAAGGTGGAACGGCTGAGGGAAAGGTATCCGCGCATAAATGAGATCGGCTTCGACTCGGGGCGCAAAATGATGACTACGCTGCACAGGATGGGAAGCGGGCAGACGGCTTATACAAAGGGTGCGGCGGAACGGATTCTGGAAAACTGCGGGCACTGTTTCAGGGGCGGCAGTATAGCGGAACTTACGGTGACGGAGCGGGAGAGGCTGCTTGGCATTCAGAAACGTCTGATGGGAGAGGGACGGCGTGTGCTGGCGCTGGCGATGGAGCCCCAGGGGGGCATGAGAGAGCGGGGCATGGTGTTCCTCGGCTTTGTCAGTATGCAGGACCCGGTCAGACCGGAGGCGCTTGCGGCGGTACAGGGTTTTGCGCAGGCAGGGGTTTCCACGGTGATGATCACGGGAGATCACCCGGACACGGCGTTTTCCATTGCAAGACAGCTCGGGATTGCAAACCGTGCGGAAGAGTGCATCACGGGCAGGGAGCTGGATCATCTGAAAGACCAGACTTTTTTGCAGAGACTGCCGCAGCTTAAGGTCTTTGCGCGGGTGACGCCGGAGCATAAGGTGCGGATCGTGGAAGGGTATAGAAGTTTACATAAAACAGTGGCAATGACCGGGGACGGGGTCAATGACGCCCCTTCTCTGCAGGCGGCGGATATCGGAATCGCCATGGGGCAGGGGGGAACCGATGTGGCAAGGGGCGCGGCGGATTTTGTGCTGATGGATGACAACGTGGCTACCATACATACGGCGATCCGGGAGGGGAGAGGCATCTATGAAAACATACGGAAATCGGTACTGTTTCTCCTCTCCTCCAATCTGGGAGAAATACTGACCATGCTCCTGACGATTGTGGCGGGGCTGCCGGTGCCACTTACGGCAGGATTTATCCTCTGGATTAATCTGATTACGGACTCTCTGCCTGCGCTGGCGCTCGGGGTGGACGACAATGACACGGAAAGTCTGATGCGGGAACCGCCCAGAAGAAGCGACGAGTCGCTGTTTGCGAGAGGGGGACTTATGTGTGTGATCTGTTATGGACTGGTAATCGGAGGAATCAGTCTGGCAGCATTTTTGAAAGTTCCCTACGACCGCATTGTGATGGAAGGCCTGCCTGTAAGTTTACATAACATACTTGAAGGGCTGAAAATTTCAGTCGTCCTTGCAAAAGCACAGACCCATGCTTTCACGGTGCTTGGCATCAGTCAGCTTTTTCACGCGATCGGTATGCGGGATGTGAACCGCTCTGTATTCCGGATGGATCACAGAAGCAATCCCCAGATGCTGCTTGCGCTTGCGGTAGGCATTGCGCTGCAGGCGGCGGTGACGGAGATTCCTTTTCTTGTCACGCTCTTTGGCACCGTGCGGCTGAGCATGGAGGAGTGGGTACGGTTGATAGCGCTTTCTGTCACGCCGCTTCTTGTGCATGAAATGCTTGTGTTAGCGGGGATGGCGGGGCTTCCCGCAAAGAATCCATCGTGCCAGTGTGCAGAGAGCCGGGAGTAGTGCGAGAAGTACTTCAAACCGCTCACAGCAAAGGCCGTTTTGCAAAGAAGTACGAAATCTCACCCGGGAGAATGCCCCGAATACGAGCATTCTCCGCATGGATTTGAGATGTTGCGAAGCAAAACCAGGTCAGGTAGCTTGTCGGTCCGAAAATGGGGGACAGGATTATGCCAGTGTGCGGAAGGCGAGCAGCAGCAGACAGAGCCCGGAAAGCCATGACAGATCGATGCGCAGCACCCGGGAGAGAAGACGCCCGGAAAGGCAGCCTGTGACAAAGAGGAGAAGATTGAATAGAGTGGCGCAGAAAAACAGCGTCAGCCGGGGGATGTCGGCAGCCGGAAAAGCCATTCCCACAAGAACGCTGTCAAGGGAGAGAGCCAGGCTTAGAAGCAGCGCTTCCTTTGCGCTTAAAACTTGAATATCTGTGCGGTTTGCCTCTTCCGGCGATAGGTAGACCGTAAAAACAATGTTGATCTGCTTGATCTGACAGCCCCAGTTTCCCATGAGACTGGGGTGTTTTTTGGCGATGCTGCGGATCAGGCTCTCAAAGAGCTTTGCGATGCCGATGGCGGCAAGCATAAAAAAGGAGAGAAAGGGAAGAACGCCGGGCGGCAGCAGGGAGCCGACGACTTCACCGATTCTGCCGGCGGCGGTGATAAAAAGAGCGGGAACACATGCCAATATAAGAAAGGAGAGGGCTTTGATGTGTACCTTGCCGGTACCATAGGAAAATCCTGCCGTCAGGGAATCCAGAGAAACGGCGACCAGAAAGAGCAGCAGGGAGGAAATCGAAAAGGACATGGGAGTCACCTCATTACAGATTTATTATATTGTATGGGAGCGGAATCGGATGTTGAAGGAAAGTAGCGGGTAACAGTTCAGTCCAGGACTTTGCTCTTGCTGCAAAGACCGTGATAATATGTAAATTCAGCAAGGGGGGAATCCGGAGGCTGAACTGTTAGAGAATCTTAAAAAAGATATCCCCGAAATGATTTACGCTTTCGGAAAAAAATGTTATTATGTAAGAGGTGCAATAGAAAAACAGGCGGCGCGAAGCAGGGGGGAACTGTATGGAACTTATGTTTATCGGGGCAGACCATGAGGTGACAGGGAGCTGCCATTATCTTCGTGTAGGCGATAAGAATATTCTGGTTGACTACGGCATGGAGCAGGGTGCCAACGTATTTGAAAACTGTGAACTACCTGTGGAGGAAGCGCTGATAGACTATGTGTTCCTGACCCATGCGCATGTCGATCATTCGGGGCTTCTGCCTCTTTTGTACGCAAGGGGTTTCCGCGGTCAGATTTTTGCGACGGCGCCCACCTGCGATCTGTGCAGCATTATGCTTCGAGACTGCGCGCATATCCAGATGCAGGAAGCAGAGTGGAAAAACCGCAAGGCGAAGAGAAGCGCGGAGAATGCGCTGGTGGAGCCTCTTTATACGATGGAGGACGCGGACGGGGCGATCAGACGTCTCATCCCCTGTGACTATGACAGTGAAGTGACGGTAAGTGATAATATAAAGATCCGCTTTACGGATATCGGGCATCTGCTCGGCTCATCCAGTATAGAAGTCTGGGCGACGGAAGGGAATGTGACGAAGAAACTGGTGTTTTCCGGCGATATCGGAAACAGCGAACAGCCCCTCATCAAAGACCCGAAAAACACGGCGGAAGCGGACTATGTGGTGATGGAATCCACCTACGGCGACAGACTGCATTCCTCGGGAAAAGTGGACTATGTGGGGGAACTGACGAAGATTCTGCAGACTACCTTTGACAGGGGAGGCAATGTGGTGATTCCTTCCTTCGCGGTGGGCAGGACGCAGGAGATGCTCTATTTTCTGCGGCAGATTAAGGATGAACGGCGGGTAAAAGGTCACGAGAATTTCCCGGTTTATGTGGACAGCCCGCTGGCGGTGGAAGCTACCGGGATTTTCCATAAAAATGAGGTAAGGTGTTTTGACGAAGAGGCGATGGCTCTGGTCAGAAAGGGAATCAATCCGATCACGTTCCCGGGGCTTCGTCTTGCCATTACAAGCGACGAATCCAAGGCGATCAACTTTGAGCATACGCCGAAGGTTATCATATCCGCTTCCGGCATGTGCGAGGCGGGACGTATCAGACATCATCTGAAGCATAATCTCTGGCGCCCGGAGTGTACGATTTTATTTGTGGGTTATCAGGCTGTGGGAACGCTTGGCAGAATGCTTGTGGAGGGTGCGAAGGAGGTTAAACTGTTCGGGGAACCGATTGAGATCCGCGCCGATATCGCGAAGCTGGTTGGCATGAGCGGCCACGCGGATAAGAACGGACTTTTACAGTGGGTGGATGGCTTTGAAAAGAAGCCGGACAAAGTTTTCGTGGTACATGGCGAGGACAGCGTCTGCAAACTCTTTACGGAGTGTCTGAAAGTGGAGCACGGGCTGGACGCCTATGCGCCTTACAGCGGCACCCGCTATGATCTGATAAGCGGTGAGTTTATCCATGAGGCGGAGCCGGTGGCGATCAAGAAGAAGGTACGCGGCATCTCCGACGTTTTTGCAAGGCTTTTGGCAAGTGGGCAGAGGCTTATTGCCGTTATACACAAGAACGAGGGAGGCGCAAACAAGGATCTGGCGCGGTTCGCGGATCAGATCAATTCGCTTTGCGACAAGTGGGACAGAACATAAAGTTGCATTAGGGCATCGGAGGACGATGCCCAAGTACAACTATATTATGTTCGGAAGAATGCAAAGAACGCATTCTTCCTGAATGGTTTACGCTGTGAATTATTTTTATGGCGTGAGTTTGGGGAAATAGTTTACATAATATTGAATGATTGGAGATTGAAGGTGAGTCTTGCAGATCACATTTTTATAGATATGTGTAAGGATATACTGGAAAACGGAACGAGCACGGAGGGGGAGAAGGTGAGACCCCACTGGGCGGACGGGGAGAGCGCGTATACTGTGAAGAAATTCGGGGTGGTGAACCGCTATGATCTGTCGGAGGAGTTCCCGATCATGACGCTTCGCAGGACTGCTTTAAAAAGTGCTACGGACGAGATGCTCTGGATCTGGCAGCAGAAGTCCAACAATATCAACGACTTACACAGCCATATCTGGGACGAGTGGGCGGATGCGGACGGCAGCATCGGCAAGGCTTACGGGTATCAGATGGGCGTGAAACATCAGTATAAAGAAGGCATGATGGATCAGGTTGACCGGGTGATCTACGATCTGAAAAACAACCCGTTCAGCCGCCGGATCATGACGAACCTCTACGTGCATCAGGATCTGCACGAGATGAATCTGTATCCGTGCGCTTACAGCATGACGTTCAATGTGACGCAGAAGAAGGGACATGAGAAACTGACGCTCAACGCCGTCTTAAACCAGCGCTCCCAGGACGTGCTGACAGCAAACAACTGGAATGTGGTGCAGTACGCGGTGCTTGTGCATATGCTGGCGCAGGTGTGCGGCATGGAGGCGGGCGAACTTGTCCATGTGATCGCGGACGCGCACATTTATGACAGGCATATTCCTATCATAAAGGAACTGATCGAAAGACCCGTTTACGACGCGCCGAAATTCTGGCTGAATCCCGAGGTCACGGATTTCTACCAGTTTACGAGGGACGACGTGAAGGTTGAGGACTACGTGACAGGTCCGCAGATTACAGATATTCCGGTCGCCATCTGACAGCCGCACAAGGGAGCAGGGAATAAATGGTAGGAAAGTATAAAGTAATTACATTATGTGGCAGCACGAGATTTAAGGAAGACTTTTTAGAACAACAAAAATTACTCACTTTGCAGGGATATATTGTTATTTCTGTCGGGTTATTTGGACATTCCGGAGATGATGAAGTCTGGACAGAAGGAACAAAAGAAATGCTTGATGACATGCATAAGAGAAAGATTGATATGGCGGATGAGATTTATGTAATTAATAAAAATGGTTATATAGGAGAATCGACTTTGTCAGAAATAAAATACGCGAAATCTAAAGAAATGCCAATTACATATATGGAATGTCCATGAATTAAAAAAGGAGGCATAATGTATGAATGCAATCGTAGCCGTTGACAACAACTGGGCGATTGGCTGCAAAAACAGCCTGCTCGTGAGGATCCCAGCAGATCACAAAAATTTCAGGCAGGAGACCACGGGCAAGGTGGTGGTGCTTGGACGAAAGACGCTTGAGACATTCCCGCAGGGCATGCCTTTGCCCAACAGGACGAACATTATCCTCTCCAGGAACCCGGAATATAAGGTGAAGGACGCCGTGGTGGTGCATAGTAAAGAAGAGCTTGACGTAGAGCTGAAAAAATATCCCACGGAGGATGTGTATATTATCGGTGGGGAGAGCGTTTACGAAATGATGCTTCCAGAGTGCGACGTGGTACATGTGACGAAGATCGACCATGACTACGAAGCTGACGCTTATTTCCCGGACCTTGATAAGGATGAGGTGTGGGAGATCACAGCAAAGAGCGAGGAGCAGACCTACTTTGATCTGCCCTATTACTTTGTAAAATACGAGAAAAGGAAGAACTAAACGGCGGGGGAGTCTGTTGAGGGCAGACGAGAAGGCGGCAGGAGTTGATATAAAGGAAGGGTACGCAGGTATGGGTCAGGAGACGAAGAAAACGACGGTGAAGAAAGGGACGGAGCTTTCACAGGCGAAAGAGGAGCTGCAGCAGAAGAACGTGGAACTTGAGACAGCTAAGAGCGCTGTGGAGAAGGCGGAGAAGGCAAGGGATATTTTTCTGGCGAATATGTCCCACGAACTGAGGACGCCGATCAATACGATTCTGGGACTGAACGAGCTGATCCTGAGGGAGAGTCAGGAGGAAGCGGTCAAGGAGTACGCGCGGGATATCCGGCAGGCAGGGAATATTCTGCTTGCGCTGGTGAGTGATATTCTGGACTTTTCCAAGCTTGAGGCGGATAAAATGGATCTGACGGAGGGCATTTATGACGTCAGTTCACTTCTGAATGATCTGATCAACAGTATTTCGGTGCAGATGCGCCGCAAAAAACTGGATCTGATTCTGGATATTGCGCAGGATATCCCTTATAAAATGTTCGGCGACGAGATACATATCCGGCAGATTATCGGCAATCTTTTGTCAAATGCGGTGCGATATACGGAAAAGGGCAGGATTACGCTCCATGTGAGCTGGAAGGAGCTGCCGAAGGATTCTGTAGAGATGTATGTGATTGTGAAGGATACGGGAATCGGCATTAAGGACGAAGACATTCCTAAGCTGTTTCATGCATTTCAACGGATGGACTCCACGTCCCGCAGCAAGGAGGACAGGACAGGACTTGGGCTTGCCATCACACAGCGTCTGATTGAGATGATGGGCGGTAAACTGGAGGTGCAGAGCGTATACGGCAAGGGTTCTGCCTTTTCTTTCAGAATTGTACAGAAGATAGTGGACAGGGAGCCGCTTGGCGATTTTGAAAAACAGTACAGGGAAAGTCTGCGGAGTATTGAAGATTACCATGAAAAATTCATTGCGCCCATGGGAAGAATCCTGATTGTGGACGACAATGCCATGAATCTGGCGGTGGCACAGGGGCTTTTGAAAGGAACGAGACTGCAGATAGACGTGGCGGCAAGCGGAGAGGAATGTCTGGAACTGATTAAGAGAAAGACGTACCATCTGATCTGTATGGACCATATGATGCCGGTGATGGACGGCGTGCAGACGCTCCATGCCATCCGCGCGCTGGAGGGAAATCCGTCCAGAGACATTCCGGTCATCGCGCTGACGGCAAACGCGGTGGCGGGTGCCAGGGAACTTTATCTGAAAGAGGGATTTCAGGATTATCTGACAAAGCCCATAGACGCGGATAAATTTGAAAATATGCTGATCGAGTATCTGCCGAGTAACGTTGTCTATCTGACCAACAACAGGAATATCAGCGACGAGTACGAACAGACGCAGGAAGAAGGAGACGGCGAGTTTGACATCAGAGAGAGCCAGCTTTATCTGATGGGCTTTAATCTGAGAAACGGTCTCAGATATATGGGTGGCGACAAGGCGCTTTATGGCAAGGTTCTGCGCGATTTCCATTCCATTCTGCAGGAGAAAGAGACGGCGCTTAAGGACTTTCTGCAGAAAGGCGATATGCCCGGCTATACCATTATCGTGCACTCTCTGAAGGGAAATGCAAGAAACGTGGGTGCGGACGATCTGGCGGACGAGGCGTTTGAACTGGAAAAAATGGCGAAGGCGGGACAGCTTGAGGATGTGACGGTGCGCTCCCCGATTCTGTTCGGGATGATGAACACCATGAGAAACAGCCTGCGGGTGTATCTGGAAACGGAAGATGCGGGCGAGAAGACCGGACAGCAGGAGGCGGAGGAGAACGCGGGAAACATCACGGAGGAGGAGTGGGTCAGAGCTTTGCAGGAACTGGCGGCGAGACTGGATGACTTCGACGGGGAGAGCGCGGCGGCAAAGCTGCGGGAACTGAAGCGTTACGACCGGCCAGAGCCGGATAAGAAGATGCTCAGGCTTTGCGAGAAGGCCATAAAGGATTACGCTTACGATATTGCCCTCGAGGTGGTCAACGCGGTGCTTTAGAGAACGCACACGGATTTGCGGAGGAATATGCTGCATTGCAGCGCAGATCCGGCATTGGAAATGCAGGCTTAAGCATTTAACTAAACTGGCTTGACTTTTGAGGACAAAGGTTTAATATATTAAAAAAGAACTGTAGAGGGAGAGGAGTTGCTATTATGGAAAAAAAGAATCTGGACTGGGCGAATATTGGTTTCGGCTATCACGAGACGGACAAACGCTTCGTGGCGAATTACAAAAACGGCGCATGGGATGACGGCGCGCTTGTGGATGACGCCAACATTGTGATGAACGAGTGCGCGGGTGTCCTGCAGTATGCGCAGACCTGTTTCGAGGGAATGAAAGCTTACACAACCGAGGACGGGCGTATCGTGACTTTCCGTCCCGACTTAAACGCGCAGCGCATGGAAGATTCCTGCAGGCGGCTGGAGATGCCGGTATTTCCGCAGGAGCGTTTCATTCAGGCTGTGACGGATGTGGTGGCTGCGAACGAGGCTTATGTGCCGCCTTACGGGTCCGGTGCAACCCTCTATATCAGACCTTTTATGTTCGGTATCTCTCCGGTAATCGGCGTGAAGCCCGCGGACGAGTACCAGTTCAGAGTGTTTACCACGCCTGTAGGTCCTTACTTTAAGGGCGGCGTAAAGCCGATCACGATCAAGGTGAGCGATTTTGACCGTGCCGCGCCGCACGGAACGGGACATATCAAAGCGGGGCTGAATTATGCTATGAGTCTTCATGCCATTGTGACGGCGCATGGGGAAGGCTACGATGAGAATATGTATCTGGATGCGGGCAGCAGGACATATGTGGAGGAGACAGGCGGCGCGAACTTCCTGTTCGTGACAAAGGACAATAAGGTGATTACGCCGAAGTCCGACAGCATTCTTCCCTCTATCACCAGACGCTCGCTGATGACGGTGGCGAAGGACTATCTGGGACTTGAGGTGGAGGAGCGTCCGATCGCGCTGGAGGAAGTGAAGGATTTCGCGGAGTGCGGCCTGTGCGGTACGGCTGCGGTTATTTCCCCTGTAGGAAAGATCGTTGATCACGGAAAAGAGATTGTGTTCCCCAGCGGTATGAGCGAGATGGGACCTGTCACGAAAAAGCTGTATGATACGCTGACAGGGATTCAGATGGGCAGGGTGGAAGCGCCTAAGGGATGGATTCACGTAATTAAGTAAGACATTGACGGTGGAGCGGCTTGTATGATAGGGAAATTGCGATATGATAAAACCAGGTCGCCGTCAATAGGAATGGCTTTTAAGGAACGGTCAGGATAAAAGGGAAAGGGATTAGGTTGGGATGCTGTGGCATACAATTTAATCCTTTTTCAAATCGTGCGGCAGGAAAAGGCGGGTGAGCGCTGCCCACTGGGTAAACGTTTCGGAATGGAGATCAGAATGGATAACACAGCGATCAGGGAGAGGTATCCCTATTTTTATGAGACGCATCTGCACACTTCGGAGTCCAGCGCCTGTGCGAGAAGCACCGGGGCGGAGATGGCGCGTGCCTGTAAAGAGTACGGATATACCGGTATTTTTGTGACGGATCACAACTGGGGCGGAAACACCTGCGTGGACAGGAGCCTTCCATGGGATGCGTGGGTGGACCGGTTCTGTCTCGGATATGAACATGCGAAGGCGGAGGGGGATCAAATCGGGCTGGACGTCTTTTTCGGATACGAGGCAGGGTATAATGCCACGGAATTTCTGCTGTACGGCATCGACAAGGCATGGATGAAGGCACACCCGGAACTTCGGTCTATATCCGTGGAAGAGCAGTACGGACTTGTGCACGAGGCGGGCGGACTGGTGATGCATGCCCATCCTTACAGGGAGGAAGCTTATATTCCCGAAGTGCGCCTTATGCCGGACTGGGTGGACGGTGTGGAGGGAATCAACGCCGCGCACCACTGGTATTCCGGGACATTGAGGGATAAGACCGTGTTTGATAAGAGGGCTGTCGCCTATGCGCGGGCACACGGGTTTCCCCTGAGCGCAGGCTCTGACATTCACTCCACGAATCTGTTCGGGGGCGGCATGGCGTTTCGCAGGCGGCTGCGGTCGGCGGCGGATTACGTGCAGGCGGTTCTGGGCGGAGAGGATTATGTGCTGACGGACGGGAAAGTGTGGTATGATAAGAAGGGAAATCTCATAAAATAGATAACTGAAAAATGTAAGAAAAGCAAAAATATGTTACGAATCATAGAAAATTTATGTATTTGATGGAATGGCTGTAGGAATGGCGGCTAAGCGGGAGGCGTATGGGTAAAAAGAGATGGAAACGGATAGCGGTATGTATATTTTTTATAGTTATGTTAACTAGTACGGCTGTAGGATGCGGCGACGGCGACGGGTTTGGCACGAAGGTGGTGCTCACCACAGGATTTGAGAAGGACGAAATCTTTCGCATTGAGACCAGTTCCTGTAAGCTGCCGGAGCTTATGGTGTATCTGACCACGATTCAGAACCGCTATGAGAGTGTGTACGGGCAGGAAATCTGGGGAACGATCGCGGACGGCGTGACGCTTGAGGAAAATGTAAAAAATATCGCGCTGGCGCAGATCGCCCAGATCAAGACCATGAATCTGATGGCGGAGAAGTACGAGGTGAAACTGGACGAGGAGGAGCGCGCGCGGGCGGAAAACGCGGCGAAAGCCTACTATGGGACGCTGGGGGAGCGGGAAATCGAACTGATGGATGTCAATGAAAAGACCATCAGATCACTCTACACGGAGCTGGCGCGGGCAGAGAAGATGTACCAGTACACGATCAAGGACATCAACCCGGAGATCAGTGACGACGAGGCACGTACCATAACCGTGCAGCACATTCTGATCAAGACTTACGCGCTGGACGGGACGGGGAAGAAGATCGAGTATACGGAGGAGGCAAAGCAGGACGCCTACAGGCGGGCGATTGAAGTGCTGGGGCAGGCGAGGGTGGACGAGGACTTCGACGCGCTCATCCGCAAGTACAGCGAGGACGATAAGGCGACTTATTCCTTCGGCAAGGGGGAGATGGAGGAGTCCTTTGAGACGGCGGCCTTCAATCTGGGTACTGGCGAGATCAGTGACGTGGTGGAGACGGAGTTCGGCTATCATATCATCAAGTGCATCAATACCTTTGACAGGGAGGAGACGGACGCAAACAAGATCAAGATCGTGGAGCAGAGGCAGGAGGAGGCGTTTGGGCAGGAGTATGACGCCTATGTGGCGACGCTGACCAGAAATCTGAACGAGGAGCTGTGGGACAGTGTAAACTTTATCCATGACGGGGAAGTGACGACGCAGAATTTCTTTGAGGTGTATGCGCAGTATTTCGGGAGCTGACCACTCCCGAAATGCACTATTCTGTTTCCCTGTCTATGTCATTTTCCACCTGCCGGCTGATGATATCCAGAGATTCCAGCCAGCTATCCAAAACATCCATGGGTATTTCCTCATCGTCCTGATATATGGAAATCTTTGCCCCGGCATGACAAAGATCCGCGATCATCTGGCGAAAAAGCTTTTTTCTGTCAATTTCGTTTATATCTTCCAAAGCATCATAATATTCTAAGTCAAATCCCACCACAAAATCGCCATGGACGATCCGCTGTTTAATCGTGCCGACGGACAGGGAAGCGTCAAATTTTCTGATGATTTTTATATAGCTGGCGACGGAATTGTCTTTCTCGATCTTTAACTGAATAATATCCATTTGAACGGTCCTTCGTGTTTTGGCTTTTTTGACTGTCGGTAGCGTGTTTCTTTCAATTAATATGTTATCAATTTTTCCAAATCCGTATATATGCCGTCGGCAATATTTTCCATAAATGTAAGAAAGGAATCTTCTATCTTGTCCATACAAATAATAATGTTATCGCAATTAAATGGTATATCGCACGAAATATAAATTATCTCACGGGTGTCATCTGATCCAGAAATTCTTCCAGCGAATCCGCAAGATTCTCCAAAGTTTTGGAATCGTAATCCGCCTGGACGATTGCCCCTGTGTCAATTTCCATACATAAAGCCAGATCCCTGTTGCTATAGATACCCATATGAAGATACTTTTTTCCGCTGGTCTCAAAGATACAAGCCCTTAAATCCCGCAAGATATCCCTGCAGTCGCTTATGGGGTCAAAATTTACGCTCTCTCCATGATAAAAGCCTTGCAGCTGCAGAAAATAGTAGGAATGATAAAACTCTTTTGCGGCATCGGGCAATACCAATTCCAGCTCCCTTTCTAAATCCGAAAAATCGGTCTGTTTATCCTTTTCTTTGTACATCCACTGAATATAGTCCTCCTCATCCGCTTCACCGTACCACAAGGAAGACTTTTCTTCTTCATCATATGGGACAACAGGATAAGTCCCTCTATAGTTTTTATAGCACGCAAAATACTTGTCCAAATATGTCTTTAAGCACTCTTTAACCATTGTTTCCTCCGTTCCGAAGCGTTTTAGCAATGAGAAACGTAAATCGGGATTTAAGCTGTCACTGTCAAAGTTATTGAAATTATAGCATACAGACAGCGGAACCACAATGAAGTATCTTGCGGGATTTTAGAACCGCGGGATTTTAGAACTTTAGGGCGAAATGTCCGAGCATGGAACAGGCTTTACACTTTTTTTGATTTTAGAAAAAGTTTATAATTCCCCAAACCCGCATAAAATGGGAAAAATCCACGAATTATTAGCACTCACAGTTAATGAGTGCTAATTTCTTCTTGACTTCTTAATTCGGGCGTATTAAACTATCCACTAGATAGTCAACAACCCCGCAAAACAGGGTTTGTCCGGTGTAAGGTGCGGATAGAGGACATGCCGCACGGCAAGGTTTATGAGAGAAAGGAACGTGAGAAAATGGCAGCGAAACATGGCAATTTATCAATCAACAGCGATAATATTTTCCCGATTATCAAGAAGTGGTTGTATTCCGATCACGACATCTTTTTCAGAGAGCTTGTATCCAACGGATGCGACGCGATCACGAAGTTAAAGAAACTGGATATGATGGGCGAGTACGCGCTGGCGGATGATTACAAGGCGAAGATTCAGGTCATTGTCAACCCGGAGGAAAAAACGTTACAATTTATCGACAACGGTATCGGTATGACGGCGGACGAGGTGGAGGAGTACATCAACCAGATCGCTTTCTCCGGCGCGACGGATTTTATTGAAAAATATAAGGACAAGGCGAATGAGGATCAGATCATCGGTCATTTCGGTCTGGGCTTTTATTCGGCGTTCATGGTGGCGGATGAGGTGGAGATTGACACCTTGTCATGGCAGGACGGTGCGCAGGCGGTGCACTGGACATGCGACGGCGGCACGGAGTTTGACATGGAGGACGGAACCAGGACGGAAGTGGGTACAACGATTACCCTCCACATCAACGAGGACTGTCTGGAGTTCTGCAACGAATATAAGGCGAAAGAGGTCATCAAGAAATACTGTTCCTTTATGCCCACGGAAATCTGGCTTTCCAAGGCAAACACCACGGAGACCCAGATCATCAAGGAGGAAGAAAAGCTTCCTACCGACGAGGTCGTGGAGGAGATCAAGAAGGAGAAGGAGGAGGACGAGCAGAAGTTAAAGATTAAGAAGCGTCCGGAACTTCTCAACGAAACGCAGCCTCTCTGGGCAAAGCACCCCAACGAGTGCACGAAGGAAGAGTATCTGGAATTTTACCGCAAGGTCTTTCAGGATTACAAGGAGCCGCTGTTCTGGATCCATCTGAACATGGATTATCCGTTTAACATGAAGGGCATCCTCTACTTCCCGAAGATCAATATGGAGTACGAGTCCATTGAGGGTACCATTAAATTATATAACAATCAGGTGTTTATCGCGGACAACATCAAGGAAGTGATTCCCGAGTTTCTGATGCTCTTAAAGGGTGTGATCGACTGTCCCGACCTGCCGCTCAACGTCTCAAGAAGCGCGCTGCAAAATGACGGTTTTGTGAAGAAAATCAGTGAGTACATCACAAAGAAGGTGGCGGACAAGCTGTCTGGCATGTGTAAGACAGAGAAGGAAGAGTATGAGAAGTATTGGGATGATATCAGTCCCTTCATCAAGTTCGGATGCTTAAAGGACGACAAGTTCTGCGAGAAGATGACAGACTACATCCTCTTCAAGAATCTGGACGGCGTGTATATGACGCTGCCTGAATGTCTGGAGGTCAACAAGATCGATCCCGACGAGGCGGATGACGCTGAGAATGCCGCAGCTGGTGACGGAAATGCGGAAACCGCAGGAGAGAGCGGCGGACAGGACGAGACGGACAGCGCAGTGGCAGATGAAAGCGTGGAGACAGAAGCTGCGGCGGTGGACGAAAACGGCGAGAAGGTGGAAGCCGAGGTCGTTGACGAGGCGGAAAAAGTGGACGGCGAAGTCCTTGACGAGGACGGCGAGCCTGTCGAGGAGGAGAAGAAAGAGAAAGTCATCTACTATGTGACTGACGAGAAGCAGCAGAGTCAGTACATCAACATGTTCAAGGCGGCAAAGATGGACGCGGTGGTGCTGACCCACAATATCGACCAGCCCTTCGTCTCCCAGCTTGAGGCGAAGAACGAGGGCATTAAGTTCCAGAGAATCGATGCCGACCTGACGGACACCTTTAAGGCAAAGACGTCCAAAAAAGCGGAGAAGGAGATGGAGGAGCAGGCGGAAAGTATCGCCAAGCTGATGAAGAAAGTCCTGGGGAAGGACGCCATCAAGGTGAAGATTGAGAAGCTGAAGAACAAGAAGATTTCTTCCATGATCACACTCTCCGAGGAATCCCGCAGGATGCAGGATATGATGAAGATGTATTCCATGCCTGGCATGGATATGGGGATGCTCGGCAAGGAGGGAGAGACGCTTATTTTAAACGCAAACCATCCGCTTGTGCAGTATGTGCTGGATCATCAGGACGGTGAGAACGTGAAAATGATCTGCGAGCAGCTCTACGATCTGGCGCTGTTGCAGCAGGCACCCCTTGAGCCGGAGGCTATGACCAAGTTTGTGGCGAGAAGCAACGAGATTATGATGATGCTGACGAAGTAAAATAGAAGAGGCTATGTAAATGCGTCAGAAGCGTCATGTGAAGCTGAGAGGCAAAAAAGTATATATTATGTAAACTAAAAAGAGAGGTTCAGGAATATAAAAAGGCGGCAGCCCGTTACCGGGAAGGAAACGGGCGCCGCCTTTTTGCGTGCTGACGATGGGATTGATGATGTTTCGTTTAGAATTATGCCCGCAGGGACAAACAGGATGACTTGTCCGCTGGAGAAAAGAGTGATATAATCATATCTAAAGTATTTTAGAAAAATATAAAAAGAAGGCAGGGCAGACGATATGAACATACGGATCGGCGGATGGAAAAGGACGGCCGCATGCGGCTTATGCGCGGTGCTTACAGTAAGTGCGGCGGCTTGCGGGCAGGGGGCCACAGGAGTGGATGGTGAGGTCAACGGCAAAGCTCAAAACGGGCAGGTGGCAAAAGGTGAGGATAGCGGCGGTCAGGCAGTAGAAAAGGGTTCGGTGGACGGCGCGCAGGATGGCCAGGCAGATACGGGTACGGACAAGGCTGCGGAGGGCAGCGGGCCGGCGGCGACAGTTGACGGGATCGCGTATCAGGTCAATATGGATATCAGCGGTCTGGACGACAGCCATCGGATTTCCGATATCCTTTTCGGACTTTTTCTGGAGGATATCAACTATGCCGTGGACGGCGGTATGTATGCGGAGATGGTGAAGAACCGCTCTTTCGAGTACGGCTTAGAGGCGAGGGACGCGCAGCTTCACGGCTGGGAGGTGACTGGCGAGGCGGTGGAGTTTTCGGTGAAGGACGGAAGCGGGGACGGCACGGCGCTCAACGGGAACAACCCGCAGTACGCGGTGGTACATAATACGGGAACCTCTTCGGCAAAACCGCGCGAAGGCATCCGAAACGGCGGTTTTGTGGAAGGCATGTCGATTGTACAGGGAGCCTCCTACGATCTGTCTTTTTACTGTAAGTCCGAGGACGGCTCGGTGGACGCGGTGACGGTGAGTCTCTGCAATGAGGACGGGACGGTTTACGCGGAGCAGACCATAGAGGGCATCACCGGGGAATGGCAGAAGTTTGAGGCGACGATCACGCCAGATGCGACGGAGAACAGGCATGTCTGTCTCGCGGTGGAGATTCCCGCGGGGACGGCATGTTTTGATATGGTTTCCCTGATGCCGCAGGACACTTATAAGGGACTGCCTGTCCGCAAGGATTTCGGGGAATATCTGGAGGCTTTAAATCCGACGTTTTTACGTTTCCCCGGTGGCTGTGTGATTGAGGGACGGGACGAGGAGAGTATTTACAGTTGGAAGGATTCCATCGGGGACGGGCTCGCTTTTGAAATGAACGGAGAGACAACGGTGGGAGATGTGGCGGTGCGCCCGCAGGGCAAGAGCATCTGGCAGGGCTCCAAAGCGCATCCCTATTATACGACTTACGGGCTGGGCTTTTACGAGTATTTTGCGTTTTGCGAAGCCCTCGGCTGTATGCCTGTGCCTGTTTTGAATGCGGGCATGACCTGTGAGATACAGAGCCCTTTCTATCAAGTGTACAGCATCACGGACGAGGCGTTTAAGCAGTACGTGCAGGATGCCCTTGATCTGGTGGAGTTCTGTAAGGGGGACGGCAGTACCAAGTGGGGCGCGGTGCGCATTGCCATGGGACATGAAGCGCCTTTTGACCTGAAATATATCGGCATCGGCAATGAACAGTGGCAGAGCGAGTACCACCAGCACTACAGACAGTTTGTGAAGGCGTTTGAGGAAGCGGCGGCGGCTGACCCCGCGCTTTACGGGGATGTGGAGCTGATCGTGGCGAACGGCACGGCGTCTGACAGCACGGAGGGCTGGGCTTATCTGGCGCAGAACCCGGACCAGATTACGACACTGGTGGACGAGCACTATTACCAGACGCCGGAGTGGTTCCTTGCCAATACGGACCGATATGACAGTTACAACAGGGACTTGCAGGCGAAGGTGTTCCTCGGCGAGTACGCGGCGAAGGCAAATACGCTGGATGCGGCTCTTGCGGAAGCGGCGTACATGACGGGGCTTGAGAAGAACGGGGATGTGGTGGAGATGGCGTGTTACGCGCCGCTTTTCTCCCATGAAAAACTGAACCAGTGGGTGCCGGATCTGATTTTCTATTCCAATGACAGCATTTTCGGGACGGTCAATTACTATGTGCAGCAGATGTACGGGAACAATGCGGGGCAGTATAGTCTGGAGACAACACTGACTGGCGCGCCGGAACAGACCCTCTATGAGTCGGCGGTGGATGCGGACGGGGATGTGATCCTTAAACTTGTGAATGTGTCGCAGGAAGAGCAGACCGTGCATGTACTGCTTACGGGCAGGGATATGGCGAGTTTCCTGCCGGAGGCGGATGTGACGGTGCTGGCGGGGGATGACCCGAAAGCGGCGAACAGCTTTAAAGATATGGCGGTGACGCCGCAGGAGGGCAAGCTGGCGGTATCGGAGAACTTTGAGTACAAAGCGCCCGCCAATTCGCTGACGGTGATACGTCTTGTGTCACTGAAAGACTGAGCCGTTTTCCCCTGCGTTTCCTGCAGGGTGCAAAGGGGCTTACACAGCCCCTTTGTAGGCGTTTCCCCAGTCCATCATGGCGTCCAGAACCGGGCGCAGGGATTCGCCAAGCTCACTCAGCGCATATTCCACGCGGGGCGGCACCTCGGCATAGACTGTCCGGGTAACGATGCCGTCCTCTTCCATGGAGCGGAGGGAATCGGTCAGTACTTTCTGGCTGATTCCCTCCAGATCTTTTTTCAGTTCATTAAAGCGCCATGGGCGGGCAAGCAGGTTTCTGATGATCAATAATTTCCATTTGCTTCCGATCAGCGATACGGTGGTCGCGACGGGGCAGTCGGGCAGTTCGTCTTTTGTTTTCATAAGGATTCTCCATTTCTTGCCTAATTTAATATATTCTTTATGGCATTTTCGCATCAATCCGCGCTTCCAATCCCCTCAGAAAATTTTTCAAGGGTCAAAAGGGAAAGCATTGATCCGGTTTTCTACAAAAACAATAGTTTCCAAAAGATACTTACATTCTGATTATAGTGTTATTTATCGGATATGGCAAGGCTGGGGAGGGAAATAGACTTCTGCAATGGTCGGGGATGCCGTGACACCAGTTACCAAAAGGTAACTATCTAATAAAAAAGTGCGTACTTTTTTCCGGCGATCCGTCTTGTTAGAATGAAATTGTCAAAAGGACAGAAACAAAAACACAGACACACAAGGAGGTAAAAAACATGGCACTTTCCAATTTATCGGGATGGAACACCGAGGCGGCGCCCGCAGCGTGCGGCTCTGCCTGCGGGGCGGGAGACAAACCGGCAGAGAAACCCG
>CASWVG010000057.1 GCA_949472775.1 uncultured Lachnospiraceae bacterium
CGCTGGATTTAGGTTCCAGTGGGAGACCGTGCAGGTTCAAGTCCTGTTATCCGCATAAACAGGGACTTTCGAGACATTTTGGGTGTCTTGAAAGCCCTTATTTTTTGCGTTTGACAGCAATTTTGACAGCAACGGGAGGAAAAGAGAAAATTTAAAGGGATACAGGAAATGCAATAACAGTTAAATGCGGATCAGAATCCTTTTTTCTTTAAATCCCGTACGAGGTTTACATAAAATTCCCGCGCGTCAAAACCGGGAATATTCTCCCGGTTTAAGTCAATCGTATCTCCATGGGAGATGCCGCGCCCTTCCTGGGTGGTCAGCAGCGTGAAATGCTCCCCGAACACGGCGCTCTCCACGGACACAAGCCCGTCGTTTGCGCCGTCGAAGTGTCTGACTAACGGATATGCCATATTTAAGGGAAATCTGCCGCTGGAGGCACAGTTCATCCGGCTGCCGACGCTCTGGTAAAAGACGCCGGGGTGATTGGGCAGTTCCCTGTTTCTGCGCTCACATGCGGAGGCGGTGAGATCCTGGACGGCGGCTAAAAAGTCGGGGTTGTGGTCGCCGCATTTTTTCAGGGTGGCGTTATATTTGCGCGCCACGCTTTTCTGTATCTTCACGGGTATTTTGTCCAGAAGATAATCGGCGAAAATACAGCCTCTGTGCGGGGTGCTGACGGTTGTAAGGGAGGCGACGTACGGCGCGGCGCCGCAGGCGGTTATGGCGAAGCGGCTGTCCAGTCCGCCCTTGGAGTGGGCGATAATATTTACCTTTTCGCAGCCGGTCTGTTGTACAATGTCGCGGATGCGCTGCGCAAGCTCCTGTCCGCAGTCGGCGACGGAGGCGGCGGACTGCTGGCTGCCGTAGTAGATCGTTGCTCCGTTTCGTTTCAGTGCAAAGGGAATCCTGCCCCAGTAATTAAAGAAGCGAAAATCCCGGAAAAATACGCCGTGCACAAGCAGAAGCGGGTATTTTGTCCCGCAGAGACGGCTTTCGGCGCGAACCTGATCCAGAAGGTATTTTTCTTTTTCAAACGCGGCTTCATTTGATGTGATGGCGATGATCCGGCACAGCGCCCAGATGTGGACGAGGGGAATAAAGCCGCAGACGATGCCGATGACACGCCATTTGATGCCAAGCTGTACAGAGGTCGTGTATACGCGGATAATGCCGTTCCAGAAAAGAACGGATTCCATCAGAATCAGAAGAAGGAGGCTTACCAGACGGCCGATTCCATAACCAAGTCTGCCGTAACTGTCGGGCCGTATAAAGAGCGAATACAGGATGATTAACAGGGATTCGGCAATGATTGTGGACAGGAAAAGCTGTAGCAGCGCGGCGCCGTCCTCCAAAATCCGATTCCGGCTGCCGGAAGTTTTGTGGAAGGTCAGGCAGGGGAATATGTTAATGAAAAGAAAGAGAAAAAAGCCGATGATGCCTGCACAAATGACAGTCACTATGCGCAGCGGTGTAAAAAAGGCGTTTCGCATGTCAGTATCGGTAATATAGGGGATCAGTATGTAAATAGCGCTCATTTCCGTAAACAGAATCAGCGCAGAGATGATTTTTCTTATGTGTTTCATGGGCTTTCTCCGGTAAGTATGGATTGTTGCATGCGGCTGTCTTTCACCGTTTTTTTGTAATGACACACTTTATGGTAACATATTGTGGGCAAAATGGAAATACGGTTGCTTTTTCCTGTCTGTGCGAGTAAGATGTCTAAAGGATCAAAAATTTGAGAAAAAGGAAATATTTCATATGAGTGCGACAAAAGCAATGACGCGCGAGGAGCGCATGGCGACGGAGTCCATCGGCAAACTGATGGCGAGTATGACACTGCCGGCCATCCTTGCGCAGATCATCAATATTTTATACAGTATTATCGACAGAATCTATATCGGGCATATGGAAGGCGTGGGAGCCAATGCCCTGACGGGGGTAGGTGTTACTTTCTGCATCACGGTGTTTATCTCCGCTTTTTCGGGATTTATCAACAGCGGAGCGGCGCCTCTTGCGGCGATCTGGCTGGGGAAGCAGGACAGGGATCATGCGGAAAAAATTCTGGGAAACAGCGTCAGCTTTCTGGTGATCTGCACGGTGGCGCTGATGGTCATTTTTTATGCTTTTCAGAGACCGCTGCTCTATCAGTTCGGCGCTAGCGACGCCACCATCGACTATGCGGTGGACTATCTGACGATCTATCTGGTGGGCACACTGTTTGTGGAACTGGCGCTCGGGTTGAACGCCTTTATCATCTGCCAGAGCAGACCGGGCACGGCAATGCTGTCAGTGCTGATCGGCGCGGTGGCGAATATCATTCTGGATCCCATTTTTATCTTCGGTCTGGATATGGGTGTAAAGGGCGCGGCGGTGGCGACGGTCATCTCGCAGGCGCTCAGCGCGGCATGGGTTACGGGTTTTCTGCTTAGTGAGAAATCTTCCTTGAAAATAAGGAGAAAGTTTCTTAGGCTTGAGTGGGGCATACTGGTCAGTATTTTTTCTCTGGGGATATCGCCTTTTATCATGCGTGCCACGGAGAGCTTTATCAGTATTGTGTTAAACCGCGGATTGCAGGCGTACGGCGGGGATCTCCATGTGGGTGCGCTGACTATCATGCAGAGCGTGATGCAGCTTTTTTCCGCGCCGATTGGAGGTTTTACGCAGGGGATGACGCCCATTGTCAGCTACAATTACGGCGCGGGGAACTTTAACAGGGTGAAACAGCTCTATCGCTGGATGATCGGTCTGTGCTTCGGCTTTATGCTTGTCTCCACAGCCACGACCATGTTGTTTCCGGAATTTTACGCCGGATTTTTCACCAACGAGACGGCTCTTGTGGAACTCGTCGGCAAGGTGATGCCAGTCTTTATGGCTGGAATGCTCGTATTCGGCCTGCAGAACGGGATTCAGCCAACTTTTCTTGCGCTCGGGCAGGCGAAGGTGTCTCTTTTCATTGCCGTACTGCGTAAAATTATATTGCTGATTCCTCTGGCGATCATTCTGCCGCATTTTTTCGGCGTGATGGGTGTCTATTATGCCGAACCGGTTTCGGATATCATTTCGGCGACAACGGCGAGCGTGCTGTTTCTCGTCAATATCAGAAAGATTCTGTCAACGGAAGCTCTGGCTAAGATTCGGTAAAAAAATTGTCGCTGACAGAGACGATTCGGGGAATATTCCGCGTTTTCTGCAGGTTTTTTCACTCTTGCAATCCGGGTATAGAAGCCTTGACAAGCGGGTATACTTTATGTTACATTATCTCACAAGTTAAGAGGGAGTAGTTATCCTGTGTAAGCAACATACCCTGACACATGTGTCATGTTTACACGCTTTCCGTTTCATACCGTATATTTGTGAAATGAGAGAAAGAACGAGACTTTTAGCATTCAAAAATGTTGAAAGCCTCGTTTTATTATTTTCGGGGCTTACGAAAAAGAGGAGATTGAGTCAGAGCCTCAGATATGCCTTGATCGCAGATGAGAAATTGCCTTCACGAATTTTTCACCGCGTGTCATCGCATAAATTGCTCTGAAAGGGAGGAAAAGGATATGGATGTTTTGATTCAGATCGGTTTACTGGCGCTTGGGTTTGTACTTCTTGTAAAAGGGGCGGACTGGTTCGTGGAGGGTGCAAGCCGGCTGGCGGAGAAATTCGGGATTCCCCAGCTTGTGATTGGCTTGACCATTGTGGCGATGGGGACTTCCCTGCCCGAGGCAGCGGTCAGCGTGTCGGCGGCATTAAAGGGGAGCGCGGAGATTACAATTGGCAATATCGTGGGCAGCAATATTATGAACATTCTGCTGATTCTGGGGCTTACTGCACTCATTACTCCCATAGCGGTACAGAAAACGACGGTGAGATATGAGATTCCCTTCGTAATTCTGGTGTCGGTGATCCTTGTCATTATGGGCGCACTGGGGGACAACCTGCTGCATTTTTCCGACGGATTGATTCTGTGGGCGCTGATGCTTTGCTATCTCGGATATCTGCTTGTCATTGCGAAAAAGGGCGGCGGTCTGCCGGAGGAAATGCCGGACGGAAAACCGATGCCGGTCTGGAAAATGCTTCTGCTGATTGTTCTGGGCGGGGTTATGATCGTGCTTGGATCTGATGTGGCGGTGGACGCGGCAACGGAGCTTGCCTTGATCTTCGGTATGAGTGAGCGTCTGATCGGTCTGACCATCGTGGCCTTCGGCACTTCCCTGCCGGAACTTGTGACAAGCGTGACGGCGGCTATAAAAGGGAAAGCCGATATTGCGGTTGGAAATATCGTAGGAAGCAATATATTTAATATTCTTTTCGTGGTGGGAACCTCGGCTCTGATCACACCTGTGGCATATGATCCGGCGTTTTTGACGGACGGTATCGTATGCATTGCGGCGGCAGTGGTTTTGTGGCTGTGTGTTTTCAAAAAAAAGCAGTTGGGACGTATGGGTGGTCTGCTTATGCTGCTCGGGTATGGCGGATACTTTATGTACCTGATGCGATAGATCATAAAGCTATATGAACTTTTTCCTGGCAGGAATCTTACAGATACTGGTATTCCGACTCTGTCGGTATAGAGAAAACATTAAGAAGGAAAATTGGCTTTGGAGATGAATCCTTGAGACTCATTCAGGAGAATGCCAAAATACGGGCATTCTCCGCACGGATCTGAGATTTTGAAAAGCGGCTGACACTTAGTCAACCCGCTCCTTTCCCCAGAAGAATACGGCGACCGTGCCGGGACCGGTATGTGCGCCGATGGTGGTGCCGATGCTGTGAATTGCAACTTTGCCGTCCAGATGCGGGAACCGTTCTTCAATTAAGTCGGCAACGAATCTGGCATCCGCATAGCAGGCGGACTGTGAAATATAGCATTTCCCGCTGTAGCCGGTTCCTTCCTCTATGCATTCCTCCATTTTGTCCACAATCGCGTGCATGACTTTTCGCTTGGTGCGGATTTTGTAGCGGGGAATCAGCCTTCCCATGGGATCGACGTTTAAAAGCGGGCAGATGTTCAGCATATTTCCGATTGTACCGGAAGTTTTTGAGACACGGCCGCCTTTAATATAGAAGGTAAGGTCGGTGGAAAAGAACCAGTGGTTCAGCCGCAGGCGGTTGTCAAGTGTCCACTGATAGAGCTCCTCTATGGACATGCCTTCGTCGCGCAGGTCGGCAAGCCTGTCCATCAAAAGACCGAAGCCGGAGGATGCGGCAAGGGAATCTACGATATAAATTGTCTGATCCGGGTATTTTTCTGCCAGAATTTCTTTGGCACTCATGGCGGAGTTGATTACGCCGGAGATGCCGGATGAAAGGCATAAGTGCAGGATATCTTTGCCAGCTCTCAAAAAAGGTTCAAAGTATTCTGTAAATTCCGCAACATTGACCTGCGAAGTTCTGGTTTGCGCACCGTCCGTCATCGCCTGATAGAACTGCTCGAAAGACATGCTCTTTCCCAGATCGTCCAGATATTCCCGCCCGTCCAGTTCATAGTGAAAGCTGGCGTAAAAAATGCCGCGTTTTGAAAAGTGTTCTGAGGGTAGGTCAGCGGTTGAGCAGCAGCTCAGAATGTATTTTTTCATAATAAAAGTATGCCTTTCCCGCAATCTGCGTATGAAATCAGATGATCAGATGCAATATTACACTAGAGTGTAACACGTTTACATGGCAAATACAATGAGGACTTAGGACTATATAACAGCCGGGACTATCCTGTATTTCCGAGCTTGTACTTGTTTTAGCCGGAAATATTTGGTATACTATGAAGCGTGAAGAAAAAACATAGTTCCGTCGCAGATAAAGCACTGCGGCAGCAGCGTCATTTGTTTTTTCTGCGCGAATAACGAGCAAACGTCCGGCGAAGACGGACATTGAGTGCGAAGCACGGGTTTGCGAGTCTGTACAGTAAATATTAAATAAAAAAAGGAGAGCAAACATGAAAGGAAACATTGTTGTTGGTCAGTCCGGCGGCCCCACAGCCGTTATCAACTCTTCTGTAGCGGGCGTATACGCTGCCGCAAAGAAGCTGGGTGTGAAGAAAATTTATGGTATGGTTCACGGCATCGAGGGATTTCTGGATGACAGAATGATCGATCTCGGCGAGTATCTGGATGACGAGACGGGAATCGAACTCTTAAAGAGAACCCCTTCCGCATTCCTGGGCTCCTGCCGTTTCAAAATGCCGCAGATCGAGGGTCACGAGGACGTTTACGAGAAGGTGTTTGAGATCATGGAAAAGCATGATATCGAGTGCCTGTTCTATGCCGGCGGTAATGACTCCATGGATACGGTTAAGATGCTGTCCGATTACGCGGCGGCTCACGGCAAGCCCCAGAGATTTATGGGTGTGCCCAAGACTATTGATAATGACCTGCCTGTGACGGATCACTGTCCGGGTTACGGTTCCGCGGCGAAATATATTGCGGCTTCCTTAAAAGAGGTGATCCGCGACAATTCTTCCTTTGGTGCAAAGAAACCCACTGTCTGTATCGTAGAGATTATGGGACGTAACGCGGGATGGCTTACGGCGGCAGCAGCGCTTGCAAAGGGCGACGACTGTGAAGGATGTGACGCGATTTATCTGCCTGAGAAGGTATTTGATATCGACAAGTTTGTTGCGGATGTGAAAGATCTGGCAGCGAAGAAGTCTTCCGTAGTGATTGCGGTATCCGAGGGCGTTAAGGTTGCGGACGGCAGATATGTATGCGAGATTGGCAGAGAAGTGGCAGTGGACGCGTTCGGTCACAAGCAGATGTCCGGTACGGCAGTTATGCTGGCTGAGAAGATTGCGGCTGAGACAGGTCTTAAGACCCGCGCAATCGAGTTCTCCACCTTACAGAGAGCAGCGACCCATCTGGCATCCCTGACGGATATCAACGAGGCGTTCCAGGTTGGTCACGACGCGGTGATGGCTGCGGAGGAAGGAAAGACCGGCATGATGATCACGCTTGACAGAAACGGTGAGGATCCGTATCAGTGCGGTACCAGCGCTTACGATATCCACGCCATCGCAAATGTGGAGAGAAACGTGCCTGATGAGTGGATTACTGCGGATGGCAAGGGTCTGACCGAAGAATACGAGAAGTATGCAAGACCTCTTATCATGGGTGAACTGCAGCCGCTGTTTGTAAACGGACTGCCGAGACATCTGGTTAGAAAATAACTTGCCAAGTGTTTTCAAGCTTCACACAAGAGAAAAAATAAACTTAGGAATTTTCAAAAGAGTGGTTTACAAAACCACTCTTTTGTTATATGATGTTTTTGGAAAACGATTTCCGAAGCGGATTGCAGATGTAGCACGGAAAAGGCACAAAACATTGGAAATTTTCTTTGAAACAGGAATCGTTTCAGAATGGAAGGAATATGGTATCAATCAAAGATGTCGCAAAGCACGCGGGTGTAGCGATTTCCACCGTTTCCAAGGTGCTGAACAACTACCCGAATGTGAGTGAGGAGACAAAGAAAAAAGTAAATCAGGCGGTGGCGGAATTGAACTTCGTGCCAAATTCCGTTGCGGCAGCGCTTTCTTCCAAACAGTCCGGCAGGGTGGCTCTGCTTTTGAACCTGGACAATGTGTCGCAGGCGGTGGATGAGATCAATATGCAGTATGTGGCAGGCACCATACGCAGGGCAGTGAAGCTGAATCTGGATGTGATCACGATATTTGACTCCATGCTGAGAAGCAAAAATCTGGACGAGGTTGTGCGCTATCTGCGTTCCCAGAGTATTACGGGACTTATTATTTTCGGGATGTCGAAGGACGACAGAGTGCTCCAGAAACTGATCGACGCGCAGTTTTTTAAGATTGTGACGGTGGATGCGCCCCTTGTGAATGCTTCCACGTCCTCGGTCTGGATTGACCAGGCAGCAGCGCAGTACGATGTGGCGAAAAAGACGCTTAAGGAAAATAAGGGAAAGAGTATTCTTTATCTGGCCGGTAAGAAAAATGGTTACGTTTCTTCAGAACGTCTGAAAGGCATCCAGCGGCTGGCGGAGGAAGAGAAAATATCTCTCCTTGTCAGAAACGGGGAATTTTCGGAACTGCAGGCGAGAAATCTGACATTCAGGCATGCGAAGAAAAAAGATATCGTGGTGTGTGCTTCGGATCTGATGGCGATCGGTGCGATGAGGGCGCTGATGGATATGGATATTTTCCGGCCGGTATGCGGTTTCGACGGGATTACGCTGATGGGCTATGCGGGCAAACAGATGAACACGGTCAGACAGAATTTTGAGCGGATCGCCTCGGAAGCGGTGGAAGAGTTAAAGCGTCTTCTCGACGGCGGGGAGGGAAAGCAGATTGTGCTTGACTATGAACTTGTCAGAATGAAATATGAAGATATTCTGACTGCCGCGCAGGAAAAGAGGGCGAGCGCCATGTAGCGGAAGAAGTCCGCTGAAAATGGAAGAAAGGCGTGAAAGCCTGGTGATCGGGTCGACACACCAGGTTTACGAAAAGACAGAACTGGATAATATATTAACATAGAGAAAATTGCAACCAGGTAGAATAAGGAAAAGGGAGGTTTCAACATGGCACAGGCAAGTAACTTGAAAAGAGATGTACTGGTAATGAATCTGGAGCAGGAACTGGAAAACCAGACACAGAGTGGATATGGTAAATCTATTTCCGACTGTAGCAACGAGGAGCTTTACTACAGCATTCTGCAACTTTCCAAGAAACTGATGGAAGCGTCGGAGCGGATTGAAGGTGAGAAGAAGATTTATTATATCTCCGCGGAGTTTCTGATCGGTAAGCTTCTGTCCAACAATCTGATCAATCTTGGCATTTATGACAATCTGGAGAAGATTCTTGAGAAGAACGGCAAGCAGCTTTCCGCAATTGAGGAAGTGGAGCCGGAGCCTTCTCTCGGAAACGGCGGTCTCGGACGTCTGGCGGCATGTTTCCTTGATTCCATTGCATCTCTCGGTCTGCCGGGTGAAGGTATCGGACTGAATTACCACTTCGGTCTGTTCAAGCAGGAGTTTAAAGACAAACTGCAGACAGCGGAGAAGAACGACTGGATTGAGGCGCAGTCCTGGCTGACGAAAACCGACACGACTTTTGAGGTGGTGTTCGGTGAAAAGACAGTGACATCCCGACTTTATGACATTGATGTCATTGGATATGACAACGGTGTGAATAAGCTGCGGCTTTTTGATATTGAGACGATTGACGAGAGTCTGGTTAAGAAGGGTATCGACTTTGACAAAGAAGATATCGAGAAGAACCTGACACTGTTCCTCTATCCCGACGACTCCGACGAAGCGGGAAATCTTCTGCGCATCTACCAGCAGTATTTTATGGTGAGCAACGCGGCGCAGCTGATCTTAAAGGAGATGAAGGAGAAGCAGTACGATCTGCGCACCATGTATGACCATGCGGTGATCCAGATCAACGACACCCATCCGACCATGGTGATCCCGGAGCTGATCCGTATTCTGGTAGATGACAAGGCGTTTACCATGGACGAGGCGATTGAGGTTGTGAGCAAAACCTGCGCTTACACAAACCACACGATTCTTGCTGAGGCGTTGGAGAAATGGCCTCTGGAATATCTGGAGAAGGTAGTACCCCAGCTTGTGCCGATCATCAAGGAGCTGGATAAGCGTGTGGCGAAGAAATATAAGGATCCGAAGGTGCAGATCATCGACAAGGACGACAGGGTGCATATGGCGCATATCGACATCCATTACGGCTTCTCGGTGAACGGTGTGGCTGCGATTCATACGGAGATCTTAAAGAATACGGAGTTAAACGCGTTCTACAAGATTTATCCGGAGAAGTTTAACAATAAGACGAACGGCATTACGTTCAGAAGATGGCTTCTGTCCTGTAACCATGAGCTTGCCGGATTCCTTTCCGATACGATTGGAGATGCCTACAAGAAAGACGCGGCAAATCTGGAGAAGCTTCTGGAATTTGCGGATGACGAAGCGGTGCTTGACCGCATTGCCGAGATCAAGATGAACCGCAAGAAGGATCTGGCGGCTTATGTGCAGAAAGTGGAAGGTGTGACGCTGAATCCCGACTCCATCTTCGATATCCAGAGTAAGCGTCTGCACGAGTACAAGAGACAGCAGATGAACGCTCTTTACATCATTCACAAGTATCTGGAGATCAAGGCAGGAAAGAAACCCGCAAGACCGATGACTTTTATCTTTGGAGCCAAGGCGGCGCCCGCTTATGTGATCGCCCAGGATATCATCCACCTGCTTCTGGTGCTGCAGGAGATTGTGAATAAAGATCCCGATGTGAGCCCTTACATGACGGTGCTTATGGTGGAGAATTACAACGTGGCTTATGCCGAGAAGATGATTCCGGCGTGCGACATTTCCGAGCAGATTTCCCTTGCTTCCAAGGAGGCATCCGGCACGGGCAACATGAAGTTCATGTTAAACGGCGCGGTGACGCTCGGCACTTCCGACGGTGCAAATGTGGAGATCCACGAACTGGTGGGCGACGACAATATCTATATCTTCGGTGAGAAGTCCGAGACAGTCATCAAACACTACGAGAAAGCCGACTATGTGTCCAAGGACTTCTATAAGAAGTCGCCTGTGATCAAGAAGGCGGTGGACTTTATCGTCAGCAAGGAAGCGTTGAAGGTGGGACACAAGGAGAACCTGGAGAGACTTTACAAGGAGCTGTTAAACAAAGACTGGTTTATGACCCTTCTCGATCTGGAGGATTACATCAAAACCAAGGATCAGATGATGGCGGATTACGAGGATCAGAAGAAGTGGAGAAAGATGATGCTTGTGAACATTGCCAAGGCTGGGTTCTTCTCCTCCGACAGAACCATCGAGGAGTACAACCGGGACATCTGGAAGTTAAGATAACACGCGCACAAGCGGTGCGGCAAAGAAAATCATAAAGAAAAGACCGGAAGCATGTCTGGCATGAAATCCGGTCTTTTTGTGCGTATAAGCAGAGGCAGAAGGCTTACGAAGCAGGATCCATGCTTGCGCGAGATCAGGACTCGTAAGACTTATGACGAGCAACGCGAGCGAGAAATGCAAAGCATTCCGAATCTGCTTGTACGATGATAAGAAGAGCCGGAAGACCCGGGAAGCAGCCACCGTGCCTGCGCGGGAGGGGATGCTTAGAGGAACTTACGGCGAGCAATGCGGGTTGACAGTGTCACGCGTTTTCATGAAGCGCCTGCAGCCGCGCTTCCGCAGGCGCGTAGCCGCCACATTTCTGATAATACGTCCGCGCTTCTCCGATATGCCCGGTGCACTCATAGATCACACCGGTGTTGTAATATGCCATATAACTGTTCACACCATCTACGGAAAAGTCTTCTATAGTGGCAGCCTTTTTGAACTCCGCGATGGCGGCGTCAAAGAGTCCGTTGTTCATATAGATCAGCCCCATCAGAAAGACAAAGTCCGCTCTTGTCGCGAATACGTCGTAAAGTTCGGCAAGTCCCAGCGCATCCTGCGCACGCTTTAAGTCGAGGAGCGTGTAGCCGTAAGATTCCACCATGGTTTTTACATAGTCAAGACCGGGATCTACTTCCATGGAAAGTCCGGCGTCAAAGCTTTGAAAAGCCTTTTCGGTGTCCCCCAGCCTGCGGTAACTCTGCCCAAGCTGGAAATAGAGATAGGGGTCGGGCCCTTCCCGGTCAAGCTGCGCCAGCAGCAGGGCAATGTTGCGGCGGGATTTTTCCTGCATATCCGCCTCTGTCTCATCATATCCCACATGGAGAATTGTGACAGGAGCGTCATAAACAGATTTTGCTTTGCCGTCGCGGCGTTCCAACTGCTCATGCACCACCCCTGCAAAGTGGAAATATCTACGGTCAGCTAGACGGCTCACACGCGTCTGCTCATAGGAAGTCTCTCCGCCGCGCAGAAAGCGGCTGCGAATGAGAATCCGCCCGGTGTGATCCGGATATTTTTCCATACAGCGGCAAAGAGCAGCCGGATCCAGCTTTTCGATATATTCGTCACAGTCCAGGGAAAGTATCCAGTTATGGGAGGCTTTTTGTAAACAGAAATTCCTGGCGGCGCTGAAATCGTCGCACCAGTCGAAGTGATAAATCCGGTCGGTGTACTTTTCGGCAATCGCCAGGGTCCGGTCTGTGGAGCCCGTGTCTGTCAGCACGATCTCGAAACCGTAGGCGGACAGACGTTTTAGGCATTCCCCGATATGCTGTTCTTCATTTTTTGCGATAATACATACGGACAGCGGAAACAAGGCGTCTCCTTTCACGAAGCGTTTTCTCCCGCGGAGAGTTCTCTGAGCTTTCTTATGGCGGGCTCGTAATCTCTGCATTTTTTGTAGTAGGTTTTCGCCTGTTCCAACTCGCCCATGTTCTCGTAAATTTCGGCGATGTGATAATTGGCGCGGTAGCTGTTGACGCCTGTGCGGGAGTACGCTGTGAGCGTGGTAGCTTTTTTAAACTCTTCAATGGCCTTGGCATATTCGCCTTTTTTCTGGTAGAGCATACCCATCAGAAAGACGAAATCCGCCCGGTGGGAGAAGAGGTCGTACTTGTCGCGGAGGGTCATTGCCGTGTCGTATTTTGCCAGATCCATCAGGCAGTAGCCGTAAGTTTCCGCCATGCTCTGCACAAAATCGGAATTGGGATCCGCATTTAAATCGAGTCCGAGTTTATAATAGTGCGCCGCTTTTTCCATGTCGTTCAAAGATATGTAGTTCTGCCCGAGCTGGAAATAGATATAGGGGCTTGGGCCTTTCAGCGACAGGTCGTGCAGCAGCATTTCCAGATTTCTCGTGGCGCGCATGCGCTTGTCGGACTCTCCCACATAGCCCTCGTGGTAGAATGTGAGTGGGATGGGGAAGGTGTCCGGCTCCTTGCCCTGCATGGTGCGCACCTGTTCGTGAATACTGCCCTCAAAGTGGCAGTATTTTTTGTTAAAGAGTCTGCCGATACGCTCCGACATAATGGAGCGCGAACCCTGTACGGTGTAGGGATTGTTGCGCGTAATCATACCGACAGCTTCACGCCGCCCTGTGAGAGAGTCCTCAAGCTGTGCCAGATTGACATTTTCCAGATATTCGTCGCAGTCGATAATGAGCACCCAGTCGTTTGCCGCCTGCTGGATGGAAAAGTTTCTCGCGCTGCTGAAATCCTCACACCATGCAAAGTGAAAGATTTTATCCGCATATTTATGGGCAATCTCCACGGTGCGGTCAACGGAACCCGTGTCCACCACTATGATCTCAAAGCGACAGGGACGAAGCCTTTTCAGGCATTCCTCGATATGGTTATCTTCATTTTTGGCAATCATGCACACAGAAACAGGTAACATAGTAACACCTCATTTGTGATTTGTTCAAGTTATGTTTATTTTATCATCTTCTTTGCGCTGCGACAATATGGTTTTTAGGGGAGAACAGGGGGATTTATTGGGATTTTTGTACAAAAAGTACAAAAAAGGTAGGGAAAAGCTGATGAAGATGACGATATTCCGTTTAGTAATAGCGGTTGGTGGTTCCTTTTGGGGCGGAAATATGGTATACTACTTCTGAGCAGAGAGGAGCGGACCTCTTCTCATTAAGAAAATAATACATGATAAGGAGGTCTATTATGACAAAGGCAGAAATCTTAAAGGCAGAAATCCTAAAACAGCACAAGAGTGTCAGACAGTTTGCGATCGAGATGGAAATACCGTACTCTACGTTGGTTACCGCACTCGACAGGGGTATCGAGGGTATGGCATACGGCACAGTGATCCGCATGTGTGACAGGCTGAATCTGAATCCCGTTGATTTCTCACCTATTAATCAGAAGAGCCTGCTTGGCGGTAAGATTATGGAAAACCGCGTAATGCAGTATTATGTGAAGCTGAATAAAACCGGTCGCAAGAAGGCGCTTGAGCTGATGGAGGACTACGCACAGCTTGATAAGTATAAGGCGGTAGAGGAGTGATAAGAAGTTCTGCCTGTTTAAGCCAGAGGGTGTTTCGCAATGAAGTTCAATGTTTCACTTGGGAGAATGCTTGAAAAGCGGCATTCTCCGCAATGATTGGAGATTATATATGCATTATGATTATATAATCGTGGGCGCAGGGCTGTACGGCTCTGTGTTTGCCCGCGAGATGCACGGACATGGCCGGCGGGTGCGCCTGATTGACAGAAGGCAGCATGTCGCCGGCAATATTTATACAGAGGAAATGGAAGGTATACAGGTGCATCGCTACGGTGCGCATATTTTTCATACTTCTGACAGGAAGGTTTGGGATTATGTAAACCAATTTGCGGAGTTCAACCATTACATCAATTCGCCTGTGGCGCGCTATAAAGAGGAGCTGTACAATCTTCCTTTTAATATGAATACGTTCAGCAAAATGTGGGGCGTGGTGACACCCGCCCAGGCGAAAGAAAAAATTGAGGAACAGATCGCGGATCTTCACATTGCAGAGCCGAAAAACCTGGAGGAACAGGCGCTTTCCCTGGTGGGACGGGACGTTTATGAGAAGCTGGTAAAGGGCTACACTGAGAAACAGTGGGGCAGGGACTGCACGGAGCTGCCCGCCTTTATCATCAAGAGACTGCCTCTCCGCTTTACTTATGATAACAATTATTTTAATGACCGATATCAGGGGATTCCTGTGGGGGGCTACACCATTATGATAGAGAAAATGCTGGAGGGCATTGAGGTGACGACGGGCGTATCCTACAGGGAATTTGTGACGGAAGAGGAGCGGGACGGACGCATCTGTCTGACAGACCGGGATGGCAATACTTATGACAGAGTGCTGTACACGGGAATGATCGACGAGTTTTTTGATTTCGCGCTGGGGCATCTGGAATACCGGTCCCTGCGGTTTGAGACAGAGACGCTTCCTGACTGTAATAATTATCAGGGCAACGCGGTGGTGAACTACACAGAGCGCGAAATCCCCTATACGAGAATAATCGAGCATAAACATTTTGAGTTCGGCACACAGCCGGGCACAGTGATCACCAGAGAGTATCCGGCTGTCTGGAAAGAGGGGGAGGAGCCCTACTATCCGATCAATGACGAGAAAAATGAGAAGCTGATGGAGAGGTACAGGGAGCTTGCAGAGAGGAAGCCACATGTGATTTTCGGCGGGCGGCTGGGGCAGTATCGGTATTATGATATGGACAAGGTGATCGCGCAGGCACTTGAGGCGGCAGAGAAAGAACTGGGATGAGAGGAGCTGCTTTTGCTCATAGACTGGCGCTCTGGCTGAGCTGGTGAATAAAATTTGAGGCAGAGTATTGACAAGAAATGGTACTCTGCCTATAATATTCCTTGATAGTTTGAATATCAAAGTATTTTTGGGCCAGCAGAGACAGCGAACGAGAAATGCGAAGCGGCGAGTCGGCTGATCCGATAGTTATGGAGGCGCCATATGAATTGGAATGAGGCAAACAGGGAATTGGACAGGAGAAGAGAGAGAGCTTTGCTTGGCGGCGGTCAGAGCAAGATTGACAAGCAGCACGCAAATGGAAAACTGACGGCGAGAGAACGGATTGAGATGCTGCTTGACCCCGGTACCTTTGTGGAGGTGGACGGATTTCTGGAGTCCCGTATCGACGATTTTGATCTGGATAAGAGACGTGTGCCCGGAGATGGTGTGGTCACAGGGTACGGCGAGATAGACGGCAGACAAGTTTTCGTGGCAAGCGAGGATTTTACGGTGATCGGCGGTACGCTGGGCGAGTACCATTCCTTTAAGATCTGCCGGATCCAGGATATGGCGATGGAGATGAAGGCGCCCCTGATCTGCATCAATGACAGCGGCGGTGCGAGAATCGAGGAGGGTATTTCCTCCCTGAGCGGCTACAGCGGCATGTTCCTGCGGCATACGAAAGCATCCGGTGTGATCCCGCAGATCGCGGTGATCCTCGGTCCCTGTTCCGGCGGCGCCTGCTATGCGCCCGCTATCTGTGATTTTATTTTTATGGTTAAGGATATCTCGAAAATGTTCATCACCGGACCGAACGTAGTGAAGACGGTCATCAACGAGGAAGTTTCGGTGGAAGAACTGGGCGGTGCGGAAGTGCACGCGAAGAAGAGCGGTGTGTCCCACTTTACCTACGACACGGAAAACGAGTGCCTGATGGGTGTGAGAAAGCTGTTATCTTATCTGCCAAGCAACTGGACGGAGAAGCCTCCTGTGGTGAACACAGTGGAACGGCAGAGCCTTCCCTCCCGTGTGGGGAGAGTTTTTGGCAGGGGAGAGGGCGCGAGACAGGACAATGTCATGCGTGCAAAGGCGGCCAAACTGAAAGATATTGTACCGGACAATTCCCGCCACGCCTATGATGTGAAGGAAGTGATCGACTGTATTGTTGACGAGGGAAGTTTCTTCGAGGTACAGAAGGAGTTCGCCACCAACGCGGTGGTGGGCTGGTGCCGCATGGAAGGCAAGGTTGTCGGTATTGTGGCGAACCAGCCGAACTCTATGGGCGGTTCCCTCGATTACCACGCATCCGATAAAATAGCGCGGTTTATCCGCTTCTGTGACTGCTTTAATATACCGCTTGTAACCTTGATCGACGTACCCGCATTCCTGCCCGGAACGGCGCAGGAGCACAACGGTATCATTCGTCACGGCGCGAAGATACTCTATGCCTACTCGGAGGCAACCGTGCCAAAGATATCGCTGATTATGCGAAAGGCTTACGGCGGCGCGTATATCGCTATGAACTCCAAGGAAATGGGGGCGGATATCGTCTACGCATGGCCGATTGCGGAGATCGCCGTAATGGGGGCGGACGGTGCGGTTAACATCGCCTTTAAGAGAAAGATCAAGGCGGCACCAGACCCCGAGGCAATGCGTGCCCAGTGCAAGAAAGAGTATGAGGACAGATTCTTAAATCCCTACGTGGCGGCATCGAGAGGTTACGTCAACGAGGTCATCAAACCCGAGGAGACGAGAGACGCGCTGCTCAAGGCGCTGCGTGGACTTAAGAACAAGCAGACGGAGAATCCGAAGAAGAAACACGGAAATATCCCGCTATAAATATAAAGGGGCAGTTGCCAATGCTTTAGAACGTAAGGGCATACAGACCGAGAGGGGCAACATCAATCGGGAAATCATCAAAAACAACATGCAGGATTGTGATTGTGGTATTCTGTTAGCAATACAAATCGGGATTTGAGGAGGGAAATATGGAAAGAATCTCACTATTGTTAATAATAGTTGCCATCATCTGTGCCTTATTTTCTGATAAAATAGATATGGTAGTAAAAGGAGATAAAAAGGTTAAAAAAGTGGTTGTCATATTTAGCGGGGGAGTATTATTGGTTTTCACGATTGTTATTCTTGTAAGTATCTTCTCGTAAATATCACAAATGACAGCTTCCGGTTTACCCCATGATACAATCACAACAGAAAAAGTAACACAGCGTCAAAGGGTGTCGCAAAATCATCAACATATATGTTTCAAAAAAACGGGGCCATTGCTTCAGTAGTGATTATTCATCTACTTTTGCAACAGCCCCTTTATATTTATTTTGTTCCGACTAGCAATAACTGTTGAACATCATCCCACTGTATGCGCTCGTAATGTAAGGACTTGCGAAGTTCTTGCCGGGGTTCTTGTAAGCCACGATCACGTTGTTGACGTAGTGCATCGGGTCTAAGGAAACCTGATTCGACTTGCGAAGCACGGAGTTTGTGAAGCCTTTCATGGAAGCAAAAGCTCCTTTGGCATTCTCGCTCATTGCCTTCTGGCGAAGCACGTTATTGTCTACTTCCAGGGTGCCGTCCAGATTCAGGTTCAGTCCCGCAGAGGTAAGCCCCTTTGCATATACTCTGGCTACGCTGCTCATCTCATGGAACAGACGGTCGCTCTTAGGCTGTACACCGCTGTACTCGGAAACTGCCTGCAGGAAAGAGTTATATCCTCTCACAAGAGTATTGATATTCTCTGTAAGTGATTCCACATCCGTTTTAATGCCGATGGAAGCGGTTTCGCCTTCCTCGCTGCTCACGCCCTTAAACTGTAATTCGTAGGTGTGATCCAGTGTGTAATGGTTGGTGGTGGAAGAATGCTCCTCACCGTTTACCAGGAAGGAAGCGTTCGTTGCCGGGGACGCAATGTAGTCAAGTCCGAAATAGTCCACTACACCGGCCGTTTTACTGGTGCGCTGGTCGGAGATATGGAACTGCATTTTCTTGCCTTCTTTGAGTCCTGTGGCGTCGGATTCCATCCGCAGGGCAGTGCCGCCGTTTTCGTCGTCAATGACCTGCGCCGACATGCCGATATTTGCATTGGTGATCAGCCGGGACAGACGTGCCTGCACATCCCTGTTCGTGTCGCTGGCCTTAATGCTGAACTGGAATTCATAGCTTAAGTCCTCAATCCCCACATCAAAAGAATAAGTGTCGGGAGAAAGAGCGGCAGATTCGTCAGCGGGAAGAAATTTTCCCAGATTTATCTGTGACGAAGCAAGGCTGTTTACCTCGACCTCATAGGAGGGGAAGTCGTCTTCCGGTTTTTTGGAACCGATGTATTTGGCAGTGGCAATTTCTTCATTACTGGAATAAGCGACCTTTTTATTCAGAAGCTCTTCCTCGTCAAGACCGCCCAGAGACGCAATGGTATTGCGAAGTTCTCTGGCATTTTCCTTTATACCTACTGCAAATTCACGGGATTCCTTACTGGTGTCGAGAATGAACAAAGGTGATTCCTTATTCATCTTGACAATCGAATTGTATACGCCGCGAAGCTCACTCTTCTTATGCGTATCATAAGGGGTGCTAGACTTCGGCGCATAGGTTGTCATGTAGAAATTATAGACGTTGTTCAGGTTGTGAACGGTGTTGTAAGCCATAAGCCCTCCTTTCTTCCGTGAAAGCATAACGGATACCTCCTGTGGCCATCCTTAGCCTGCAAGGTATCTTTAGTGGGCATTCCTACCTAATATTATATTAGTATTTTTATTATACCACTTTTTCCACGAAGAATGTAAGTTTTCCGTAGTTATTATATATATCGTATGGAAGCGTCATTTCATTTAGGGGGTTTTATAAAAAAAAGTGTAAAAATCAGAGAGAAATTAAAAAAACGGTTGACTTAAAGCACACCGTATGATATATTATGTGGGCGAGAAGAGAATAAGGTCTTTTTTTTATGCTCAAAAAATGAGAGAAAGATATAAGATCAAACGAATCGTAATACAGGTGGAGGTGGCAAGATATGCGCACAAGAATCACATTGGCATGCACGGAATGCAAACAGCGTAACTACAATACGACAAAGGACAAGAAGACGCATCCCGACAGGATGGAAATCAAGAAATATTGCAGATTCTGCAAAAAGCATACCCCGCATAAGGAGACGAAGTAAGCGTTCGTCGGTTGAAAAAGGAGATATTGAATTATGGCAGATTCAGCAAGAGCAGATAAGAAAGCGGTTAAATTTTTTGACGGCGTGAAGGCTGAGTTTAAAAAAATCAGCTGGCCCGATAAGGATTCCCTCTTAAAACAGTCTGTTGCAGTCGTTATTATTTCCCTTGTGGTAGGGGCGATTATTACTGTGTTGGATTTCGGTCTGCAGTACGGCGTGGATTTCATTACTACACTGAAATTTTAAGGCAGGTTTTTAATATGCACACGGCTGCCCAAAGGAAGATTGTCAGCAAGGCTGACGGGCGTCCGGCGCGGTGGGCAGGGAGAAGATATTCCCTGTCTGATTTTTAAAGACAGGAGGATCCGTATGGCAGAGGCGAATTGGTATGTTGTGCATACTTATTCCGGGTACGAAAACAAGGTAAAGGCCAACATAGAAAAAACGATTGAAAACAGACATCTGGAAGAAGAGATTCTGGAGGTCAGGGTGCCGATGCAGGATGTCACGGAGCTGAAAAATGGCGCGCGCAAGACCGTTCAGAAAAAGATGTTTCCCGGGTATGTTTTGATTAATATGGTTATGAATGACGACACCTGGTATGTCGTGAGAAATACCAGAGGCGTGACGGGCTTCGTTGGGCCGGGGAGTAAGCCGGTGCCGCTCACGGAGGCGGAGATGAAGCCTCTCGGTATTAAAGTGGAGAATATGAGCGTCGATTTCGCGGAAGGTGATACCATTGCGGTGGTTGCGGGCGTCTGGAAGGACACCGTGGGCGTTGTGCAGAGAATCGACTATGGCAAGCAGACTGCCACGATCAATGTGGAGCTGTTTGGCAGAGAGACTCCCGTGGAGATCAGCTTTGCGGAAGTCAGAAGTATGCGGTAACAGTTTGGCCTGAGCGGATTCTGCTGGCAAACCGTGCTTGCACGAGCCTGACAGGAAGATGATGCTTCGAGGGAACGCCCGGCTATGAGCAAAGAGTTGCGAAGCAACGGGAAGCGCTGTAAGCGCGTTTTGCGAATGGACGTGGGCTGAACAGTAATGAAATGGATATTTAATCCGCCTGCGGGCGGTTTAGGTATAGGTGGGAGCTGGTTTGAAATGCCTCGCATTTAAAACCCGGATCTGTCTCTGACAATCTCGTAGATTGCGGTGGGCAGGTGGCACAGCGTCCGAACCACAATATTATAGGAGGTGCCGAAATGGCAAAGAAAGTAGAAGGATACATCAAGTTACAGATCCCTGCTGGTAAAGCAACACCAGCGCCCCCGGTTGGTCCTGCACTTGGTCAGCACGGGGTAAACATCGTTGAATTTACGAAACAGTTCAACGCAAGAACAGCCGACAAAGGTGATGTGATCATCCCGGTTGTTATCACAGTGTATGCAGACAGAAGCTTCAGTTTTATCACGAAGACTCCTCCTGCTGCGGTACTTTTAAAGAAGGCATGTAACATCAAGTCCGGTTCCGCTACGCCTAATAAGGCAAAGGTGGCTACCATTTCCAAGGCGAAGCTGCAGGAGATTGCAGAGATGAAAATGCCGGATCTGAACGCGGCTAGCGTTGAGGCGGCGATGAGCATGATCGCCGGTACTGCGAGAAGTATGGGTATCACAGTAGAAGAGTAATGGAGGGTTCGAGATGAAACACGGTAAAAAATATCAGGAGGCGGCTAAGCTGGTAGATCGCACGATGCAGTACGACACAGCCGAGGCAATCGCCTTAGTAAAAAAGACAGCAACAGCAAAATTTGACGAGACTGTTGAGGTTCATATCAGAACCGGATGTGACGGTCGTCACGCGGAACAGCAGATTCGTGGCGCAGTGGTACTGCCTAACGGAACCGGCAGGACGGTTCGCGTGCTGGAATTTGCCA
>CASWVG010000058.1 GCA_949472775.1 uncultured Lachnospiraceae bacterium
AGACGAAGGATGATGCGGATATCCGAAAGACACTGTCTGTTGCACTGGCGGGAGCGGGAATGCCGATTCTTTCCATGAACCGTTCGGAGAAATCTCTGGAAGATATCTTCTTAGAATTGACGGAAGCGGAGGAGACGGAGGAAGAAGAAACGGTGGCGGATGAGTTGCTGGAAACGGAAGAAACGGCAATCGAAACAAAAGAGGAAGAAATGACCGGGGAAGCCGCGGACGATACAAACGGTGTGACAGGGGAGGAGGAGACCGATGAGAGCGATTTATAAAAGAGAGCTGAAATCTTACTTCTATTCTTTCACAGGCTGGCTTTTTGTGGCGGTGAACCTTTTTGTCATGGGGCTTTACTTTATTGTCTATAACATGCTTATGGGTTATCCGACCATAGCTTATGTGCTGCAGAGCATTGTGTTTACCTTTATTGTAACGATACCGATTCTCACCATGAGGACGCTTTCCGAGGAGCGGAAAAATAAGACAGACCAATTGATTTTAACGGCGCCTGTCTCTGTGGGAAAGATTGTACTTGGAAAATTTCTGGCGCTTGCGACGGTTCTTTTTGTGCCGACGGCGTTTATGGGGATACTGCCGCTCTTTCTCATGCAGGGCGGGGCGTTTCAACTGGGCGTTTCCTACGCTTCGGTCCTTGGCTTTTTTCTATACGGCTGCCTTGCGCTGGCGGTAGGGCTGTTTCTTTCGTCCCTGACTGAGAGCGTGGTGATTGCAGCGGTACTTTCTTTTGGCGCGCTGTTTCTCGGCTATATTATGCCGGGCATATCCAATCTGCTTACCACTACGGGGACTTCCCCGGTGACTGCAGCGATCGGGAAGGTGCTATCCTGTTTTGATATGGTGAGCCGTTTTGATACGCTTTCCTCCGGCTATTTTGAACTGGAGGCGGTGGTGTATTATCTGACTGCTATTGCGTTGGCGCTGTTTTGTACAGCGCAGACCATACAGAAACGCCGCTATAATGTCGCTGGGGGCGGTCTGAAGGTAGGGGCATTCAGCGTCACGGGTATTATACTGATGATTGCACTGACAATAGCGGTCAATCTCGGGCTGAATTATGTGCCGGAGCAGTATTCTTCTTTCGATCTGACGGAAAATCGGCTGTATGCGCTTACGGACGAGACAAAGACATTCCTTTCCGGGCTGTCCGAGGATATAACGATCTATGTACTGGCAGAGGAAGGCGCAGGAGACGCGGATTTTTCCAAAACGCTGGAGCGGATGGCGGATCAGTCCGGGCATATAAAGATAAAGTATGTCAGTCCCGCAAAGAATCCCAATTTTTATCAGAATTACACGGATACCCAGCCGTCTGCGGGCAGTCTGATTGTGGAGGGGGAAAAGCGCAGCACGGTGGTGGATTACGGGGACATCTATACCTATGAGATGGATTATTCCACTTACAGCTACCAGACTACGGGGTATGACGGGGAGGGGCAGACCGTCTCAGCGATTGCCTATGTCACCACGGAAGATATGCCTGTCTTTTATGCGATCGGCGGACACGGCGAATTGGAAATGGAAGAAAAATTTGTAAATACCATAGCAAAGGAAAATGCATCCTATGAAACGCTGATGCTTTACTCGGTGGATGAAATTCCGGAGGATGCGCAGGGCGTTATTTTGAACGCGCCCACCAGCGACTACTCGAAGGAGGATGCCGAAAAGATAATTGCCTATCTGCAAAAAGGTGGCAATGTGTTGATCGTCTCGACCATGGCGGAGGGAGAGATGACGAACTTTAACCGCATTTTGAGCTTTTATGGGATCACGGAGATAGACGGCACGATTGTGGAGCAGGATCGCAATTATTATTATCAGAATCCCTATTATCTCTTCCCGGAAATTGCGTCGGCGGAGGTGACGGCACCTCTGGCGGACGGTCTGGTATTTGCGCCCTTTTCCAAAGGGTTTTCCTATGACGAGGAAACGGATGAAATTCATTACACACCGCTTTTAACAACAAGCGACAGCGCGTTTTCCAAGACGGATATCACGGACAACAGTGATTACAGCAAAGGAGCGAATGATGTTGGCGGTCCTTTTAGCGTCAGTGTGGAAGTGAAGAAGAGCCTGGAGGATGGCGGCAGTTCCCACGCGTTTGTGGTGGGTGGGGAGAGCCTTTTCACCAGCCTCGCGGATGACATGGCGCCGGGCAATAATGTGAAGCTTTTTGGCAGCATGATAAGTATGCTTGCGGATCACGAATCTTCGGTGGCGATTCCGGTCAAAAGCCTGTCCATGCCGAATCTGGTGTTTAAGGCGCAGACCGCGTATATTGCGGCAGTTCTGTGTGTGATCGTGGTTCCCCTCGTAACGCTCACAGCAGGGCTTGTGATCTGGCTGAGAAGAAGGCGCTGACGGCTGCCTTTGTGGACTCTGTCTGGGATTTTCCTCAGAATGATTGACTTCCGCGGGACTTTATGTAAAAATGTACGTGATGGCAATGAGCAGTGTGCATACGGAAGATGAAAAAATGGCAGCTTGCCGACAATTTTTTCAGATGACGGATGTATAGGGGTGCTGAGCGCCAGTGACGCTTGTCCGGCAAGAACCGAAGCTAAGCGGAGATAACCCGCCAGCGGGATGGAGAGGAATCGAGTTGGGCACAGCGAATATCAATGCAGCAAAGAAGTAAAACGGAGGCATTATGAGAGGAATTGATACGCAGGTCCGGAAGAACAGAAGACGTATTTTTAAGGAAGTGGCGCACCTTGCCTATGAGTCGAAAAACTTGAAGGATGATATTGAGGCGCTTCCTTATAAGATTGTGGACTATGACGAGTCCGAGTATGAGAGTATTTACAGAGACCGCGCTATTGTGCGTGAGAGAATCCGTCTGGCAATGGGGCTTTCCCTGCGGCCGGAAAATGTGCCCGTGCATCTGACACAGGGACTTGAAGAGAGCAACATTTCTGAGAAATATTATGAGCCGCCGCTGATGCAGGTGATTCCTTCGGCATGTAACGCATGCCCGGAGAACAGCTACTATGTGACGGACCGCTGTATGGGATGCGTGGCTCACCCATGCCGCGAGGTCTGCCCGAGAGGAGCGATCTCCATGGTGAACGGCAGATCGGTGATCGATCCGGAAAAATGCATCAAATGTGGTAAATGTAAGGCGGTCTGTCCCTATGACGCCATTGCCCATCAGGTGAGACCCTGCGCGGGTGCCTGTGGTGTCAATGCGATTAAGAACGATGAAAAGGGACGTGCCGTGATTGACAATGACCTGTGCGTTTCCTGTGGACAGTGTATGGTGAACTGTCCTTTCGGCGCCATTGCGGATAAGTCGCAGATTTTCCAGTTGATCCGCGCGCTGCAGACAGGGGAGAAGATTATCGCGCAGGTGGCGCCTGCTTTTGCAGGGCAGTTTGGTCCGGACGTGACGCCGGATATGCTGAAAACCGCTTTGAAGGAGCTGGGATTTTTTGATGTGTACGAGACGGCTCTGGGTGCGGATATGGGAGCCATTGCGGAGGCGGAGCACTACGCAAAAGAGGTCGCTACAGGGAAACTGCCTTTTTCCCTGACGTCCTGCTGTCCGTCATGGTCTGTACTTGCAAAGAAATTCTTCCCGGAAACCATTGACAAGATATCAAATGCGCTGACGCCCATGGTGGCGACGGCGAGGGTGATCAAGGAGGAGCATCCGGATGCCAGAGTGGTATTCATCGGTCCCTGTGCATCCAAGAAGCTGGAGGCTTCCCGCAGAACGATCCGCTCGGATGTGGACTTTGTCATCACCTTTGAGGAACTGACGGGAATATTTGAGGCAAAGGGCATTCTGTTAGACCAGATCAAGGCGATGGATGAGCTGAAGGGCGCTACCGGCGCGGGACGCGGCTACGGTGTTGCGGGCGGTGTGGCAAGTGCCATTGAAGAGTGCGTGAGAGAGTATTACCCGGACGTGGAGGTGCACATTGAGCACGCGGAGAGTCTGTCCGAGTGCAAAAAGATGCTGATGCTTGCAAAAGCAGGTAAGAAGAACGGCTGTCTGATCGAGGGTATGGCGTGTCCTGGCGGCTGCGTGGCGGGCGCGGGTACGAACATTGCGATTCCTGCCGCGGCAAAGGCGGTTGCATCCTTTAAGGAAGCGGCTCCCGAGAAGATTCCCGATCCGAGTATGCACCAGAACCGCGTCGAACAGAGTGAAAAGAACTTCTAAAACTCGACAGCATAGGCTGTCTCGCCAAGAAGTTCCAGGAGTTGCGTTGTAACTCCATTTCACTGGAGAGAATGCCAAAATACGGCATTCTCCGCATGGATTGATAAAATTTTTTGCAGAAATTATAGAGACAGAGGAAACAGACAACTATGGAGAAAATAAGAACAAGATACGCGCCCAGTCCTACCGGGCGTATGCATGTGGGAAATCTGCGTACGGCTTTGTACGCTTACTTGATTGCAAAGCATGAGAATGGAGATTTTATCCTGCGTATTGAGGATACAGATCAGGAGCGGTATGTGGAGGGAGCGGTGGATATCATTTACCGCACGCTGGAGAACACGGGACTTTTGCATGACGAAGGTCCGGATAAGGACGGCGGTGTAGGTCCCTACGTGCAGAGCGACCGCCAGAAACAGGGTATTTATCTGCAATATGCGAAGCAGCTGATTGAGAAGGGTGAAGCTTATTACTGTTTCTGCGACAAGGAAAGGCTGGCATCCCTGACTCAGACGGTGGCTGGCAAGGAAATCAATGTCTACGATAAGCACTGCCTGCATCTGTCGAAAGAAGAGGTGGAGGCAAATCTTGCGGCGGGTAAGCCCTATGTAATCCGTCAGAATAACCCGACGGAGGGGCAGACCACTTTTCATGACGATATCTACGGAGATATCACGGTGGATAATGCGGAGCTTGACGACATGATCCTGATCAAATCGGACGGGTATCCCACCTACAATTTTGCCAATGTGGTGGACGATCATCTGATGGGAATTACCCATGTGGTGCGGGGCAACGAGTATCTGTCTTCCTCGCCGAAATATAACCGTCTTTACGATGCCTTTGGATGGGAGGTGCCGGAGTATGTGCACTGTCCTCTGATTACGGACGAGTCCCACCAGAAGCTTTCCAAGCGGTGTGGGCATTCTTCCTACGAAGATCTGATTGAGCAGGGCTTTCTCTCGGAGGCAATCGTCAATTTTGTGGCACTGCTTGGATGGAGCCCCGAAGATAACGAGGAAATCTTTTCTCTGGACGAGCTGGTGAAACGTTTTGACTATCATCATCTCTCCAAGTCCCCGGCAGTGTTTGATTACACGAAGCTGAAATGGATGAACGGGGAATATTTAAAAGCGATGGATTTCGACCGCTTTTACGGGATGGCGGAACCTTATCTGAAAGAGGCGGTGACAAAGGATTACGACCTGAAAAAGATAGCTGCCATGGTAAAGACACGAATTGAGATTTTCCCGGATATTAAGGAGCATGTGGATTTCTTTGACGAGCTTCCTGCATATGACGTGGCTATGTACACGCATAAGAAAATGAAGACCAATGCGGAGACTTCGCTGGCAGTCTTAAAAGATCTCCTGCCGCGTCTGGAGGCGCAGGATGATTACACAAATGATGCGCTTTACGCGACTCTTTCCGCTTATGTGGAGGAGAAAGGTTATAAAAACGGATATGTGATGTGGCCTGTGAGAACCGCCGTTTCCGGCAAGCAGATGACGCCGGGTGGGGCGACGGAGCTTATGGAGGTACTGGGAAAGGAAGAATCCCTTGCGAGAATCCGCAAAGGAATTGAAATGCTCGAAAAAGCCTGAATTTTCCTGTACACCAAATCAGGAAGAGGCAATCATGCATGCTGACGGTCCGGCTATGGTGTTAGCCGGACCGGGCAGCGGCAAAACTTTCGTCACAGTACATCGCATCCAGAGACTTCTCACATCACAGGGCGTTGACCCGGCACATATCCTTGTTATTACTTTCACAAAAGCAGCCGCACTGGAAATGCAGCAGCGTTTTTTACGGCTGATGGGGGAGGAAAACCTTCCGGTCCGGTTTGGCACGTTTCACGCAGTATTCTATCATATCTTGAAACAATCGGCGCAGTATCGCAAGTATACCATTATTACGGAGACAGAAAAAAGAAAGCTGGTTCGGGATATCATACACAATCATAAGAGATTTGTTTATTTGCAGGAAGAGGACATTGAAGAAATCATAACGGCAGTCAGCAGGTATAAAATCAAGGCGGCGGAGAGGGAACTGTCCGAGAAAAAAGGGGGCACAGAGGGAACGGAAAAGCCTGGAACAGCGAATGACGGGAGGGCAGATGGAATAGAAAATACACCGGGGTTTCAAAAGATGGAGCAGGCAGATTTTCAGTTCCTATACAAGGAATACGAGGATTGGCTCAACGAAATTTCAAAATTTGATTTTGACGATCTGATGACAGCCTGTATTCAACTTTTGCGGGAGAACAAGGAAACCCTGTCGGCGTGGCAGGCGCAGTTTCGCTACATACTGGTGGATGAATTTCAGGATATTTCCCCGATTCAGTACGAAATAATCCGGCTGCTTGCCGCGCCGGAGAACAATCTATTCGTGGTGGGTGACGACGACCAGTCCATATATGGGTTCCGCGGTGCGAGCCCCGACTGCATGAAACGTTTTCTGGCGGATTTCGCGCAGGCGAAACAGATTCTGCTGGATGTAAATTTCCGCTGCCACAGGGATATTGTGCAGGCGGCGGTAAAAGTGATCGCGGAAAATGAAAGCCGCATTCCCAAGGAGATTTTCTCGGCACATGAGGACGGCACGGGGCTGCGGCTTTGCCGGACGGAGTCGGAAGATATGCTCAGAAAGGCGGTTACGGAATTGCTTTGGGAAGAGCGCAGGGCGGGAAGGCTTGCGGAATGCGCTATGATCTGCCGGACAAATCTGGAATGCGGCTTCTGGGCGCAGACGCTGCATGAGGCGGGGATTCCTTACATGATGAAAGAAAAACCCCAGAACCGTTTCAGCCATTTTGTGATCCGGGATATCTGTGCGTATCTGGCGCTTGGGCAGGGAGACCATGCGAGACGGCATTTTCTTCGCGTGATGAACCGTCCTGTCAGATACATGAAGCGTGACAGTCTGCCGGAGACAAAGGTGAACCGGGACGCGCTGACAGGGTACTATGCCGATAAACCGCTGATACAGGAGCGGGTGAAAAAAATGTACAGGGATATTGACTGCCTTGCAAGGAAGCGGGTGCATCTGCAGATTCATTACATACGGAAAGTGATCGGATACGAGGCCTTTCTGCAGGAGAAATACGGTTCCGAAAAAGCGGAGGAACTGATACGGATCGGAGAAGAGTTTGAAGCGTTTTCCCGACGGTTTTCATCGGTGCGGGAGATGAACACATATATGGAGCATTATGCGGAAGTGATAAAAGAGCCGGAAAGAGACGAGAAAGGGCTGCAGCTTATGACCATGCATGCCTCCAAGGGGCTGGAGTTTCAAACGGTTATTGTACCGGAGTGCAACGAGGGAAAAATTCCTTCCGACAAATCAAAAACACCGGCTGGGATTGAGGAGGAGAGACGGATGTTTTATGTGGCAATGACCAGAGCGAAAAATAAGCTTTGTCTTATTTACCATGACAAAATAACCGGGAAGGATGCACCCTCCCGGTTCTTAAAGCCGCTGTTACCGGCTCCTTAGCATCCATGCGGCGCATGCCGCATTTCAGGCATTCTCTTATGCGAAACTTACTACTTTTCAGTCAGCTTTGCTGACTGTGTCCCGGTTTCACGGCGGGACGTCTTTAGAAAGACTACTCACTTTCGTCCACGATTTCGTCAAACTCGGCGGCGTCCAGAAATTCGTCAAATGCGTCCGCAACGGCTTCGTATTCCTCGTCGTCCTCAATGTAGCCGAGTTCCGGCTCTTCGTTGGGATCTTTCGGGTTTTCACTGTAGCGGTAGAACCAGACCTCGCCGTCCGCGTTTTCGCCGGTTTCGTCAAGCGGCAGGAGCGCGATATAATCCTTGTCCGCCACGGTCAGAATCGTGACTACAGCGCAGGTGACCTCGGAACCGTCGTCAAGCTCCAGATCCACGGTCATTTCTTCCTTATCGAGTTCTTCCTGTGTGGTGTTCTTTTCTTTTTTGCTCATAGCTTCCCTCCATGCATCGCTTTTTATACCAATCATAATATAGATTGGCGGCGCAGGCAATGATAAATTGTTCGGTAAACCGTTGAATTTTGTTGAAAAGCCTTCTCCTATTATGTATAATATAAACTGACTTAAATTTTGATTCCCGAAAGAAAGTGCGGTGTGACGGGAAGTGGGCTCGAGTGAACGGAGGATTTGATGCAGAAGACATTTCATATAAAAAGTGTAGACAGGACACGAATCTACCCGCTGGGCGTATCTTTTGAGGAAGAGGGACTGCGTGTTTCGGCGGTGTGCGGGGGCGTGGAGGAGGCGGGAATTCTTCTCTATGACAGAAGACATCGGGACGGTGTGCGGATTCCGTTCCCGGAAAACGGCCGGGTGGGAGCAGTTTGTGCCATGATGCTTTCCGGCTACCATGATAAGACATGCAGTTATCTTTTTTACAGGGGGGAAGAGGTATATCAGGATCCTTTCTGCAAACGGATCTGTAATCCCTGCGGATATGGTGAGACGAAAGCAGAGCTGCCCCGGTGTCAGCCCGTTTTGGAGGCATATGACTGGGGAGACGACAAAAACATGCATATCCCCTACGAGGAAATGCTTATTTATGCCCTGCATGTGAGAGGGTTTACCAGACACCGCTCATCCGGCGTGAAGTGGAAGGGCACCTATGCGGGTGTGGAGGAGAAAATCCCCTATATGCAGGAGCTTGGCATCAATATGGCGCTTCTCATGCCCTGTTACGAGTTTGACGAGATTATGCCCGAAAATACGGCGCAGACAATGGAGCAGGCGATTCTTTCCTACAAGCAGGAGCTGCCTTTAGATGAGGAGAAGGAAAAGAAAAAGCCCCGCATCAATTATTGGGGCTATCAGCCGGGACTCTATTATGTGCCCAAGAGCGCCTATGCCCACAGCAAGGATGCTGCGGGAGAGTTTAAGGACATGGTGCGGGCTTTTCACAAGGCCGGCATCGGCGTGTCGATGCAGTTTTATTTTCCGCCGGAGATGAGAGCGGTGGAGATTCTGGATATCTTGAAATATTGGGTGCTGGAGTACCATATCGACGGGTTCCATCTGATGAGTGCGTCCCTGCCCATGGATCTGATAGCGGGGGAGCCGCTGCTTTCGGAGACGATGCTGCTTACGGGAGACGGCTGTGCCTGTGCGGGAGACACAAAGACGCGCAATCAGGGATTTTTAAGCGATGGTTTTCTGTATGATATGCGCCGGTTTATCAAGGGCGACGACAACATGATCAATTCGTTTCTGTTTCATCTGCGGGAAAACAAAGACGAGGTCGGCGTGGTCAACAGTATTGCCCGCTGGGACGGATTCCGTCTGGTGGATCTGGTGTCCTATGACCGCAAGCATAATGAGGAAAACGGGGAAAATAATCAGGACGGTGTGGATTATAACTGCAGCTGGAACTGCGGGGTGGAAGGAAAGAGCCGGAAGAAGAGCATTCAGGAACTGCGGCTGCGGCAAATGAAAAACGCGGTTACGATTCTCCTTATGTCACAGGGGACGCCGCTTCTTTACAGCGGGGATGAATTTGCAAATACACAGGGGGGAAATAATAACCCTTACTGTCAGGACAATGATACGGCATGGATCAAGTGGAACCATACGGAGACAGGAAAGGAACTGCTTGCCTATACGAAGTTTATGATCGGCATGCGCAAGGCGCATCATGTTCTGCACAGCAGGACGCTCCTTCGCGGGATAGATACTCTGTCCTGCGGGTTCCCGGATATTTCTTTCCACGGGAGAGAGGCCTGGAGACCCGACACTGGTTCCGCCAGCCGCTGTATGGGAATTATGTACTGTGGATTCTATGCGGTGGAAGGTGGACAGGAGGAAGAAAGCTTTTTCTATATCGCGGTTAATATGCACTGGCAGGTAGACTATCTGGGACTGCCGAAGCTCCCGAAGGGCAAACAGTGGACTTATGTGGCTTCTACGGGCAAGGAGATACCGGAGATAGAGGAAACGCCGGCCGCCTCACAGGAAATCTGCGTTCCTGCCCGGACCATTGTGCTGTGTGCGACTAAGGATGCGCCTGTGGAGACGGAAAAAAACGGCAGGAAGAAGAGTAAAAAGAATGAAAAATAATAAAGGAGATGAAACAGATTTATGAATAAGGCATGGGAACACTTTAAGACAATAACACATCATAGACTTGTGGTTATGGAGGGGTGTTTTCGTGTGGGGCTTTACAGACAGGGACTCCTTCATGACCTGTCAAAATACAGCCCGACGGAGTTTATGGTGGGGGCGAAGTATTATCAGGGCGATAGAAGCCCCAACAACGCGGAGCGGGAAGATATCGGTTTTTCTTCCGCATGGCTCCACCATAAGGGACGCAACAAGCACCATTATGAGTACTGGATTGATTACAGCTCGAAAGAGATTGAGGGAGGTATGGCGCCAGCGCCGATGCCCACGCGCTATGTGATAGAGATGTTTATGGACCGGGTTGCGGCATGCAAAGTTTACCACGGGGATACTTACAAAGATCAGGATCCGCTTGTCTACTACGAGTCTTCCAAGACGCCGCCTCCGCTTCACAAAAAGACGAAGCGTATGCTGGAATTTCTGCTGCATATGCTGGCTGAGCAGGGGGAGGAAAAAACCTTCCGCTATATTCGCAAAAAAATATTGAAGAAGTAACCGCTCCTTTTCTCTCGCATAGGATATGGTATGAGAGAAAAAGGAGATGAAAACCTATGAATTGTTCTTGGCTTATACTTCTGTTACTTTTCTGCGGTGGGAACAATGGCCGCAGCGGATGCGGCTGTGAGGAACCTGCAAGACCGAAACCGCCCTGTGCAAGACCGGAGCCGCCCTGTGGCAGACCGGAACCTCCCTGCGGTAGACCGGAACCGGAACCCTGCCCCTGCGAGGATTCCCGTTTTGAGCCCCGCTTCGACCAGAGACCTTTTGGCGGCAACGGCTCTACCTGCGGCTGTGAGAATGATTGTAACTGAAAGTAAAACATGTAAAAACCCGGAAGGGATCGCGTCAGCGGTCCTTTTCCTTTGCGTGAATAAGCAGAGTCAGAAGGCAGACGAAGGAGGCGCCATGCAGGCACACCAACCGTTTTCTTGACGGAAACATAAGGCGGTGATATATTATTTAAGTATGGGAGGAAGATGATTATGTTAAATGGAGATAAGGTACTATTCAGCGGTATGCAGGCGACCGGAAACCTGACGCTTGGGAATTATCTGGGGGCGTTGAAAAACTGGGTGACGCTCTGTGATGAATATCAGTGTTTCTATTCGGTGGTGGATCTGCATTCGATTACCGTAAGGCAGGATCCGGCGGAACTGAGGAAGCGGGCGCGAAATCTTTTGACGCTCTATATCGCGGCGGGGATTGATCCCGAAAAGAACTGTCTTTACTATCAGTCCCATGTGTCGGGGCACGCAGAGCTTGCCTGGATACTAAACTGTTTTACTTATATGGGTGAGTTAAACCGTATGACCCAGTTTAAGGATAAGGCAGCGAAGCATGCGGATAATATCAATGCGGGACTTTTTACTTATCCTGTGCTGATGGCGGCGGATATTCTGCTCTATCAGGCGGATGTGGTGCCTGTGGGCAAGGATCAGTTACAGCACTTGGAGATTACCAGAGATATCGCGCAGCGGTTTAACGCGGTTTACGGAGATGTGTTTACGATTCCCGAGCCTTATATCGGGAAATCGGGGGCGAAGATTATGAGTCTCCAGAATCCGGAGAAAAAGATGTCCAAGTCGGATGAAAACCCGAACGGCAGCATTTATCTGATGGATGACCCGGACACGATTGTCCGCAAATTCAAACGCGCGGTGACAGATTCGGAAGGCTGTGTACGCTACAGCGAGGAGCAGCCGGGTATCCGCAATCTGATTGACATTTACTGTGCATGCACGGGAAAGACCCCGGAGGAGACGGAGAAGGAGTTTGACGGCAAGGGCTACGGCGATTTCAAGATGGCTGTGGGGGAGGCCGTTGTGGCGGTCTTAAAGCCGCTGCAGGAAAGATACGAGGAACTTGGAAAAAATAAGGACTACATTGACAAGGTGATCAAAGAGAACGGGGAGAAGGCAGCATATTTTGCCAATAAGACCTTACGAAAAGTACAGAAAAAAGTGGGTTTCCCGGAGAGAATCCGCTGACAGATAAAGCAGATAGAAGTCCGACAGGCAAAGAGAGCCGGAAGGAGAAATATGAATAATCAATTGAATGGGGAGTCAAACATGGATTCCAATCAGCAGGGAAGTCCTTACCAACAGGGGAATGTTTATCAACAGGGTAACGCCTACCAGCAGGGGAATGTTTATCAACAGGGTAACGCCTACCAGCAGGGAAATTCTTATCAACAGGGTAATGCCTACCAGCAGGGGAGTACTTATCAGCAAAGTAACGCCTATCAGCAGGGCAACGCGTATCAACAGGGTAACACATATCAACAGGGAAACCCTTATCAGCAAGGCAATGTTTATCAGCAGGGAAATTACAATCAGCAGGGGAACAGTTACGGAAATTACGGCGGCGACGCCGAATCCCAGAAGGCGCCCAATATCTTTCAACAGTTTGTCTTTTCCTTTGTACCGCCTCTGTATGGCAGGCTGACGAAGGTGAAAGTCGGGAGCATGATCGGGTTTGTGACGCTTCTGGTGTTGGCGGCAACGCTGCTTTCGTTTGCATCGGTGATGATTTCATTTTCATCCATAGATATGGAAAAGATTGCGGCACAACTGCCGGAATTTGAATTGTCAGGCGGACGACTGTACATGGAGGAGGAGTTTCTCTTTGATGAAGGCAACGTGTTTGTGTACATGACGGAGGATATCGACAGTTTTTCCTATGACGACGCCGATTTGATTGCGGATGAGGGATATCAGGATGTGATGCTGGTGGGACGGGACCGTATTTCCATCATGCAAAACGGTGAGTACCAGCAGCTTGACTTCAGCGACTTGGGAGATCATTTTGAACTCAGCAGGGAATGGATCGCAACGGAGCTTGCGCCGTTTATTATGGTGATAATCATTGTGGCGTATATTGTCTACTTTTTATGGCGTATTCTCTGGTATTTCCTGTGCGCGGCGGTTTATCTGCTGTTTGCAATGATCATTGCCTCTGTTATGAATAAGCAGGTGCCGGGAGAAGCGCTGTTTCGAATTGCGGTATATGCGAAGGTGCTGATGTTTGCAGTGGCGACACTGTTCGATCTGATACCGCTTGTGGATATTTCAGTGCCGTTTCTGTTCCGGGTTGCTGTAACGATTGTATTTATTTGTTTCGCAATCGTGAAACTGCCGGACAATCGTCCGACCCCCGCGCCCATGATGGGGCAGGGGTGGCGGTAATTGTGCGGATCACGATACCTGAACAGTCTGCTGTGATGACATGTGCGGATCCATTTCAGAAGTCTGACTGTTGAATTATCCCTGGAACGGGTCTGTAAAATAGCCTGCACGGGAAACCGGCTCCCCGCCGGTGAGCAGATGGGTTACGTCGCCCATCACCTGCACACGGAAAATGGCGTTGTTTTCCATCCGTTCCTCGCTGGCCAAGACAGTGACAGAGGTGGGAGCAAGGAAAAAGCCGTGCAGAAGAAGAACCGGCGAAATGTTAAGAATGTGACTCAGCATCATACAGGTGACACCCAGATGGCAGAAGATGACGATGGTATCTTCTCTGTCTGCGCCGTCACCTTTTTTTTCGGGATCTGTGAGATAGTAGTTGTGATGCCGTATGTAGCCGTAGGAAGACAGAAGACCGTCCAGTCCTTCGCAGACTTCTTTGTATGCCGGCAAAATTGCATCATTGGAGCGGTAAAGATCCGTACTCTTCCAACCCTCCCGGTCATACATTTCGGGAATTTCCGTCCAGTATGCAGGCATGAGATCCCACGGCACGCCGTGCCGTCCCGTCACGGGATCGTCAATAAAATAGGCAAATTCCTTCATCCAGTCAAAGGTAATCGCTTCGCGGCCGACCGCTTCCAGAGAGTAGGAGGCGGTTTTTTTCGCGCGTCCTAAAGGAGAGCAGTAAAACTGCGTAATATTGTCCCATTTTGCCACCCGTTTCGCCAGAAGCTCCGCTTCCCGGATGCCTTTTTCCGTCAGGGAGTCATTCACATAATCGGGGTCTCCGTGTCTGATAAAGATGATTCTCATAAAAGCCGCCTTTCTTCAAAATATTTTCTAAAGATTTCATATTTATTTCTTCCTAACATGATATAATATACCAGATGCAAAAGAAAAACAAGCGACGCGGAGCGGCATTTGTTTTTCTTGCGCTGATAACGAGCAAACGTCCGACGAAGTCGGACAAGGAGCGCGGAGCGCGGGTTTGCGAGTGTAATGCAGGGTAAAAGCAAACGTCCGACGAAGTCGGACAAGAGAGCGCGGAGCGCGGGTTTGCGAGTGTAATGCAGGGTAAAAGCAAACGTCTGACAAAGTCAGACAAGGAGCGCAAAGCGCGTGTTTGCGAGTGAAACGCAGTTCAAAGGTAACCGTCCGACGAAGTCGGACAAGAGAGCGCGAAGCGCGGGTTTGCGAGTAAAACGCAGGTCAAAGCGCGAAGCGTGTGTCTGTGCAAAAGCGGCAGAAAGGCTAAGGTAGGTATATGTTTGGAAAAAACAGGGAGAAAAAAATCGGCGTTCCGGGCGGAAAGAGTCTGACGGCAGCAAAGATCGTACTGGCGGTCTGTGTAATTGCCGTTCTGGCCGGAAATTCCTATTATTCGATTCAGGAGGAGGAACAGGCTGTGGTCTGCACCTTTGGCTCGCCAAAGGCAGTTACTACGCCTGGGCTGCACTTCAAAGTTCCTTTTATACAGAATGTGACTAAGGTGAATACCACGATCCAGGGCTTCAATATCGGCTACCGGGACGGGACGGACGCCGATGACATGACGGATGATACCATTGAAGATGCACTGATGATTACGTCCGACTACAATTTTATCTATGTGGATTTTTATGCGGAATACAGAGTGACTGATCCGGTCAAGGCGCTTTATGCATCGGAGAACCCGGCGCTGGTTTTAAAAAATATAGCCCAGAACTGCATCCGTACTACCATCGGTTCTTACAGTGTGGACAGCGTACTTACCACGGGGAAAAATGAAATCCAGTCCAACATCAAGCAGATGATTCTGGACAAGCTGGAGACTTACGACATCGGTATTCAGCTCGTCAATATCACGATCCAGGACGCGACCCCGCCTACTGCGGAGGTGGAGAACGCTTTCAAGGAAGTGGAGACAGCCAAGCAGGGCAAGGAAACCGCTTTAAACAACGCCAACAAGTACAGGAATGAGCAGATCCCCAATGCGGAGGCGGAATCCGATAAAATTTTACAGGACGCGGAGGCAAAGAAGCAGGAGCGCATCAATGAGGCTAACGGACAGGCGGCGCGTTTCAATTCCATGTACCAGGAGTATGCCAAGTACCCGGAGGTGACGAAGAAGCGTATGTTTTACGAGGCCATCGAGGACGTGCTCCCTGATGTGAAGGTAGTGATCGAAGGCGAGGGCGGAAAGACGACTACCATGCTGCCGCTTGACAGCTTTGTGACGCAGGAGGCTTCTTCCATCGGGGGAGACGGAGATACATTGAAAGAGGAGCCGGAAGAAATGCAGGAGGAGGAATAAAAGATGTTTGAAAATACACAAAATTCCAATGTTCAGAATTTTGAACGATATAATTCTGACGGCACGAAAAAAAAGGAAAAGAAGAGCAAAAAGGGTGGAAAGAAGTTTGGCTTTGTTTTTGGCTTACTGGTTGTGATTGGCTTATTTTTGCTGATAAACTGTATGGTGGTGACAAAACAGAACCAGTTTAAACTGATCCGACAGTTTGGTCGTGTGGACAGGGTGGTATCTGTGCCGGGACTCAGTTTTAAGCTGCCTTTTGTGGAATCCGTGGACACCGTACCGAAGGAGCTTTTGATTTATGACCTGCCGGCATCGGATGTTATTACATCCGATAAGAAAACGATGATCGTGGACAGCTATGTGCTCTGGCGCGTGACGGATCCGCTGCGGTTTGCCCAGACCTTAAGCTGTTCCGTGCAGAATGCGGAGGGCCGTATCGATGCCATTGTCTACAATGCTACCAAAAATACCATTTCAAACATGAAGCAGGACGAGGTGATCAGAAGCCGGGACGGCAAAATGACGATCACCGTCGACGAGGAGGGAGCGGAGCTTTCCGGGAACGATCTGGATCTGTCTGAGGGGAAAGAGGAAGTGATTGAGATTACGTCTCTGACCGAAGAGGTGATGGGGCAGATCAACCATGTGGAGGATCAGTACGGCATTGAGCTGGTGGCTGTTGAGGTCAAAAAGCTGGATCTGCCGGATGACAACAAACAGGCGGTTTATACCCGCATGATTTCCGAGCGGGGCAATATTGCGGCGCAGTACACGGCGGAAGGAAAATCCGAGGCAAAAATGATCGAGAATACGACGGATAAGGAGGTTTCCATCATGCTCTCCGACGCGAGAGCGAAGGCGGAGGCTACTGTTGCGGAAGGAGAGGCCGAGTACATGCGGATTTTGTCGGGCGCATACGCAGACCCGGAGAAGACGGACTTTTATTCCTTTGTGCGCGCCTTAGACGCGTTGAAGGAGAGTGTGGTGGGAGACAATAAAACGGTGATTCTGAATGAGGATTCTCCGATTACGCAGATTTTTAACGGGCGATATTAAAGAGAGAAGTACGAAGTCTGCGCGACAGTCTTTTTTCGCGAAGGAGAACGGCTGAAAGACAGCATTCCTGACAAGGGGATGCAGAATGGAAATTTTCATGGATAAATACGAAGTTTTAGAAAAATATTACGGCTATCACGCCTTCCGGGAAGGACAGGAAATGCTGATCGACCATATTCTTGCGGGGAAGGATGTGCTCGGCATTATGCCCACAGGTGCGGGAAAATCTGTCTGCTATCAGGTGCCGGCGCTGCTTCTTCCGGGGATTACGCTGGTGATTTCACCGCTGATTTCCCTGATGAAGGATCAGGTGCAGGCACTCAATCAGGCGGGAGTTCATGCGGCTTATATCAACAGCTCTCTCACGGAAGGGCAGATCACGAAAGCATTGACATTTGCGGAGCAGGGGCGGTATAAAATTATCTATGTGGCTCCCGAGAGATTGGAGACAGACCGTTTCCTTCGTTTCGCGGGGGCGGTGGAGATCAGCATGGTAGCCGTGGACGAGGCGCACTGCATTTCCCAGTGGGGACAGGATTTCCGCCCCAGCTATTTACATATTGTGCAGTTCGTGAGACGGCTCCCGAGACGGCCCATATTAAGCGCGTTTACTGCCACGGCCACCGGGGAGGTCAGAGAGGATATTGTCTCTGTACTGGGACTGGAAAATCCAAAGACGCTGGTGACAGGCTTTGACAGGCAGAATCTTTTCTTTGCGGTGGAACATACGAAGAACCGCACGCGCTATTTGCAGCATTATGTGGCGGACCGCGAGAAGGAGAGCGGCATCATATACTGCGCTACCAGAAAAAATGTGGAGAAAGTGTACGAACAGCTTAGGAAAGAGGGCATAGCGGTCACAAGATATCACGCGGGACTCTCCCCGGAGGAACGGCGGAATAATCAGGACGATTTTATCTATGACAGAACCCCCGTGATCGTGGCGACCAACGCCTTTGGCATGGGGATTGACAAGTCGAATGTGCGGTATGTGCTGCATTATAACATGCCCCAGAGCATGGAAAACTACTATCAGGAAGCGGGGCGCGCGGGGAGAGACGGCGAACCTTCCGATTGTATTCTTCTGTACTCGGCGCAGGATATTATGATTAATCGGTTTCTGCTGGAAAATAAGGAGAGCAGTGCCGACTTTACGGTGGATGAACAGATTACCATTCGGGAGCGGGACGAGAAACGGCTCCAGGCCATGATTTTTTACTGCAATACAAAGGAGTGTCTGCGCACCTGCATTCTACGCTATTTTGGGGAGAAAGACGGAAGCGCCTGCGGCAAATGCGGGAACTGCCTGAAGCATTATGTGGAAAAAGATATGACGGTGGAAGCGGGCCAAGTCATTCAGTGTCTGGAAGAACAGGGGGAAAGATACGGCATACAGGTCGTCATCGGCACGCTCCTTGGCGGAAAAGGCGCGAAATTGCGGGAATACCGGGTACAGCAGTATCCTTCTTACGGTACATTAGGGAAATGGCGTGAACAGGAGTTAAAGGATCTGATCGGTCAGATGATACAGGAAGGGTATCTGCGGCAGACGCAGGATAAGTACGGGCTTCTGCAGACGACAGGAAAGGCACAGGACATTGTGGACGGCCTTTGCAGGGTAATGGTGAAGCTGGAGCCGAGAAGCAGCCGGATGGCGGAGGAAGACGACAGAATAAAGGGCAGTACAAACCGAAAATCGGATATTCTCAATACCAGAGGACTCGCCTTCTTTGAGGAGCTTCGGGAACTGCGCAGGGAGATTGCCAGAGAGAAAGCGATACCGCCCTATCTTGTTTTTTCGGATAAGACATTGGTGGATATGTGCGTGCGCCTGCCCATGAACCGGGAGGAAATGCTGGAGGTGAACGGGATGGGAGCTTTCAAGTACGAGAAATACGGAGAGCGGTTTCTGGCCTGTATTATGGAGTATACTGGTGGAATACGGGAGAAATTTTATTTTGGGGAGTAGGACCATTCCTTTTTGCTTAGAGGCTTTAAGTAATTCTTTTTTAAGTCACGGATATTTCCAAAGAAGGTTAACTCAGACTTGGTAAACATGCTGTTTTTCCATTTAAGCTTAACCAGTTCTAAGGTACATAGAAGATCAGCGGCTTGAAAAAGTTTATATTCTGAAGGCATAACTTTACGAAAAATAGGGTTTGGAAGCAAAGATGGGAGTTGTATTCACCAAAATCACCAGATTCATCTATAAAAATACTTAGCTCATTCAATGTTGTCCACCTCTGTAATGTTAGTAAAAAAATGGCGGGGAACTTCCCCGCCCTTGATGGACCTGGGTCATACGACCAGCCCAAATGAAATCGTTGATTTCATTACATATAGTATATGTTATAATTATCGGAAGCGCAATGAAAATCTAACATATTATTTGTAAATATTGTAAATGAAAGAAAATATTGAATTTAAGAAAATATGGGAGCAGACATGAAAACAATCAAAGTAGCTGCCGCCATCATCACCCACGACGACCAGATTTTCGCCACACAGCGGGGATACGGCGAATTTAAGGACGGATGGGAATTTCCGGGCGGTAAGGTAGAAGCGGGAGAGACGCCGCAGGAGGCGCTGATCCGGGAAATACGGGAAGAACTGGACACAGAGATTGAGGTGGGAGAGTTGTTTGACACAGTGGAATACGATTATCCCGCCTTCCATCTGTCTATGGACTGCTTCCTCTGCGCGGTTACATCAGGCAGTCTGATCTTGAAAGAACACGAAGCGGCGAAATGGCTGACCAGAGAGAGCCTCGACAGCGTGGCGTGGCTGCCGGCGGATCTGGGGCTGATTGAAAAACTGAAACACAGGAAACTGGCGGTATTTTTCCCGGGAATCGGGTATCACTGCGATAAACCACTTCTCTATTACAGTGAAAAACTGGCGAGGGAGTATCAGTACGAAACCATAAAAATTGCATATCACGGGCTGGGGAAAGATTTGGACGAGGCTTTTTTGGATGCGCTTTCCCAGACGGAAACATGCCTTGAGAAAGTGAATTGGAAACAGTATGAGGATGTGCTTTTTGTGTCAAAGAGCATCGGCACGGCAGTGGCCTGCGCTTATGCCAAAAAGCATATGGTAACGTGCAGGAATATTTACTACACACCCTTGGAAAAAACGTTTGCATTTGCACCTCAGTCGGGGATTGCATTTCATGGAACCGCTGATCCCTGGGCGGATACAGGGATGATGCAGTCGAAGTGCAGGGAGCTGCATCTGCCGCTCTTTCTTGTGGAGGAAGCCAATCATTCGCTGGAGGTTTCGCATGATATACAAAGAAACCTGGAAATTTTGACCCGGGTTATGGAAGGAACACGGTGTTTTGTTGAGGACGCGGTCTGGTACAGACAGTTGGGAGAACGGGAACTGGATCTGGAACTGTTTGCAAACTTTGTCCGTCATCAAAAAGTGGACATGTGCAGAAGAAAAATAGATGGCGAGTGGAAGACGGTGGCAGATCCGTTTACAGATGACTGGACGCAGGAAGAGTACCAGATGCTTGTCGGATGTCTTAAAAATACCGTTTTGACGGGAGGTTTTGTCTGCGGGGCTTTTTACCGGGGAGCGCTAAAGGGGTTTGTCTCTGTGGAAGCCGCACTCTTAGATAGGAAGAGCGTCGTGAAGGGAAAGAGTG
>CASWVG010000059.1 GCA_949472775.1 uncultured Lachnospiraceae bacterium
CTCGGTATGCCTTATGGTAGAAGACAAGGAAGTAAAATGGTACAAGAACATTGAACTGCAGGACAGCATCAAAGAAGTTGAACTTCTCGACTTCCATTTCAATGTACCTGCGGACGGCAAAATCACTTTTGAAATCCATTACGCATCCGGCGTACTTCCAGAGACATTCCCGGAGCCGGGGGCAAAAGTAACCCGCGCAGAAAAAGCGGCAGCTAAAGCGCAAGAGGCGGCCATGCAGGAAGACGCAACCGAAGCACCGTCACCGGAGAAAGCGGAAAAATTCTCCTATTTTTTATCATTTCTATCTGCTTATTTAGCATCTGTCTATTCGCATACTTCCCAACCGCTTCACACATTCTCCTGCGACCTCCTTCTTCTTTAAAATGCTTCATGCCCTTCGCCAGTTCCGGGTAGTACATATCTTTTAATCAGTATCCCCTGCCCTCATTCCGGTAACAGCAATTCTTCTTCCGAAGCCACAGACATTTCTCTCAGCATATCTTTCAGATCATGCTGTGTCCCGATGTTGGTCACATCAATTTTCGTAACGCAGTCACTCATCCACGGCAACTCCGTGTTCATCAAATCAAGAAGGTCTATGATATCCGCCTGTGCCAGTTTCTTTCTTGACACATATTCTGACCCCTGCCTCGATCCCCTATGCACCTGCAACCCGCTTTCCTGCATAATGGGCCAGAAGATCTTCTACCGCAAAGTCCTCTGGCGAGTCGGAATCATCACTGTCATACAAAATCCACATCAGCACATTCGCCATAAACCACTCCTGCTTTTTTAAGGCATTTACAATACAGCCGAACCTACCAAAGTCCTGCTCACTTCCATTATCTTTATAGACCACAGAGCCGGAATCCGTCTGCTCCCCCCCCCTAAAACTCCACCGGGCAAATGCCTTATCTACGGCATCATGGACAGCTTTCAGATTATACTTCCGTTCCTGTAATATCTTTTCATCATCCATACGGATCTCCATTTTTATCATGCACCCGTGCCCTCCTTGCCTAAAATCTACAGTCTTTTCTTTTATTTTAATTGGATAAACGCCGATTTTTCAATCCTGTTACTTCTAAAATCGGCATTTATCCCGTCATTTGCATCAAATCTGATTCAACTTCATAACCGCATCCTGCTTATCCCTGTCGAAAATATCACCTCTTACCTCGGCATACCGTACACATGTTTTCATCAGTCCCCAGACTTTCTTAATGCTATTGAGTGAATAGTTCTCTGCAAGACTGTTCCGATATGCCTAAAACATCTTGTCATTTAAATCCTTCAACCGGACATTCGCCAGATCATATCCCCGGTAATTGAGCAATCTTGAATTAACCGCATCCAAATACGATTGGCAGGTCGTTACCTCTATTCCCTTCCTGATCGAGTGCAGCCACGTAATCATATACTCACCAAATGTCTGCTTTTCCAGATCCGGAGCCGGTATCTTTGCCTTAGACTTTTCCTGCTTGATCTTCTCCTTCACTATCTTTGAATTTTTTCCGTAATAATACTTTCCGTCGATATCACGATAATAAACATAGTCATTCCCGTGAATCTTCTTTGTGCCCCAGCTTCCTTCCCCGTTTTTTCTCCTGCCTGCCATGTGCATTCCTCCTGTCTTTAGAAAAGGAATCCTCTTTCCGCACACCGTTTCTCATCCGAACTGCACTCTCAGCTTGTACCCCAATTTGTACCCTGATTTGAATGATAAAATCTGGTAAGAGATGGTACACAATGATAAATTCCCCTAAAACTAAAAAATCCTGATAACCACGAAAACCCGTGATTATCAGGTATTTTTGTATCGGAGTGACAAGACTTGAACTTGCGGCCTCTACTTCCCTAAAGTAGCGCTCTACCACCTGAGCCACACCCCGAAAAACCTTTACTATTATATCTAATTCCACGCAAAAATGCAAGCCCTATTCCAGAATTTTTTGACAAATTTTTTCATCGTCATCACTTCTCAATCAAATTCTCAAAAACTTCCTTTGGAATCGGTCTGGAAAAATAGAATCCCTGCTGCATCTGACAGCCTACTTCCTTCAGGTAATCACTCTGCTCCTGCGTTTCCACTCCTTCACACAGGGAGGTGATTTTCAACTTTTTAGCCATATCCACCACACAGGAAATGATGATCCTGTCGCTCTCCTGCATCTCGCCCTCTTTCAGGAAAACCCTGTCTAATTTAATAATGTCGATGGGCAGCTTGCTGAGCAGGTTTAAGGATGAGTACCCGGAACCGAAGTCATCCATGGACACTTTAATTCCTAATTTATGTAAACCTTTTATCAATTCTAACGCCTGTTCCGTATTATCCAGATAAATACTCTCTGTCAACTCAAACTCCACCAGAGAACAGGGAATCTGAAACTCCTCTAGCAGTTCCTTTATATACTGTAAAATATGCATCTTCTGCAGATGTACTCTGGAAACGTTCAAGGAAATCGGCACCACCTTTTTGCCTTCCTTCAGCCTTCTATCGAGAAAGCTGAAAACCTCCCTGTATACATAGTAATCCACATCCACAACCTGCCCGCTCCGCTCGATCAGCGGAATGAACTCGTCCGGGTAGACAAAGTTTCCATCCGGCTTCTGCCAGCGCACCAGAGCCTCCGCCCCGATCAGTTCGAGGGTATCCGTATCAATCTTCGGCTGAAAATACACTTGAAATTCTTTCTGTGCAAGCGCCTTAGGAATAGAGGATGTGATCTCCACTTCCCGTCTGATCCCCTCCATCATGCTCTGGTCAAAGAGGACACAGCTGTCATGCTCCATTTCCTTTGCCACTTTTCTCGCCAGGTTTGCATTGGAAACGGCAGTCTCCGCATCCAGGCTGCGGCTGTTTTTATCCGTCACGCTGATCCCCGTGCAAAACTGTAATCTGCTGTTGAGATACTTCTCACGGAATTCCGTCTCGCGCCTCAGATTCGCCTGGTTAATCATCTCACGGAATTGCTCGTTAGTAGGGCCGTCTGCGAAAAGTCTGCCTGCCACGACAAAATTGTCGGAGTAAACTCTGGCGGCGCAGAGAATCAACTCTTCGCGCTCCAAAAAGCCGGCGACAAAATCTTTCAGCAACGCGTCACCCACTTTATAACCATAAGTATCGTTAATATACTTGAAATGTTTAATATCCGTATAAATAATGACAATTCGGTCCTCGCCGATTTGCTCCAGTTCCTTCTCCAGCTTCTCCAGGAAAACTTCATACTGGTCTAATCCCGTCAAAATATCTCTCATAACCTTTTTCACCCTACATCATAGATTTCCGCAAAACACCCCAATACATATACTCTACGATTTTATCCCGTGTATGTCAATATCTGTCAACAATTCAAGGTTTATTTCGCTAAAACTTTTAAAAGGTAAGTCCAGACACGCTGTACGGACTCGATATCCATACTCTCCTCCGCTGTATGCACATTCTGTAAATCCGGTCCGATACTGACGCAGTCCAGATCCGGAATCTTTCCTGACAGAATGCCGCACTCCAGCCCTGCGTGAATCGCCTCCAGTACCGGCTCCTTCCCGTACATGTTCTCATAAATCCGCACCATCTGTTCCCGCAGGGGCGAATCCTTGCGGTAAGCCCATCCGGGATAGGCATTTCTGACAGCCGCCTTCGCGCCGGCGCGCTCCGAAATCTCTATCATATGTCTGCACAGATTTTCCCTCGCCTGGTCTACACTACTTCTGACTGCATAGGACAGGCGCATGCCGTCGCCCTGCAAAGACATAACGCCCAGATTCAAAGATGTCTCCACCAGTCCTTCCACATCCTCGCTCATGGCAACAACGCCGTTTGGGAGCTTGCAAATACAGGCGAGTGCCTCTGTCGTTGCTTTACTTGTATATGCTGGAGCAGAAACTGTGACATCATGGCAGACTTTTTCCAGTTTAAATCCGGGATCCTTTTCCCCCAATGTATCCCGCATCTTCTGTTCCTCCGCCTCCGCATAGGACAAAATTTCCGGCAGCAGCGCTTCACGCACAAATACTTCCGCAATCGCCTCCCGGGGAATGGCGTTATCCGCAAGCCCCCCTTTCATTCGGGCGAGACGGATATCATAGCGCAGGGAAAGCCCACTAAGAAACGACCCCAGAAGCCAGTTGGCATTGCCGAGCCCTTTTCCGATCTCCATGCCGGAGTGACCGCCCGCAAGCCCCGTAATCCGAAACTCTATAAACCGATATTCCTTTCCTGGCGCAGGCCCGCACTCCATGGGCATCTCCACATCCACCCTGGCGCCGCCGGCACAGCTTGTAATAAAGACGCCTTCCTCCTCCTGATCCAGGTTGATCATGCGCCTGCCGCGCAGCATGGAAAGGTCAATGCCTGTCGCGCCCTCCATGCCTGTCTCCTCGTCCACAGTCAGGATCACTTCCAGCCGGGGCATGGAAAGCGTCTCCTCGTCCAGAAGCGCCAGACAGTACGCCACACCGATCCCGTCGTCGCCGCCAAGGCTGGTGCCCTCGGCAAAGATTCTGCCGTCCCGCACTTTCAGTCTGAGCGGTTCGGTTTTCATGTCAATCTGCACACCCGGCGCGCTCACTGCCACCATGTCCATATGTGCCTGCAGGATATAAGGCTCTTCCCCCTCCCTTGCGGGCGACGCTTCCTTGACGATAATGACATTGCCAAGCTCGTCCTGTCGGTAAAAAAGCCCTCTCTTTTCTGCAAACGCTTTCAGATAATTGCTGATCGCCCCGGTATTCCCGGAGCCGTGGGGAATGTAGCTGATCTCCTCAAAAAAATAAAATACGCGTTCCGGCTGTAATCCGTCCAATACTCCCATAAAAGCCTCCTGTCAACTATTCTCTGTTACTAATTATGAAAAGAAAGGACACGGCGTATACGCCATGTCCTCATTTTCCTATTTATTTCAAATTTGCCTTCGCAAGCTCCGCCAGAGTAGTGAAACCTGCCGCGTCATTAACTGCCATCTCCGCAAGCATCTTTCTGTTCATGTCAACGCCCGCATTCTTAAGTCCATACATAAATCTGCTGTAAGACAGACCGTTCATTCTTGCCGCAGCATTGATTCGCGCGATCCAGAGCTGTCTGAACTGACGCTTTCTCTCTTTTCTGCCGGCATAGGATGAAGCCAGCGCTCTCATTACAGCCTGTTTTGCTACCCTGTACTGCTTGGATCTTGCGCCTCTGTAGCCCTTCGCAAGCTTTAACACCCTGTTATGTTTCTTTTTGGCGTTCATGCCGCCCTTTATTCTTGCCATGTCTTTTCCCTCCTAAATTTCAAACTCCCTCGTCTATGCCTGTCTTACAGATAAGGCAGAATCTTCTTCATATTCTTTACATTTGTCTTGTCCGTCATCGCAGGCTTTCTGAGATTTCTCTTGTTCTTTCTCGTCTTCTTGGTCAAGATATGGCGCTTATACGCTTTATTTCTCTTTAACTTACCCGTTCCGGTCACCTTGAAACGTTTTGCAGCAGCTCTGCTGGTTTTCATTTTCGGCATTTTACTGTTCCTCCTGTATTTTTATTCCTGTTACAAGATATCATTCCGAGATATCGTCTATTTTAACCGAGCGCTCAGCGCTTCTCAGCTAAAAACATAGTCATGCTTCTGCCTTCCACCTTCGGGGCCTTATCCATCACCGCAATGTCGGAAAGAGCCGCCGCAAAGTCATCCAGAATATGCTTGCTGGTGTTCATATGTGCCATCTCACGGCCGCGAAAACGCAAGGTAACCTTCACCCTGTCACCCTTACTGATAAACTTTCTGGCAGCGTTCACCTTCGTATTCAGATCGTTGGTATCAATATTGGGAGAAAGGCGGATCTCCTTAATCTCAACAATCTTCTGCTTTTTCTTCGCTTCCTTATCTTTTCTGGCCTGTTCATACTTAAACTTGCCGTAATCCACAATCTTGCAGACAGGAGGTTTGGCCGTAGGCGCGATCTTCACCAGATCCACTCCCGCTTCCTCCGCAAGTTTCATCGCCTCTTTCGTCGGCATAACACCGAGCTGTTCCCCGTCTACACCAATTACACGTACTTCTCTGTCTCTGATCTGCTCATTGATAAATAAATCGCTAATCGTTTTACCCTCCCATAGAAAACTATCTGCTTATTTCACATACACATAAAATAAGAAAGCGGACAGCCTCGCTATCCACCCGCTCATAAATGCCCGTTAAAAACACCGTCTGCTGACGGCCGAGAGGCTATGAACGCTTGCGAACTGTAATCGTTGCAAGGTGAGAGCGGATGCTCTGCTTGGTTGTCTGTGCTTTCGCACATTTGAAACTATACCATATGATACAGGCATATGTCAACTTCTTTTTTATTTTCATCTGAAATTTCGTATCCGGGCCGGTCTCGAAAGACCAGCCCGGATGTCCACACTTTGTTCATCCCATTAATCGGCAAACAGCTTTCCTACATGACAGGCTCTGTCTTGACGACCGTATAAATACCCTGGTAATCAAAAGCAATCTGCACATAGTCGTCAATTACCGCAGTGACATCCACAGGCTGCCATTCACCCTTTACACATTTGTAAGCAGAGATCAGGTCACCTGCCTTTACATCCTCCACATACAGTTTCGCCTGCGCATCCGCCAGATTCACGCCGGGTGCGGAAAGCTTCATGGCAACTAACGCCTGGCCACCAACGTCCCTTCCCTTTTTCAACGCATACAAAGCCGTCTGATAATCTACCTTATCCACAACACAGGTAGCATTCGTCTCTTCACCCGCAACAATCATATCACTTCCAGAAGCGATATCCGAAATCTTTGTGCTCCAATCCTTCACTGCCAGAGTATGGCCTGTCACCGCGTTGGAAGTATACTCGGGAAGCGTTTTATCTACTGTTTTTGCCAATGTTTCAAGTTCCGGGAACTGTTTTTCTGGTACAACCGTCTCCGCTGCACACACGGTAGACGAGAACGTAAGCGCCATTGCCAGACTTAACGCAAAAAAATTCTTCATATCTTTTATCCTCCTCATTTCACAGTGTGGTATACATCAACACAGATGTGTCGATAGTTATAGAATGTCTAAGACGTAATACTTTTATAACTATGTACAGAATTGTAAATTCTGTCATTAAATTTCAACATTTTTTACATGCACTCAGGCCGCGGAGATTTCCTCTGCGCCAGTCGCACAGCCTTCATGCCGTGACACGGCAGCCTTCCATAATACAGGCCTGCGCATAAGCAAAGCCGGTCTCAAAAGACCGGCCTGCATATCCACACTTGTCATTAATATTATAATATTATGTGCAATTACTCGTCCCGCGGCCGCGAGACATTCTTAATGCCGTCTGATTACTTGATCACCGTGTAGATGCCCTTGGAATCAAACTTAATGGTTACAGTGTTCTCAGCTACTGCTACAACGTCAACTGCTACCCACTCGCCCTTTACGCATTTAAATACGGAAACAGCGTCGCCAGCAACAACACCTTCGATGGTCAGAGCAACCTGAGCATCTACAAGGTTAACACCAGGAGCGGAAAGCTCTGCAACTGCCAGCATGCTGCCACCAAGCTGCTCAGCCTTCTGCTGTGCATATCTGATTGCGGTTACATCTACCTTGTCTACAACACAGGTAGCGTTGGTCTCTTTACCCTCTGTCATCAGATTGCTTGCAGAAGCAATAGCAGGGAGATCACGAACGCCATCCATCTCGGATACCGCATTGGAAGTATACTCGGGAAGAGCCTTCACTGCACTGTCAGACAGTGTACCAAGTTCTGTGAACTGCTTCTCCGGTACCACTGTCTCTGCAGCACATACTGTGGTAGAGAAAGTGAGCGCCAGGGCAAAGCTTAATGCTAAAAATTTCTTCATTCCTTAAATCCTCCTTCATTTTCAAGTGTGGTGTATATCAACACAGCCGTGCCGATATTCATAAAGGCCAAAAGCCATAATCCTATTACATCATATAGAATTGTAAAATTTACCATTTCCAATGTCAATAGTACTTTTTGCCAAAAAAAGGAAGGTCCAAATTGTGACACGCATGTCAAAATTCCAGATGGATCGTCTCCGCACTGGCTTCATACTCTTCCATCCGGTCATAGTCTGAGGTCTGTGAGTAGGTAATTACATAGCTCTTATCCGCGTTAATCGCATACTCTAACTGTGAAATCTGCGTATCCCCCACCTGATAATGACATAGAATCCGGAAAGCCGGACAGCCGTCAATCCGAATGCTCTCAAAACTGTCGATGGTCACCTCGATCTCTTCCCCGTATTCCTTTCGGAAATTTTCCTCCGCCTGCGCCTTAAAAGTTTCCTCCGTCATGAGCTGCAGCGCCACATCCCTGCCAAGCGCCACATAATATATGGTAGAAGCATCTATCGGATACCGTCTGGTCACATACATTCCCTCGATATCCTCAGACTCTGAAAACGCCTCCGGCAGGGTAAAACTGCAGCCCTTTGTGACTGGCGCGCTCTCCACCACAGAGGTATCCATCTCATTTTCTTCCAGCATTTCCTCCGCCAACTGGTTTTTCAGATTTTCATCCATTTCCACCGGCGCCATAAAACTGGCCTCGGGAACAGGCTCTGTACTCCCGTCCGTCTCAGATGTTTCCCTATCTTCCCCTTCTGCCGCAGGCGCTTCCCCCTCTCCGTCCGCTGCCGAAGCTTCATCCGCCTCATCCGCAGACAGCATGGCCTCCGTTTCGGCAGGCTCCGCGCTCGTATGTACAGCCTCCCCGTCTCCGCAGCCCACAAGGGCAGCTGCGCATAGAGCCAGCAGAAGGCATTTCCATTTTTTCCTATGCATTATTCTATCTGCCTTTCCCGTATCGTCAGAGGACGCAAGCCAAACGGCCTGCGTCCAACATAACCATTGTAATATAAAATTGTAAAACTGGCAATGGTTACAATTTACACCCATGTCATATTTCACACCCAAAAAGCTTTCTGTCGCTGACACCAGCACCAGGCATTAACTACTTACGCCTCACGGAAAGTCGCACACTGGGTCTGCCTGCAGTCGCATGCGCCACATCCCCTGATATCCACATGCTCCGCATGACATTTATAGTTGGAATTGTACACGCACTTTTCCGCCTCGCAGTCAATGCTGATCGTACGGCAGGGATGCTCCAAGGAGCTTACATAAGCATCATCACGCCTCTGGGAAAAGCTTTCGCAGCAAGTGCCATCACAGTCGCAGGCATGACTGCCTCCCACCATGATATCTCCTTTGCAGCAATAATTGTCCTGGTTGTAACTACAGTTTTCCACGCCACATTTTAATTCCGCCATATTAAATACTCCACCTTTCTGCGCACGCATTCCAGTGCCTCAGACAAACCGCATCCTGTGCGCCCTGACACAATTTGTCATATTCTATATTTCCATCATGGAGTATTATTTCCGTTCCTATGAAATTTTATACAGATTAAACCAGTACCTTTCCAACAAAAAACTCCCCGTCTCTTCCACTTCAAGCCCGGCGTCGCGCCACTCGGTCACGATATCCTCCCTGCTGTTAAAGCTGCCGATAAACCAGATGCTTTTTGTTGTTTTTCCCTCCCGTTTCTTCCCTGTCATTTCCTTGATTTTGTCCACATTCTCCACCGTACCGCAGGGCGAGGTAATCTCCTGAATCAGCTTCTCCCCTTCCACCTGCCATAAAAATCGCGCCGTCGTCTCCGGCAGATAATAACCAGTCACCGCCTGCACCTGATCGAAGTTATAAATAACGCTGTCATTTGGACCGATCAGCGCAAGCGCCTTTTCCGTCTCAGCCATCAGACGGATTTTGTATTCCTCCTCGCCCATGAACGCGCGGTAGTCCCGCAGACCGACTACGACAACAAAAAGCGTGATAAGAATTCCGATTGCACGGGAAATAGTGTTTCTTCCTATATTATGTCTACCTGTATCGCATTTTACCTCTCGCTGGCAAGCAATGTTTAGTTTACATAACTCTTCTTCAGTTGTAGCGATACCATTATCTTTTCTTACCAGAATTTGAAATTTACACAATAGTTCATTAAGGCACAGAGCAAATCCAATCCAGAAGCACCCCGCTGCGGGTATCATATACCGATACACAAAGACCGGGCGTATCAGAAACGACGCCACAAACCCAAACGCCACCAGTCCCGCCAGAACGCCAACGCCCGCTGTGGCAAGCCAGAAACGTTCTTCTGTCCCGTCTTTGTCCGCTCCCGGGTTTACCGCCCGCTTTTTCCCGTATTCCGGATTTCCCCCCTCTTCTCTGCCTACATATTTTCCACTCTTTTCTTTCCTTCCGCCATTTTCGGCATCTTTTTTCAAAACTCTATCCTTATGGCAGAGTTTAATCATCCACTGACACCACAAACCAAGGTATGCGGCAAACAGAATCACCGCCAGAATCGTATTCACCCTGTCATCAGTAAACGCTGGCTTCATCAGAAATTTCACACAACCGCCAAGCGTCCGCCATGTCAGCGGCAGAATCCAGTAATTCTCACTGACTGCACCGAGTTGCCCCGCCAGCGCATAAAGCCATGGCACATAACAGATCACGGATACCACCACATAAAAAAACCATTCCCTGATCCGCCACCTGTCCCGAAACCAAAATGCAAGCAGAAGCCAGAAGTACACCATGACCACAGCCACACAGGCAAAATACTGCGTGTATGCCGCCGCCAATCCGTAGAGGACAAAAGCCGCGGCGTGGAACGGGCGGCCATGTGTTTTCCGTCTGGTCTCCATCTTTGCCACATCTGCCTCATCCGCTCCACTCCTGCCAGATATTACGCCCGCGACGCACACCCCGGACTCCACTCCCAGGTTTCCCAAAGGCCAAACCAGCTCACCCGCATGCAGAAACGCCGCCGTCACAAACAGCAGCGCCCAGCCGTACATCCGAACCTCCACCGTATAGGCGGAGAGCTGCGGCATGGCAGTCACGCAGAACAGGAACATCCCGCCCGTAAACATGCCGAACCGCTTTCTGATAAAAGTAACCGCGTAAAGCAGCAGTACAAAATACGGCAGTACCGACACAATTTTAGCCGGAATGATCGTCCCCACCTCCGGCGCGATTAGTTTACATAAATCAGCAAACAATTTGACAATACAGTAATACAGCGGCGGATGCACGTCTGCCGCTGTAAAGCGAACCATTTCGCCGTAGGAATGTTCCGCCATCCCCACGGTGAACAGTTCATCGTACCATATGTCATTGCTGAAGCACAGCGTAAGGCTCCTGCCAAGCAATATCACGCTGAGTGCAAGCAGGAGATATCCTGCGATATCTCTGCCTGTCATCTTTTTACCGAAATTCATACCGTGCGCACTCCATACCGCACAGGCTGACGCATCCTGTTCTTTCCGCCGACGTCTTATCCTGACCTGCGCTTTTTCCTGCTCTCCTTCTTGCTTCCCTTCTATCTTTACGGACCGCTCTCCAAAAGGCGCTCTATTTATGATTTCAGTTCTTCCTCTACACGGATCTCCTTCGTGCGAATTTCCTTACATATCTGCTCAATAAATTCCGTGAGCGGCTTCACGCCCTCATCGCCCGCGTAACGGCTTCTGACGGACACCGTCTTGTCCTCCGCCTCCTGTGCACCCACCACAAGCATATAAGGCACCTTGGCAAGTCTCGCCTCACGGATCTTAAAGCCGATCTTCTCCGAACGGTTATCCACTGTCACATCAATGTCGTTTCTCGCAAGTTCTTTTCTGATTTCCTCCGCGTACTCGTCGTATTTTTCGGAGATCGTGAGAACGCGCACCTGCTCCGGGCAGAGCCATGTGGGGAACTTGCCGGCATATTTTTCAATCAGCCACGCCAGCGTCCGCTCGTAGCAGCCCATGGAAGTCCTGTGGATGATGCCGGGACGTACCTTGTCGCCGTTCTGGTCGATGTAATACATGTCAAACTGTTCCGCCAGAAGGGCATCCCACTGAACGGTAATCATGGTATCCTCTTTGCCGTACACGTTCTTCGCGTTGATATCCACCTTCGGCCCGTAGAATGCCGCCTCGCCCACATCCTCCGTAAAGGGAAGTTCCAGCTCAATCAGAATATCACGGATGTGCGCCTCCGTCTCATTCCACACCTCCGGCTCACCGATATATTTTTCCGGGTTCTCAGGATCCCACTTGGAGAGATGCCATGTCACGTCTTCCAGCAGACCCAAGGTTGACATAATATGTTTCGCCAATGCGATACAGCCCTTGAACTCCTCCACCATCTGATCCGGCCTCATAATCAGATGCCCCTCAGAAATGGTAAACTGGCGCACACGGGTCAGTCCGTGCATCTCGCCGGAGTCCTCGTTTCGGAAAAGGGTGGACGTCTCACCGTAGCGGATCGGCAGATCCCGGTAGGAATGCTGAGTATTCTTGTAGCAGTAATACTGGAAAGGACATGTCATGGGACGAAGGGCAAACACTTCCTTGTCCTTCTCCTCGTCTCCCAGCACAAACATGCCTTCCTTGTAATGATCCCAATGGCCGGACATTTTATACAGGTCGCTCTTTGCCATAAGCGGGGTCTTCGTCCGCACATAGCCCCACTCCTTGTCCTCCAGATCCTCAATCCAGCGTTGCAGTTTCATCACCATCTTCGTGCCCTTGGGCAGAAGCAATGGCAGACCCTGTCCGATCACATCCACCGTGGTGAACAGCTCCATCTCACGGCCCAGTTTGTTGTGATCCCGGCGTTTGATATCCTCCAGATGCTCCAGATATGCTGCCAACTCCTCCTTCTTCGCAAAAGCGGTGCCGTAAATACGCTGTAACTGCGCCCTGTCCGAATCGCCCCGCCAATATGCCATAGAGGAAGAAATCAGCTTGTACGCCTTGATGTTTTTCGTGCTCATCAGGTGAGGACCCGCGCACAGATCCACAAATCCGCCCTGATCGTAGAAGGAAATCTCCGCATCCTCCGGCAGATCCTGAATCAGCTCCACCTTATAAGGCTCGTTTCTCTCCTCCATATACTTGATCGCCTCAGCCCTCGGCAGGGTAAACCGCTCCAGCTTATGCCCTTCCTTGATGATCTTCTTCATCTCCGCTTCCAGCTTATCCAGATCCTCCCTGGAAAAAGGCGCGGCGTCGAAATCATAATAGAATCCCTCCTCGATAGCCGGCCCGATTGTCACCTTCGCCTCCGGGAACAGCCGCTTCACCGCCTCCGCCAGCACGTGGGACGTCGTATGTCTGATTACTTTAAGTCCTTCCGGGTCGTTGGCTGTGAGAATGTTAAGGCTGCAGTCCCTGTCGATGACTGTGCGCAGATCCTCCACCTTTCCGTCCACTTCCCCGGCGCACGCCGCGCGGGCAAGCCCCTCGGAGATATCAAGTGCAATGTCGTAAATGCTCATCGCCTGCGCGTACTCTTTAAACGAACCGTCTTTCAATGTAATTTTCATGTCTTTCCTTCCTTTCCGACAGATCCTGTTCCAATATGCTCTGTCCTGCTTTCTTTTTCCTGTCTACCATATCTTACTGCGCCGCCTTCAGCCGCACTGTTACGTTTTACATGTTCCCGTCCTACTGCCCCTTTCTGACTCTGCCGCGTATAAGCAGACTCGAGATGCTCCGCATCTCTCGTTCGCGTTGCTCGTCATAAATCGTCATAGCCAGTCTTACATGCAAGCATGTATCCTGACTCTGCCGCTTTCTGACTCTGCTTATTCGCGCAAAAAGTCCCCTGCACGGTCAGTCAGACTGTGCAGAGGACGTATGTTTACGCGGTTCCACCTCGCTTGTTCCGTGCCACTGTCGCGGCACCGAAACCACTCATTCGACTGTAACGTAAGTCAGCGGGTCGTATTAGGACCACTCGGAGCTGGTTTTCACATGTTTCCCGCAAAAGCGCTTTCAGCCCGGGGCGCTTCTCTCTGCTACGTTTCGCATCCTACTCTTCTCGTCAACGTGTTATTCTATAAATATATCCCTATTCTATGCCGAATTATTCAAAATGTAAAGAGCCAATTTTCGGAACTCTTCATTTGAGCGCACACAGCTCTAGGTTTACATAACTCATATATGCCTGCAACTTTTAAACGTTTTTCCCGCAGCACTTCTTAAACTTCTTGCCACTGCCGCAAGGACAGGGATCGTTGGGATAAACCTTTTTTTCCTTATGAACGGTAGTGGACTCCTTCTGCTCCCTGTAAAGCGCCTTTCTCTTATCCTCGTCGAAGATCTCGTTCCACTCCTCCAGATTGTAGAGCCAGTCCGCACCTGCTGCCACCATGTTTTTATAGAGCAGTTCTTTGTCGAAGCCGAGGCTTACTTTTGTGTCCTCCTCCATCTCCTCGATGGGGTTCGCCTTCTTTAAACTGTCGTTGATGCCGTCCAGAAAGCCTGTCATGGTCATCAGATCCACTTCATATTTATCCGCCAGCTCCTTGACCGTGCCTGTTACTTCCTCGTCCGGTGTCTTTAAAAGCTGTGCATAGATTTCTTTCTCCTTCTGGAAATAAGCGGACCAGAGTCTCTGCAAATCCCCCTTGTTCGCTGTCTCCGAATACGCCATATCGCGCCACTGCTGTAATAATGCCATTGTACCGTACCACCTTTATCCTGTATTCCGGGCCGGCCTTTCTGTCTGTAAAAACCGCCGATGCCCGTCCATGCGTCGTCGCATTTGTTACTAAGTATATACCATTTTATCAGAAAAGTAAAATTAAATTTCAGAACCTCCTTGGCAATGCAGTTGCATATGATATATGTTAATGGAAAGTACCGGGGCAATGATGAAATCGGAACGTTAACACACGATTTTTCATGCACGAATCCCGATGGTATGAACCATGAAACGCTTGCTAAAAAAGCAAGATATTATGGCAAGCAGGGCAAACCGGAAAAAGGTGAAAAAAAATGATTATAAAATTTTTGGGGGAAGTGTATAAAGCACGAAAATCGGGCAACAATGATACTAAGCAAAAGATAAGAAATACTTATCCTCCCCTAAGAAAGGAAAGCCCCCGAACCTGTCTGATACGGTCCGGGGGCTTTCTTTCGCTATCTTATAGTTGTTTCGGGCCTGTCTCACTTCGGCACCTGTCCGATCCTCTCCAGTCCGCTGCCGTCGGTTTTCATCCGGTAAAACGGATGGGGACCGTTTCCTGCATATATCTCCGCCACAATCTCACCCCCACTGATCTCGTAGAGCATTGCCACATAAGGGATTCTGTCCTCCAGAATTTCCGGCACTGTCTCCAGATAACGGTACTCAAAGATCACCTCTTTTCCGGTTCCGTCAGGCTCCATCCTGCTCAGCCGGATGCCGACGGTCTCCTCCTCTTCCGCTGTCGTTTCTTTTCCGTTCTCCTCTGTCCTGTAGGTGATATTCTCCACAATATCTGATGTATAGTATATTTTCCCGTCATAGAACTTCGGGTACGCAATGGGTGAGTCCCCTTCTGCCAGCACGGACAATACCTTATCCTGCAGGCCGTACATGACAAGGTAATAGCACTCCCTGCCGGTATCTGAACCGGAATGAAATATGTAAAGTGCGCGCTCCTCATCACAATACTCAATATATGCCTCGCCTGGAAGCTTTGTCATCTCTTCCGGAAACGCTACGTCCGCCGCAAATACCTTTTCCTTCACTTCCCAGTCCGTCACACGCTCAGGCGCAAGCCACCACCGCTTTCCCGCCTGTTCCAACGTCATCTGCTTATCCAGAGGCACTTCGTATTCCAGATCGTAGCCGACTAAATCCCAGTCTCCGTTTTCTATCTGTCCAAAGTTTTCCTCCATGGGTCCCCAGTCGGAGCTTCGCTCTTTTCTGATTCCCACACCGCTTTCCCAGTCATTCTTCTCATAATCCGTGACATAATCCCCATACCCGTAAGTCGCTTCCGATGACAAAAGCCACCAGTTCCCCTCCCTGTATGTGTATGTATAGTCCTCCGACCACCGCCACGCGCTGCCCCCGTAGGTGTGCGTGGTAAAAGATGTACCCTCCGCAGTCAGAGGCAGATAGGGATCTCCGTAAACGCCCCCTTCGTCTCTTGTGCGTATGACGTTCACATCCTGAAAATCCAGACGATAACCCGCCGTCCCGTCACTCGCTATCGCAAACAGAATCCGGGGATATTCCAGTTGAAATATCTGGTCACCGTCCTCATCTGTCCGCACCGCCTGCAGCACACCCACATAATCGGGGATGCCGTCTTCATTGAAATCCAGTTCCACGCTGTCCCACAGTTCCCAGCCGTCCGGCACGAAGTCTGCAGGCTCTCCGCCCACGGCAGGTAACTGCGGCGCCGCCTCCGGCACATCCCCCGTTTTGGTTTCGGATTCGTTCTGCTCCGGCTTCTCTTCCTGCTCTGCGTCTTCCCTCTGACCCGGCTCTGTCTGCCCGGCGTCCTCTATCACTTCTTCCCGTTTTTCTTCCGCCAGCACAAAGGGATCCATTTCCGGCTCCGCCACGCCGCTTACTGCCTTGCCCGAATCCGTAACAGAAGTTTCCTCTTCCCGCTTCCCCGACAAATCCCCATAACAGCCTGTCAGAAGCAGAATACCCATGCCTGTCACACCCGATAAAATGATAAATTTTCTGTTCATTCACAATCCCTTTCAACCCCGGAAGCAAACTCTGACCTGCATTTTACATCTGTCTCTTCGTCTGCATCCGACAATGTAAGTGTATGACAAATATGCCCTGCCGTCAACACTCTGTTCCGTCAAAAGCCCCAAACCTGTTTTACACAGGCCCGGGGCTTTCCCGTTTTTCAGAAAAGTGAAAGTACTGCAGAATGAATTTCCCTAAATTTATAATTTGCATGATATGGTATCAAAACATTGTAAGTGCCTATTTGGTAATGACAGGCGCGGCGATTTTGGCCATGGCGGTTTCACTGTACTCCAAAAAGGGTTTTGCGGTTCTTGAAAAAGAACAGGCACCGCAGGATCAACGTATCTGATACACCGATTTCAAGGTAAACGCCGAAGCGTCCCCCGCCACGATCTCCACCCGCTTCTCCCCCGGGTTCATGTCAAAGAAATTGTCGGAGAATTTCACATCCCCGTCAACGCATGCTATCTCCACATTTTTCGCGTAGGCTTTCGCCGTGACAACAAGCGCATCGCCTTCCCTTCTCCAGGTCAGCTCCGGGTCATGGAACGGAAAATGCTTGGGCGCCGTAAACAGGCTTGTGCCCTCAGATACCGTCCTGCCATCCCGCTCAAAGGAATAACTTATGTAAACCTCCAGTTCATCATAAGCGGAGAAATCCATTTTTTCAAGCCACAGCCCGGACAGCGGTTCCACACGGACCTCTTCCGCGCCCTCCAGAAGCGCTTCGCCGTCCGCTTTTCTCAAGCTCCATCTCACCGTGCCATCCACCCGCTCCATCGTCTCGTTGGCCACATGCAGTCTGGCGGACTTCTCGATGGGCGCAGGCTGTGCCACACAGAACGGTCTCTCAGACAGTTCCCCCACCTCCTCGCAGGAAATCATCACCGGAGCAAAGGCTCTCTTCTCCGCATAATGCAGGGCCTTCCAGCGTCCATAGTAGTCTATGCCTGCCCAGGAAGCCACCGGCCAGATATCGTTTAACTGCCACACCACCGTACCCATACATCTGCCACGGTTCCTTCTGAAATGCTCAATCCCATAACGGATGGCATCAGCCTGCAGAAGCTGGGACGCGTACAGAAGCATCTCAAAATCTGTAGGATAAAGGTAGGTCGCGGAGAGATAGGTCATAATCTTTCCGTTTGCCGCCGCGTTTCTCTGGTGCATTTCCATCACACGGGAGAAAATATTGCGGTCCTCCGGCGCGGTAAAGCTCTCCACCGTCTTTAAGCAGGGAAACGACTGGAACCCGAACTCGGACATGTAACGGAAATGGTAGTTCCGATAGTCCGTGAAAGGCTTGTTCCCATGCCACACATCCCAGTAGTGGGTATCTCCCCTGTTCTCGTCCCAGGGGTTATCATAATTTCCTCCCGAGGATGGAGAGGACGGCCAGTAGAACGTGACAGGATCCTCTTCCTCCAGGATTTTCGGAATGATATACTCGAAAATCTTGATATAATCGCACTTCTGCTTGATGGAAGGCTGCCACGCCCCGTCCAGCGTCTGTGTCTCCATCTCATTGTTACCGCACCAGATGCCAAGGCAGGCGTGATGGCGGATCCGTCGCACATTGTCGCGGATTTCCGCGCTGATGCTGCGCTCGAAACTCTCGTCCAGCTCGTAGGAGGCACAGGCAAACATAAAGTCCTGCCACACGATCAGACCCAGTTCATCGCAGATATCAAAAAACCAGTCGTCCGGGTAATAGCCGCCGCCCCAGACACGGACACAGTTGTGGTGCGCCGCCGCCGCGTCCTCCAGAAGTCTGCGGGTGCGCTCCGGCGTGATGCGCGAAAAAATATTGTCCTCCGGGATATAGTCCGCACCCATGGCAAAAATTTTTACCCCGTTTACCTCATGGGCAAAACATTCTCCCCACTCGTCCTTGTCTGTATTCACCGTCATGGTGCGCAGACCGATCCGGCGGCTCCACCGGTCAAGCACATTGCCCTCTTCATCCAGAAGCGTCACCTCGGCACGGTAAAGGGGCTGTTCCCCGAAACCGTTTGGCCACCAGCGTTTCGGGTTGTACACCGTGATGGTGTCCCAGCCCTCCGCCCCGTCAGCGCAGCCCGCCTCTTCTGCGCATCCTGTCTGCTTCCCCGGCTCCTGCAAATCCTCACCTGCACACTCTTTCGTGCCCTGCCTGGAAGACTTCTCTAAAACCAGTCCGCCGTCCGGATCATAAAGGGCCGTGCGAATCTCATATCCGTTCCTGTCTGTGAAGTCCTCGATCTCCACAGTATATATGATGTCAACCGCATCTCCAGTTGCTACATTCCGACTTATGTCAACTAACTTTTTCTCTTGAATCTGACCATTTTCTGATGCAGAAGCCGTGCCGCCCTGCTCGTCCGTGTCCTGCCCGGTGACCTGACCAAGATCGTGTCCTAACGCAGAAACAATGCCACCCTGCTCGTCCGTTTCTTTCTCCGCAGATTTCCCTGCCGCGCTCCAGCTCTGTGTTATGTAAACTTGTCCGATTCTTGCCCGCTTCCCCGACAAAACCGACACTTCCCGGCATATCCCCGCATCGGGCAGCCTCGGCCCCCAGTCCCAGCCGAACATACAGTGGGCTTTTCGCAGATGGGGAAAGCCGCGCATGGCGTCCGTAGAACCTCCCGTAAAGACTTTTTCATTCTCTTCCTCAATAAAACGGGTGGGCGAAGCGATCTCTACCCGAAGCGTATTCCGTCCTGCCCGCGCCGTCTCCTCTATAGGAAACTCCCAAACCCTGTGCATATTGTCAGTTTCTCCCAAAACTGTTCCATTAAGGTAGACTTTTGACAATGTGTCGATACCGTCAAAGCGAAGCAGCAGGAAGTCTCCTGCGAGCTGTTCCTCCGTCAGCGAAAAATCCGTCTCAAACACGAAATCATTCTCCATGAGAGAAAGTGCGGTGAGCTCATTCATCCTGTCATAAGGATCGGGCATCAGTCTCTGCTCTAATAGATTTCCGTAGACCGAACCGGGAACCACTGCCGGAAGCGCCTGTCCGTTCACCCCGTACACATCTTTTTCCCCCACAATCCACATCTGCCAGTTGTCGCCGTTTAACGTCATTTTATACATTTTTTCCTCCATTCCGAAGCACTTTGCGATGAGACCGCGAGCAGAAATTATTCAATCTTGTCTCCTTTTTGTTTTCACACATGTCCCCTGAAAAAGCAGATACTTAAAAGGCCCACAGCCGGTTTTTATTCTACCATATGCACGGGTGAAACACAATCTGCGCCCTTTTCTTGATCTGCCCATCCCTGTAAATATACATTGTAAATGGCAGACAAATATTTTATAATCAAATATACAAAATAAAACCGCAAAGGCGCGTTCGCTATTTCTATCCCGGCTTAAATACGACGGATTCGATCATCTGCTATTAGGAATTTGCCAGCGCGGATATGGAAGATTTGCAGGCACTTTGAAGTATCATCGGAAAGCACGCCTACGAAAAGAGGGGCCGCCAAATAGAACTCGTGGTAGAATAGACAATTTTTATAGACGATAAGGAGAAAGCAGAATGTCCCGACAGACGATACGGCCGGAAACACAAAACGGCAGACAGGAAAATCCGAAAAGAAAAACAACCCCGAAACAGATCGCCGCGCTCGTCTGTGTCGTCCTTCTGGTCGGCATGTATGTGGGCGCGTTTGTGGTCGCCTGTCTGGATCTGGGCGACTCCGGACGGCTCTTTGCCGGGTGTCTGGTCGCCACCATCGGCGTGCCGATTCTGCTCTGGCTGTTTTTGTGGTGCCTGGAGGGTAGTGTAAAATAGTTTGTGTCTTTGGAAAAAAATACCTCTTTTTTGGTAAGA
>CASWVG010000060.1 GCA_949472775.1 uncultured Lachnospiraceae bacterium
AACCCTTGATTTCTCAATGGATTTTTCAACCTGTCACTATAATAACTCAAAGCCCCGCCGGCGTACACGCCCAGCCGAGTCCCAATACATTAGCGATCAAGTTTGTCGCAATATACTCCCTTGCCGGATGCCCTTTCGGAATACACGGAAAAAGAAAACTGATGAAGGGCTGTATGCCTCTCGTCAGTTTTGCAATCAGACCCGATTTCTGCGCGATTTCCATCAGCCCCACCCACAGCGCCATCACGCCGATCATGGTGATGCACAGAGACACCGCGTCCCCGGCGGAGTCAAGCGCCGCGCTCGTCACCTCCTCCATTTTCCCCGTGAAGGCGCCGTACACAACGCCGATCAGAATCATAAAAGCCCAGATATAATTTAACATGAAAACCTCTTTGGCATACCGTCTCATCGCCATCAGACCGCAACTGTATGACCGCATGCCGGAATTCTATCTTCTTACTTCCATTTTATGAGATTTTCTGCATAATATGTTTACTGTCTTTTTGCCGCTCTCGCGCTTTTTCGTTCTCCTCCTCCCATATCCATCACTCCCATAACACTAATGTCAATTTCCGACGCATCCACCAGCTCTGTGGCATCCGCCATCTGTTCCTCATCCGTGGCGGGAATCGTGCCGTCAATCTGCCCTTTAACACTTTCAGCCCGCAACATAACCGTCTGATACAGCATTTCCACGCCCGCCTCATACTCCTCATAGGAATAAAGCGCGGTAGGATCCGTTTCCACCAAAGTGTCAATCCTGCTTCGGATTCCCTGATAGACCTCCTCAAACCGTCCGTTCAGGACATACTCCTGCGAAAGCTCTCTCAAATACTCGTGATAGCGTGAAAGATATGTCTCATTCTCCAAGAGCGCATCAAAAAACGTCGTTCCCTGGAAAGGTGTATCCACCGCATCATTGACTACTTCCGACGCGCTGCTCTCCGGTCCCTGATTCATACCGCCAAAAGAAAGGTTATAATCCCAGGGAAGAATATTCAGCATGCCCTTGTATTCATACAGATAATAATTGTGCGCCATATTCCCGGAAAGGCTGTCAAGGTTTACGGAAAACGCATGTACCGCCATATATTTTAAAATATTATCCACGTCAAGATATTTCTCAAGGTCGGTACCCTCGCTGATGTTTTTGAGAGCTGTGACTACTCTGCTGTGATCGGTTTTCCCCGAATCTGTCACCTCACTGTCCCATATGTCAGAATAACTGGAAAGCTCCTCGTCAGTGTAGTTGAGATTTGCGCCGTTTCCTCCGCCCATAGCATGACCGCCGCCCGGCATCTTTCCCCTATCCGGCATTTTCTGTCCTTCCCCGTCTGCAAAGTCAAACTCTCCACCACCCGGCGGCATTTCACCCGAGAAATCCGGCAATTCTCCACCCGGAAGCTCCGTTGTTTCAGTCTCCCGCGCTTTCCCGGTTTCCGCAGAATCCTCCCCGGCAGGCATCATATCTTCCTCAAACTTCGGCATTTTGCCTCTCTCCGAAGGCCTGCCCTTCCCTGTGGCATCATCTTTCTCGTCATACCCAGGCGGTTTTCCGCTGAAGTTTCCGACCTTAGAACCGCCACCCATCTGCATACTTTCAGGCTTATATAATTTACCGTCCCCGGTTCCGTAGTTCCGCAGAAGAAAACTTTCCTCTACCGCCTCCAGGGCAAGGTACACACCTATATATTCGCCGTTCACCGAAACTTCGGCATAATTATACAAAGATGCGTCCGCCCCCAGATACTGGTACATATCATAGACTAAAGCCTCCTTCATGTTGGTGGCATCCGCGTAACTATTATTTAAAATCAATTTATCGAGCCCGAGGCAGGTCTGCCCTTTCACATAATGATCAAATTCCAGTTTCAAACTGTATCTGTCCGTATCGGGATTCATGGCAATCGCCGACAGACTGGTATTTCCCTTCGGCCGAATCCCAACGTTGCATATTTTCTGGTCATTGACAAGCACATCACAGGAATAATATGCTTCCGCCATGGCGTTCTCCAGCATATCCGCCCAATCCCCTTCGTCTATCTGAATATCAATATGCATGAGCTTTTCCGTGTCAAACAACCCCGTCTCATATTCCATCGGCACTTCGACGCCACCCAATGTCTCCACTGCCTCCTTCGGAAGCCCCATCAGCCAGATGCAAAACGCAACGGCGGCCGCCATCATCACACTGATGATCTTCGTTATATGCCTGTAAGATATCATAATTTACCTCCCTTTCGCGCTGCCCCGGACACAGCTTTAATCATATGAAACCAGGGCGCGCACGTGGCATACAGATATTCCATCCCGCGCGTTATGACATGTATTCGCCATTATAGCTTACAAGGGTAACGCTGCCCACACCTTCAATCTCATGTAATCTGTTGACAAAGGACGTTGCCGCATCCGCCAGACGAACCTCCGCCGTCAGTTCAATGCCGCCCTCATTCACGGTTTTGGCCTTCATCAGAAACCGTTTCAATGCCGTCCGCGCTATCTGTGCCGCCGCGTCCTCCGCCTTTTCATCCTTACAGTTCAAAATCAGAATATAAGGGTTCTCATGTATCTTCCGGTTGGCAAATAGAATCAGAATTATGCCGATAATCGCGGAACCGATCACCGCCAGCGGAATCATACCCGCGCCTATTACAATCCCCGCCGCAATCGCCCAGAACAGATACACAATCTCAATCGGCTCCTTGATCGCCGCCCGGAAACGGACGATGGAGAGTGCGCCCACCATGCCAAGAGACAACACCACATTGGACGTCACCGCCATAATCACCAGCGTTGTCACAAGAGAGAGTCCCACAAGCGTCAGCGCAAACCCGGATGAATACATAACGCCGGTAAAAGTCTTTTTATAGACCACAAAAATAAACAGCCCGATAATAAGGGCAAAAAGCATTCCAATCAGAGTATCAACCGCCGAAAACTGCGTTACATTCTCCAAAAAGCTTGATTTAAATATATCGTTAAAAGACATTTTTCTTTTCCTCCTTTTTTCTTAACCAAACCGTCTGCATGCCTCATATTTTGAAAACGCCGTCTGCCGCAATGTATTTGTCTGAACAAGCCTTTGTATAATTTCCGGAAGGAAAGCATCATATTTCACTTCCAGAATCATATCCTGCGGTGCCTCCGCTGTGTCGATATCTGTGACCTTCCCTTCCAGAAAATCCCTGTGGAATAAAGTCGTCCGAATATTTGAGTCGAAGGTAACCCGCACATTTCCTGCCTGGTAAATATAAGGCTCGCGCATATAGGATACAAGCACCCTTGGGCGAAGCAACTGGTACCGCATTTTTGCGTAAAGCTCCCGCACCAGCGGCGAAGGATGTCCTCGCATCCCGCTCGTTTTACCTGCCAGCAGTTCCCTGCACTCTTCTTCCGTAATCTGTGCGTCTACTTTCATGCAGAAATTGTTATCTTTAATTTTCTTTTCCAGCGTCAGATAAGAAAAATCATCGTTGTAATATCTGATCCTGAACTTCTCCCGTATCGGAACGCCGTCCGTCTTTTCCCGTAGCGCTTTATCAACATAATTGTCGAAATAAATGCTGCGTATCAGATACTTTCCGTCCACTTTCGTATGTACGTCGCTTTGCATGACTGTCCGCAGACGGTTCCGCAGTTCCATATACTGCGCATAGCCAATCCGGTATTTCAACTCATGCCGGAATCCTTCCTTCTGATTCACACCTTTTCTCCTTTCCGCGTCTTAGGACCTGTTAAAGAATTAATCTTTCTTTTTTGTGCACTAAACATGGATAAAGTATAGATGGCCTTCCTGAAATGTACTTAAAAACAGATGTGATTTTTTGATGAACAAATTTTGATGCGGTTTCCCCAGAAGATCGCCTTCCCACCTCTACAGCGTCACCTTAAAGCATATCCTCTTCCCGTCATCACTCTGCACCGTCGCTTTCCCTCCGTGCGTTTCCGCTATCGCCCGCACCATGGACAGACCGATTCCCGTGCCGCCCGTCGTGGCAGACCGGGATGCATCCATGCGGTAAAACCGGTCAAACAGTCTGTCCAGATCTGAAACATCAGACAGGTCACATGTATTGGATACCTCTATGCAGACTTTGCCCTTCCTGCGGTAAATCTGCATCTGAATCTGACCGCCGTCGTCGGAATACCTGACCGCGTTGTCCAGCAAAATAGAGATCATCCGCTGAATGGAAGTTCTGTCTCCATACAACATCAGATTCTCCTCAATGTTCTGGCTGTAGTTTTTCCCCTTTGCCTTCGCCAGATGTGCAAAAGGTTCCGCAGTCTCCCATGCCGCTTCACTCACGGAGAATCTGCTCTTCTCAGGAAAGGGCGTCTCCTCATCCAGCCTTGATAAGGCAACCATATCCCCCACCAGTTTTGTGAGCCGCGCCGTCTGTTTTCGGATATTGTCAATCCACTCGTCACCCTCATGCGCCATTGCCGCAATATCCGCGCTGGTCGCAATGGAAGTGATCGGCGTTTTAAGCTCATGTCCCGCGTCCGTGATAAACTGTCTCTGCCGTTCTATATTTTTCACATAAGGTCTGATCGCCCGTCTTGAAAAAAGTATGACTAGCAAAAGCACCAGAAGCAGGCTTGCCATCCCGATCAGCAAAGACACAAAAAGCAGAGTCCGCATAGACTGTATCTGAATAGCCACATTCAAAAAAAGAACCGAAATTCCCTTTCCACTCCGATCCACAAAATATCTGTAATCCCCGTAATATCCTCTCTCTTTGCCTTTGGCGAGGACAACCCTCGTATATTCTTCCGCCGTTTCCTCATCGACGGAAGAGATATAATCTCTGGACATCCCCCTGATATCTCCATTTTCATCGCAGTATACAGTAAAAAACCGGGTCATAAATTCTGCCTCCGGTCCTCCTCCCGGTATTCTTCTGCCCGGCGGCATCGATTTCGGTTCCGCAACAGCCTTCTGCCCGCGCCTGAGAAGTTCCCTTGCCAGATGATCCTGCATAGATGTTGTCCTGTAATAATTCGCGGCGTTGATCCCGACAATAATAAGCAGCATAACCGTTCCGAACGCTGCCATCGCCGCCAGAATAAACCGCCTCTGTATTTTTTTCAGCATTTGCTTTCCTCAAAAAATCGAGCGCACACGCGCTCGATTCCTTTCACACTATCGCCATTTTCTATACATCAAGAAAATAGCCTGCGCCACGGGCTGTCCGTATCTCAATATCCGCTCCCAGCTCTTTTAATTTCTTCCGGAGAAATCCCACATATGTCCAGACCACGCTGATATCCGCCTCCGAGTCCTGCCCCCATATCTTATCCATCAGATGCGCCGTCGAAAATACAAAACGGGGATTGCGCATAAAAAGTTCCATCAGTTGAAATTCCTTGTTGTTCAGACGTACCACCCGGTCTTTGCACGCCATCTCATAGCGGTTGCAGTCCAGCTGTACATTTCCGAAAGTCAGACATAGGTCCATATATCCCGCGTTTCTCCGCGAAAGGGCCTTCACTCTGGCAATAAATTCCGGGCTGGCAAAGGGCTTCGGAAGATAATCGTCCGCCCCTGCCTCCAGGCCAGCCACCCGGTCTTCAATCTCCGCTTTGGCCGTCAGCATCAATATCGGAATCCCTGAGCCAGCCTCCCGAATCTGTCGCAGCACATCCAGTCCGTTCACTTTCGGCAGCATAATGTCCAGAACAACCACATCGTAATCCCTGCCCCTGACGTAAGTCAGTGCCTCCGCACCATCATGCACCATGTCCACGGTAAATTTGTTCTTTTCCAGCAGAAACTTAAGTCCTTTTGCCAGTTCCACCTCATCCTCAGCTATTAAAATACGCATGCCGCTTCCCTCTGTTTTGGCTCAATCTCCACCGGGATCCCGTCCTTTCCACCCTGCAAAGCCCATATCCACACGACTGCACAAAAGCCGCGTTATTCTCCCTGTCCGGTGTCACTCGGGGACTGACCCTCTGGATCCCCATGAACACCTTTCAACCTGTCATTGATCTGGGCAAGCTGCCTGTTCTTGTTCTCCAATTCAAGAGAGGTCACGCTGATAAAAGTCGCCAGCCTGGATACCAGCGGCACACGGGACATGGTATCTCTATCCTGCGTTTCAGACAATTCCGCTGTCGCCTTTTTCTCCCCTTCCCTCATCGCCGCAATAACCAGCGTTACATTGTGCTGGTTCAGGCTGCCCTTGGTGCGCAGAAACTCCCCGTGTGAGAAAAACCCACAGGAAGGCGATATATCATACAAAGGTTCGATTTCATAAGTGGGTTCCCTGTTGCTCCAGAAAGTGCGCCTTGCGGCGCAGGAAAATATGTGCATTACATCTGGCGCAAACTGCGCAAGCTTCCGGCTGTCTTCTCTGATGCTCTCCACGATCGTACCCGGGTCACCGTAAGAAATCCTCACCACGGAACCGATATCCATATCCGATGTCATATTGATGGAGCCGTCCTCATTGCTGGACACGGGGGTACGCAGAATGGTCGTATCATTATGTTCATAAAACAGAGGAAATTCCAATGTATTGTAAAAAAAGTTTTCGTCATTGTTTATATTCAGATATTTTCGGTAAATATCGTACGCCGGAATGCCGTCAAGCTCCTGCAGGACAGACCCCTTAGACTTTGTAACATGAAACTCCCTGCCAAGCGGTTTCCACCCCGTCACCTTGATGGAATCCACATGATAGTCCTCGCCGCCATAAAACACGATGACAATTGACGTCTCCGAAAATCCGTACGCCTTTGTAAGCACGCAGGAATCATCACTTGTAATGTCATTGCTGCAGCTAACGCCGCCGAATATCTGAATATCCTCCCGAATCTCTTTCAAACCGTCGCAAAACCGCGTGGTGGAACCCTCCGGAATGGTAAAGTACATTTCGATCGCCTTCACCCATGGATTTTTCTGCGTCTCCTCCACAATCTGCGCCGTAATCTCATCTACCCCCAGCTCTGCCATGTCATACTGGAAAATCTCAAATCTGGTCGTCGGCAGTTCAAAATCCGTACAAACCACTGTAATGTCACCCGCCAGCTCACAGTCAATAATATTTCCGCTTGTGGAGCAGCCTATGTATGGCGCGTCCGGAAAATGCTCTTCAATCAGGTCCGTCACCTCCCGAATGGCTTCCGGCTCTAACACTTCCGAATAAATCTGGAACAGTCTTTTCCCCGTACTGCCCGCGCCGTCCGCCTTTTTAAATTCAAGAAGCTTCTGCGTAAACTCCTCCTTTTCCTGATAGATAAACCAAACCTGTTTCATTCCGTTCCCCGCCTTTCCCCATTGATTTTCCCCTCGTAAAAATATAGTTATTTATAAGTATATCACAAAATTTCTCAAACTTTAAGCTTAAAACAAATGCCGCTTGGCGTCGCTTGTTTTTCTTTTGCAGCTATTATATGATATATGAAAAGTATTTTTTGAATGGAGTGTGTGACTATGCCGCAGGAAATTTTACTTTTGGAGGATGATGACAACCTCAACCACTCAGTCAGTCTGAAATTAAAGAAGGAGGGATACACCGTCCACAGCGCCTTTACCGTGAAGGAAGCGCTTTCTCTTTTCCGGCAGGTTACTCCCTCTCTGATTATCTGTGATATCACATTGCCAGACGGAAACGGTCTGGATTTTTGCTCCCGCATACGGCAGGAGAGTGACGTGCTTTTCCTGTTTCTGACCGCCCTTGACCGGGAGGAGGATATGGTGGCAGGTTACCGGCAGGGCGCAGACGATTATATCACCAAACCTTTTTCTATGGCCGTTCTTGTTTCCAAGGTAGGCGCTCTCTTAAAGCGTTTCCCGGCGGAAACGCCAAAGACGATCGTCTCGGGAAACATCACGCTCTACCCGGAAGAAAAGCGGGTCACGAAGGACGGGGAAACATTGACACTGACTGCCCGGGAATACTCCCTGCTCGCATTCTTTATGGAAAATCCCATGAAAGTTCTGTCACGAGGGCAGCTCTTGGAAGCCATATGGGACATCGAGGGCAATTTTGTCGATGAAAACACCCTCTCCGTCAATATCAGAAGACTGCGTGAAAAAATGGAGGACAACCCTTCCGCCCCCGCCATTCTGAAAAATATCCGGGGACTGGGCTATATCTGGGAAAGGAAATGTGAAAAACGATGACAAAGACTTTGAAAACATCCGGGTTTGCATGGAAAACCTGCGCGCTTATTTCTGGCATTTCCGTGCTTTTTATTTGCCTGTGCGGCTTCTGGGGATTTTCCTTTATGAACGCGCAATATACACTGGAGCAGAAGCAGTACGGAAATATTGCGGGGGCGATTCTTTCCGAATACCCCGACGCGGAACAGACACTGCTCGCCGCCATGCAGGACGCAGATTACAGCTATCTGGACAAGGGATTTTCCATCCTTACAAAATACGGATATCGGGAAAATATGCTGATGACCGACGTCCCCTACTATCATTCCGCTTTCCTGCCGTTCTTTTCACTTCTGATTGCCGTCCTCGCCATTGATCTTCTCCTCACCGCGCTCTGTTTCTTTTTCTTTTATATAAGCCGGAGAAAACAGGAATGGCGTCTGCATGAAATACTGGAATACTATCTCGCGGACAACTATTCACCCCTTGCCGATCAGAAAAATCTGAAGCCCGTTTTTAGCGAATCCTTCACCGACACCCTCCTCAAACTGGGACATAAGCTGAAAACAAAAACGCTGGCGCTGGACGAAGAGCGGGACCACACAAAAACACTTGTCACAGATATCTCACATCAGCTAAAAACACCTGTCAGCGCTTTGAAAAGCTGCTTTACCATGTGTATGGAGGCTGATTCCGAAACAGAGCGCACCGATTTTCTGGAAAGGTGCGCCGGACAGCTATCGCATCTTGAAAATTTGATGACTGAATTAGTCAATGTTTCCCGTCTGGAAACTGACATGGTTACGCTGAAACAGGAGCGCGTCTTTTTGTCCGATCTGCTCACCGACGCTGTGAATATGGTATATGAAAAAACCCTGCCTAAAAATATCACCGTAGAACTGATCGGTCCCGAAAGCGAATCAGATTCCCGCGTCCCTCTGTTTTTAGACAGGCGTTGGACTGCTGAGGCGATTGCAAACCTTCTGGACAACGCGGTGAAATATTCTCCGACAGGCAGCACGGTAACCCTGCGGCCCCACCAGTTTTACAGTTATATCAGTCTGGAAATTGAAGACGAGGGAATCGGTGTCTTTCCGGAAGAAGCCAACCGGATCTTTCAGCGTTTCTGCCGGGGCAGCCACCCGGTTGTCAAACAGACCGAAGGCTCCGGCGTGGGGCTTTATCTGACCAGGCGCATTTTAGAAGCCCAGGGCGGCACCATAAGCGTGAAGCCTGCGGCGAAAAAAGGCAGCATTTTCACCGTGCATCTCCCTCTGCCTATATATATACAAACGGAAACAGGCAGTCCAGTTTCATAAACTTTATATTTATTTACGCCTTGTAAGTCTCCTGTAAGATTACTGCCGTATACTAAAGTGAAAAGTACTTCCAAAGACGTCCTTCATAAAATGGAACCCCAGGAAGTATCAAGTCTGCTACGCAGACATTTCTCACCGAGGAAAGTGCCTAAAAGTCGGCATTCTCCCCACGATAAATAGAAAGGCAGGATCGTATATGAAAAACCACACGGATATTATCTTAAAAACTGAGGATTTATGCAAATACTATGGCACAGGCGACAATCAGGTCAAAGCCGTAGATCACGTCAATCTGGAAATCAGACAGGGCGAGTTCGTCTCCATCGTCGGCAAATCGGGCAGCGGCAAGTCCACACTGCTTCACATGCTGGGCGGGCTGGACAATCCCACCTCCGGCAAGGTCTTTATCGACGGGGAAAACATTGCCTCTTTCAAAGAAGAAAAACTTTCAAAAATCCGCCGCCGCAAAATCGGCTTCATTTTTCAGGCTTACAATCTCATCCCTTCCCTCAACGTATGGGAAAACATCGTTCTTCCCCTCGGACTGGACGGCAAACCCATAGACGAATCGTTTATAAACGATATTGTAAAAACGCTTGGGCTTTCGGACAGAGTAAAGCATCTCCCCAACACCCTCTCGGGCGGTCAGCAGCAGAGATGCGCCATCGCCAGAGCCATTGCGTCAAAACCCTCCATCATACTCGCCGACGAGCCTACCGGCAATCTGGACACCCGTACCGGTGATGAAACCATGGCTCTTTTAAAGGCATCCGCCCAAAAATACGGGCAGACCCTCGTGGTCATCACCCACAATGAGGAAGTTGCTCAGATGGCGGAACGCACGATCATTCTGGCGGACGGGCGCATCCTCTCCTCTGGGGAAAGCGAGGTGGATTCCGATGAAGAGAACTAATACGGTAAGGGGGCTGGCACTGAGTAAGCTGCGCTACAATAAAAGCCGCACCATGCTCACCGGCATCGCCATCATGCTCACTACCATGCTGCTCATGGCAATCGGCACGGTCGGCACCGCCGCACTGGATATGAACCGACAGATGTACGCTCTTGCGGACTATCATGCCCGCTTTGGCGGCTTAACACCCGAGCAGGTAAATGTCCTGTCAAATCATATTCAGGTGGAAGCGCTATCCACCACGGAAGTCTTTGCGGATATTGAAAATGGAAAGATGAACGGCGTCCTTTCCTGTCAGGAGACCTTGAAGAATGAACAGCCCGCAGACGGCGGCTCCTCGCTCTCTGTGGAGCTGGCTTTCGGTCATTATCCCGAAGCAGAGGACGAAATCTGCTCCTCCCCCGCTTTCTTCCGCCGCGTCGGCGCAGAGCCTGTCATCGGCGGCAAGGTAACCCTCTCCTTCCGTGTAGACGGCAAAGGGGAAATTCTGACCAGAGAATTTACCATCAGCGGTCTGGAGCCGGACGTGGAAATCTCCGATCAGATCGACGACAGCCGCCTGATGTGGACCGGCCGCATCTCCAAAGCCCTTTTAGACCGCTACAAGGCAGACGGTCTCTACGAGCCAGAGCCGGTCGCCACCCTGCGCGTCTATGGGGAAGAAGAACTGACCTTTGATGAAATGACAGACCGAATCAACGCAGTTGCCGCAGATATCGGGCTGGACGAGGGAAGGGTAAATATAAACAAGGAGTATCTTTTCACCGCGACTAACCCGGGTACGGAAACCATGGCGGTCATGGCTGTCATCGGTCTGATCGTGATCTTCTTTTCCTCTCTGGTGATCTACAGCATTTACTATGTGGGCGTGATCACCGACGTGCAGGAAATCGGCAAGTTAAAGGCGCTGGGCGCATCGGGACGCCAGATCGCCAGATTATTTTACTGGCAGGGTGCCATCGTGTCCGCCTTTGCGGTTCCTGTCGGGCTGTTACTCGGATTCCTGCTTCCTTACCTGCTGTTTCCGCTGGCTTTGTGGGCATACAGCAGCGGCTCCGCCATCAGCTCCTACTCCCGCGACGCGACGGAAGCAATTATCGGACAGCTTCACATGTTTTCTCTGCCTGTGCTGCTCATAGCGACTGCGGCTTCACTGATCACTGTGGCGGTTTCCCTGCAAAAGCCCATCCGCATGGCGAAAAAAGTTTCCCCGGTAGAGGCGATCCGCTATCAGGAAAACACAAACGACCGCAAGAGCCGCAAGGGACACACCGAGGTAAAGGTGTCCACACTGACCCTGGCCAATCTGACGCGCAACAGGAAGCGTACCGCCGTCACCATCCTCACCATGGGCTTAAGCTGTGTGCTCTTTATATGCGTATCTGCCGTACTTTGCAGCGTCAGCGCAGAAGACCTGGCAAGAAGAAACATCCCCAGAGGCGATTTCCGCATCGCTCTGGACTATGCCCTCTATAATGATAAGGAATATCCCGAAAACAATCTGGAAAATCTGGTACAGCAGGAATATTTCAGCGAGGCATTTCTTTCCAGACTGTCCTCCATAGAGGGAGTGGAATCCGTGGAGCGGGCACCCGGTAAAATCATTTCCTCCACCGATATGGAATCGCCCATGTACGAAGATTACGAGAACCACTTGCCGCTCTCTTACTTTACCAGAGACGATGTGGCGGAATTAAACGCCTGTCTGGAACAGGGCAGCATCGACTACGACCGCATGACGGCAAACAATGAGATCGTCTGCACCCATGTTTACTCTTTTAATGAGTACGGTCTTTCCATAGGCGATGTCCTCCCGATCACCCTCCACGACGGCAGCCGGGAAATTCCCCTAACGGTAACGCTGGGTGCCCTGACAGAGCCGGATGCCAATTTCACTTATCTGGTTATGACAGAGGATACATGGAACAGTCTGGGACTGACCTGCGATCCAACCACGAGCATTTATCTGCATGTAGACAACGCGCACTATGACAGCGTAAAGGAAGCGCTTACGGAAATTGTAGCGGAAAATGAACATTTTACGCTCTATGCCATGGATGTAGAACTGGCGATCGGACACTCTTCCATCGATCTGATGAAGAATCCGCTCTATCTGCTTCTGATCCTGATCGCCGTGATCGGTTTTATCAATCTGATCAACACGATGATCACCAGTATTGTCACACGCAAAAAGGAGTTAGGCATCCTGCAGGCTCTCGGCCTCTCCGACAAGCAGCTCGTGCGCATGCTCTCCGGGGAAGGGCTTGTCTTCACAGCGGGCACGCTACTGATCAGCCTGACTCTCGGCAACGCTGCCGGATATCTTCTGTTCCTCTGGGCGAAACAGGAACATATTATGAGCATCAGCCGCTACCACTATCCCCTCTGGGAAACCATCGGTCTTGCTGTTGTCCTTATTTCCGGACAGCTTATTATCACCCTCTTCATCCGCAAAAAAATGGAGAGAGAGAGCCTGATTGACCGCATTAGAAACCAAGAATAAGCGCTAGTAATAATATACAAAATTTACGCATATTTTCATAATTTATTGTATATTTACACGGAGCGTATTATAATAAACGCAGGTCTGTTGATCTGCGTTTATTTGTGTAATATTTTAATAAGGGGGACATTTAACATGACAAAAGAACAATACCGGGCAGCCAATTCCAAAATTTTCCCTGTTGTTATGATTATACTGGGATACTTTCTGATCACTTTCACCCTTTCCATTATTGCAGGAAACCACACATGGAAAATATGGATACAGATCGGCTTTACCATTTCCTCCATCCTTGTCAGCATTTTAGCACTCGTCAAAAACAGGGAGACCAAGGCATGCTCCATCGCTCTCATGGGTTCCTGCGCCCTCGCATATACCATTATTGTCCTATTGAACAGCAGCGCCGGCATTTATACCTATGTATTTGCGCTGATTGTCTCCTCCATGGCTTTCCTAAATGTAAGGCTTGCCGTCTGGGGCAATACCGTTGCCATCGTCGCCAATCTGTTCCGTATTTTTATTAACTTTACCACGGAAGGCGACTATATCAGCCGCTCAATTATCGACCTCTTTTCCCTGCTGCTGATGGCTCTCACATGCATCACAGTGACCCGCCTTCTGATCCGTTTCAACGAAGAAAATATGGCTTCCATTACGGACGCTGCAAAAGCACAGGAAATCGCAAACCAGACCATGGCACGGGTCGCCGACGAAATATCTTCCCACTTTGCTGAAGCCATGAGAATGGTGGACGAGCTGAAACAGTGCGTAGACACCTGCAATTTCGCCATGGGAAATATTGCTGACAGCACAGAAAATACCGCCGAAGCCATCCAGGAACAAGCCTCCATGTGTGTGGAAATCCACACCGCCTCCGATACGGCGGAAGGAGAAATCCGCGCCATGATGGACGCCTCCGACAGAACCATGGAGACCATCTCTGAAGGTTCCGCGGAAATACAGAAACTGAAAGAGCAGGCAGAGAATGTTGCCGCCGCAAGCGAGACGACAGTACAGGTGATTTCCCGGCTGACCGCACAGATTGACAATGTGCAGGAATTTATCGGCACGATCTTAAGCATTGCCGGAAAGACAAACCTGCTCGCCCTAAATGCCTCCATCGAAGCCGCGAGAGCGGGTGAGGCAGGAAAAGGCTTCGCTGTGGTAGCTGACGAGATCAGAGAGCTCTCCGCACAGACCAAGGAGGCGTCCAACAATATTACTGCTATCATCAACGACCTGAACAGCGACGCCAGATCAGCAAATGCGAGTATTGAAACTTCCGCTGCTTCCGTGCGGACACAGAATGAAATGATCGAAAACATGCGCGGCCGTTTCGAGCACATTCATCGGGAGATGACCGAGCTGGCAACGAAAGTAAAAAATACGGAGGAGAGCGTCAATGTGATACTCACCTCCACAGATACCATTTCCGAAAATATAACACATCTCTCCGCTACCAGCGAAGAGGTTGCCGCATCCTCTACCGAAGGGCTCCGCACTTCCGAGACCTCCGTGAAGAATATGAACTCCTGCAAGGAAGTTCTGGAAAAGATTTCCTCCCTTGCACTGACACTGAAAGCGAATTAAACCATTACCACTCTATGACTGCGGATGCCCAGGTCAGTCCGCCGCCGAAGCCGCTTAGTGCAACTTTCATGCCGGGCTTTAACAGTCCTTTGCGGTTCATTTCATCGAGCAGAATCGGCACGCTTGCCGCGGATATATTTCCACAGTGATCCAGACTGACCGGGAACTTATCCTCGGTGATGCGGAGCCGTTTCGACACCGACTGGATAATGCGGATATTCGCCTGATGCAGCGCAAAGTAATCGATATCATCCGGCGCAAGTCCCGCCGCCTCAATGGTCTTTTGTAAGGAAGCAGGCACCGTGGTCACGGCAAATTTATAAACTTCCTGCCCGTCCATGTGAACATAAGGCAGCTTCTGGCATGTCTTAATCAGAGGGTTGTTATTGGCACGTCCCGGGCAGGCAAGCACTTCTCCCTTCGTCCCGTCGGATCCCTGATCAAAAGCAAGCATACCGTAGTTTTCATCCGCACGCACCACCGCCGCGCCCGCTCCGTCACCGAAGAGTACGCAGGTACTCCTGTCCTCCCAATCCACGATCTTTGAGAGCGTCTCCGCCCCCAGAATCAAAGCTGTGTTGTAAGTCCCCGCCTGTATATACGCGTTGGCTATATTCAAGGCAAACATAAATCCGGAGCATGCCGCGTTGATATCAAAGGCAACTGCCCTGTCCGCGCCGATCGCTGCCTGTACTTCACAGGCGCATGCCGGCGTCACAAAATCCGCCGACACTGTACCCAGAATAATCAGATCAAGCTCCTGCGCGGTCACGCCCGCGTTTTCCATGGCACGCTTTGCCGCCTCTATAGACATGCTTGCTGTTGTCTCTTCCTTCACCAGATGCCTCTCTCTGATTCCCGTCCTGCTGCTGATCCACTCGTCGGAAGTGTCCATCATCTTGGACAGATCATCATTTGTCACCACTGTCTCTGGCAGACAGCTCCCTGTTCCTATGATTCTTGTCTTCACACCGTCTCTCCCATAATTTATGCTTCTTTTTATCCCGCAGTGCCGCTCCCGAAACCTTCGGTTTCCCTCGCTCGCGGACTGTCTCCGCTCCGCTTCGGTCCGTGCTGGGCAAGCGCCACTGGCGCTTAGCACCGCCCTATGCATCCATCTGAATAGGCGTTTCGGCGAGCACGCTCTCCGCTCCGCCTATTCTTCTGTCTGCGCACTGCTCAATGCTATCACGCAAACTCTCCGAGAATGTCTTTGACATGTTCTAAATGTGTTGCGCGGTATGCGTTCGCGCCACAGAAAAGCAACGCCTCATCCACCTTTCCCTTTACGGCATTGACAAGCGCGTCCGTGATGCAGTAAGGCGTTTCCGCTCCTTTGCAGGTACTGATGCAGAGATGACATTTCTCGTGCGGAATCCGTCCCTCCTTCGCCCGCTTCATAAAGGGATTCAGAATCGCCCGCCCTGGCATACCCACCGGGCTCTGCACGATGACGATATCCTCCTCCTTCGCGTCGATATAACTCTGCTTGTAGGCTGGGTCCGCGTCGCACTCGTAAGTCGTCACAAAGCGCGTTGCCATCTGCACACCGGAAGCGCCCAGCTCCAGATAGTGTTCCATGTCTTCGCGGGTATAGATACCACCTGCCATGACAACGGGAATCTCCGTTCCGTGCTCCGCCGCCGTCTCATTGACCTGTGCAATGATCGCCTCCACTTCCTCATCATAATGCAAGCCTTCGATATCTGCAAGCTGCTCTTTGTGAAAACCCAGATGACCCCCGGCCAGAGGCCCTTCGATCACCACCGCATCGGGCAGTCTGTTATACTTTTTCCACCAGTACCGCATGATCACCTGCGCTGATTTCACACTGGACACAATAGGCGCAAGCTTCGTCTTCGCTGCCCCGGCAATCCTGGGCAGGTCCATGGGCAGTCCCGCCCCGGAAATAATTAAGTCAATGCCCGCAGCTACAGCCGCCTTGATGTACTCCTCATACTTTCTGGTAGCCACCATGATATTGACGCCCAGAATCCCACCTTTCGCGATTTCTCTGGCCTTCGCGATCTCCGTCCCGATAGCCCGCAGATTCGCCCCGATCGGATCCGTGTCAAAATCCGGTTCCCGGTAGCCGATCTGCGCCGTGGAAATGACGCCGATTCCGCCCTCCTTCGCCACATTTCCGGCAAGAGAGGAAAGACTGACTCCCACACCCATACCGCCTTGAATCACCGGTACACGGGCTGTTAAATCGCCAATTTTCAAAGGTTTCACATTCCTCATTTATTTCCCCTGTCCTTCCGATACCTCATAGGTATCCACAAATACTTAAGCGCTTCACAGTTGCGGCGCCAGATACATCTCCAATCGCCGGCTGCGCTTACATTTTGCGTAATTTACGCCTGACCAATGGCAAAAGTCAGTTCCGCCTGCGTCACAAGTTTCCCGTCCACGTAAGCCTTTCCCGCACCTACGCCGATAGGACCTTTTATTTTAATAATCTCTGTCTCCAGCGTCAACACGTCGCCGGGAACTACCTTTCCTTTAAACTTTGCGTTGTTGATCGCCGCAAAGTAAGCGGTCTTACCTTTAAACTCGGGCTGGCTTAAAATCGCCACCGCACCCGTCTGTGCCAGCGCCTCCACAATCAGCACGCCCGGCATCACGGGCTCCTGTGGAAAATGCCCCGCAAAAAAAGGCTCGTTGTAGGATACGCATTTCTTGGCGACTACCCGTTTCCCCTCCTCCATCTCCTCTATCGTGTCGATCAGCATAAAGGGCTGTCTGTGGGGAATGATCTCCATGATTTCCTTTGCACCCATTAATGACATATCTGAATTCCTCCTTTACCCAGACTTAAAGACCCGCGCTTACTCGTGATATTTCTTCACCAGCAGGCTCGCGTTGTGTCCGCCAAATCCGAGGGAATTGGACAGCGCATACTCAAAATCTTCCTCGTAAGCCTCTTTACAGTAGTTCAGGTCGCACTCCTCATCCGGCACCTGATAACCGACGGTTTTGTGGATATAGCCCTCCTGCAGCTCCTTCACGCAGGTGACGAACTCAATCGCGCCCGCCGCGCCCAGAAGATGACCCACCATGGACTTGGTGGAATTGATTTTAATATCTTTCGCGTGATCACCGAACAAAAGCTTGATAGCACGCGTCTCAAAGAGATCGTTATGGTGCGTTGCCGTCCCGTGGGCGTTGATATAGGTGATGTCTTCCAGATTCAGACCCGCATCCTTCACCGCATACTCCATAGCCTTCGCCGCGCCTGCGCCGTCCTCCGCCGGGGAAGTGATGTGATACGCGTCAGAAGTACAGCCATATCCCGCTACTTCCGCATAAATCTTCGCGCCCCTTGCCTTCGCGTGCTCCAGTTCTTCCAGAACAACAACGCCCGCGCCTTCACCCATGACAAAGCCGCTTCTTTCCTTGTCGAAAGGAATGGAACATCTTGTCGGATCCTCGCTTGTGGAAAGCGCCGTCAAAGCGGAGAAACCGCCGATACCAATAGGACACACACTGCCCTCCGTACCGCCTGCCACCATCACCTCCGCATCCCCGTACTGAATCGCGCGGAACGCCTCACCGATGGAATTTGTGCCCGTCGCACAGGCAGTCACCACGTTGATGCTCTTGCCCTTTAATCCAAACTGGATCGACACATTGCCCGCCGCCATGTTGGAGATTGTAAGCGGTACGAACAGAGGCTCAATTCTGCCCGGTCCTTTCTCCACCAGTCTCGTGTGGGAACGCTCCATCGCCTGCAGGGAACCCGTGCCGGAACCTACCGCCACGCCTACACGGTAAGGATCTTCCTTCTCCATGTCAATGCCCGCGTCTTCTAACGCCTCTTTGGTCGCCGCCACCGCATACTGGGAAAAAGGCTCCATTCTCTTCGCCGCCTTGAAATCCATATAGTTTTTGCCGTCAAAGTCTTTGACCTCAGCCGCAAGCTTACACTTAAAATCAGCCGTGTCAAACTTTGTAATAGGCGCAAAACCAATCTTCCCTTCCTTCACGCCCGTCCAAAATTCATCTACGCTTAAGCCAATCGGGGTGATAGCCCCCATTCCTGTTACAACCACTCTTCTGCTCATTTCCTATTTTGCTCCTTTCCGCAATGTCAGGCCCGCAAACCTGCGCCCGCGCCGCTTGTTTTTCTCCCGCGGCTGTCAGATGGCCATCCCGCCATCCACCGAAATCACCTGTCCTGTAATATATGCCGCCTTATCGCTCGCCAGAAAAGCCACCGTCTCCGCAATATCCTTAGGCGTGCCCACACGCTTCAACGGAATCTGCGCAAGAGTCGCCTCCTTCGCCGTGTCCGTCATTGCCTGCGTCATGTCCGTATCAATAAAACCAGGCGCAACCGCATTCACCGTAATATTTCTGCTTGCGAGCTCCCTCGCCATGGATTTGGTAAGCCCGATCACACCTGCCTTGGAAGCCGCATAGTTAGCCTGTCCCGCATTGCCCAGCACGCCGCTGACAGAGGACAGGTTGATAATCCTGCCCGCCTTCTGTTTCAAAAAAGAACGATACATATGCTTAATGGTATTAAATGTCCCCTTCAGGTTGGTGTCGATGACCGCATCAAAATCCGCCTCCGTCATCTTCATCACCAGATTGTCCTTCGTAATTCCGGCATTGTTCACCAGAATATCGATGTGCCCGAACTCCGCAAGCGCATCCGTAATCATCTGTCCGCATGCCTCGAAATCCGCCACGCTGCACTGTACCGCTTTCGCTTTTCTTCCCATCGCCTCAATCTGCGCTGTGACTTCCTCCGCCTTTTCCTTCGATCCGTTGTAATTCACGATCATATCCGCGCCGTACTCCGCAAGCGTAAGCGCAATCTCTCTCCCGATCCCGCGCCCCGCGCCTGTGACCAGAGCCACTTTTCCAGTAAGCATATCTCTTTCCTCCTGCCACTTTTATTCCATTCCCATTTGCAAAATTGCTATTCAATTATTCATAACCAGCTCAGGTGAAAGTATGTTCCACTACTTTCGATTGCGCATCCGCTTCTTACAGAAGTTTCTCCAGATCCTCAACCTTCTCTATATTAATCACCTTCACATCCCGGTTAATTTTCCTCATAAACCCGGACAGCGTCTTGCCCGGTCCGATCTCAATAAACGTATCCGCACCGTCCGCAATCATCCGCTCGACCGTCTGCTGCCACTTCACGGAAGATGACACCTGCTTCTCCAACAATGGTTTCACATCCGCCTTGTCCTTAACATAGTCCGCCGTCACATTGGCGATGTAAGGAACGGCAATATCATGAATCTCCACCGTCTCCAGTTCCTTCGCCAGCTTCTCGCC